>CAZTDG010000334.1:0-1501 GCA_964612655.1 uncultured Acidimicrobiales bacterium | reverse complement strand
TGATCGGACCACGACACCACCCCGTCCTCGACCGAACACGCAAACGAGTCCTGCGCCCCCAAGGCCCCGGGTGCAACCCCGATGGATAGCCCAACCAACAACATGGTCGCCAACACAAACGTCCGCACAGAATTCACCCTTCACGACCACGGTTTGCGGTCGGTCGATCTCACTACCCCACAGATACACCTACCAGTTGGCTATTGGCAAGGGAACAACGCTCTATGCGAGCCCTTTCATGGCGGGACGCATGGGTAATGGTGAACGCCAAGACACAGCAACCAAGCCCTGGTGGTCGCACCTTCGGGCAAGCGGAATTACCCTGACGACATGAGTTCTCGACCTCGAATCGCATTCCAAGGCGTCATGGGGGCCTATTCACACATGGCGTGTGCAGCGGCCTACCCCGATATGGAGCCCGTCGGCTTCAACACCTTCGCCCGTGCTTTTGCCGCCGTTGAGAACGGCGAATGTGAACTCGGCATGATCCCGATCGAGAACACGCTCGGCGGGCGAGTGGCCGACATTCATCATCTGCTGCCCGAATCGAGCCTGTACATCATCGGCGAGCACTACCAGCCCGTGCGCCACCAGCTACTCGGCCCAGAAGGCGCATCGCTCGAAACCCTTAAGACGGTCGCGTCACACGAGCAGGGTCTCGCCCAGTGTCGTGAGCTGATCCGTGAGCTGGGCGTCGAGCCGATGGATTTCGGCGACACCGCAGGCGCGGCCAAGGAGGCCGCGGAGCGCAACGACCCGAGCTTCGGTGCCATCGCCAGCGAGCTGGCCGCGGAGATCTACGGCCTCAAGATTCTGCGTGGCCGCATTGAAGACCGGCTCGGCAACACCACCCGTTTCGTAGTGATGTCTCGTACGGCGGTCGAACCTGACCCGCTAGCTGGCGACGCGATGACGTCGCTCGTGTTCGAGACCCGCAGTATCCCGGGAGCCCTCTATAAGGCGCTCGGCGGCTTCGCGACGAACGGCGTGAACATCACCAAGCTTGAGAGCTACATCGTCGACCAGAGCTTCACCGCAGCCCAGTTCTATGCCGAGGTCGAGGGCCATCCATCGGACCCCGCCATCGCGAACGCATTCGAAGAGCTGCAGTTCTTCTGCACCAAGATGAAGCGCCTCGGCACCTACCCCAAGTCCGACTGGCGAGCTCAGAACAACTAGTTGTTCGTCTTCTCGACTTCAAACGACCAGTCGACGGCGTCACCACCGAGTTCAGTCCGGCCTTCTAGATTGCGAATGAAATCCTCGATGCGCATGGGCCGACCAAGCAGGTAACCCTGGAACGTAGTGACGCCCAGCGATCGCACAGCCTCAAGTTCGTCTGTGGTCTCGATCCCCTCGGCGATCACGCGAATGTCGGACGCCTCGCAGAATCGCGTCACGCCTTTGATGATCTCGCCCATCGGACCAGCTGCGCCCTCCACAAGTGTCCGATCAATCTTGAGATCGGTGAAGGGGAGGTGCGCTAGGCGGGCAACGCTCG
>CAZTDG010000333.1:0-1584 GCA_964612655.1 uncultured Acidimicrobiales bacterium | reverse complement strand
GTGGGGGAGGGCGTGCGCTGCCACGCCGCCAAATGCACCGCGACTTCGTCGAGTCGGCCGAACGCGCCCGCTGGCCGCAAGATGTCGTCGACCCGTGCTTGTGTCGCTGCACGACTTTCGTCGTCGGCCGAAGGGGCTGCAGCTACTTCTGCAACTAGTCCTCGCGTTGTTGGCATGTCACCCATCACCAGCGCAGGCTAGGCCCGTCGGCCACTGTCACCAAACGGTGCCGCCGTGTCAGCTCGGTGTCGCTGCCAGTAGCGTTTGATCGTGGCTGAAGAACCCGCTGACGGGCTAACCGAAGAGCAACGCCATGAGGCCGCGGCAGGCGATCTCAATCTGCTCGCCTACATGATGCTGATTGGGTCGACCATTTTTGCAGGGGTCAACTTCTTCCTCGGCTCTTTGGGTTGGATCGCAGCGCTGGCAACTGTGTCTTCGACGGCGCTAACCACATGGGGCCTTGTGGTGCGTAACGAAAAGATCGCCGCCTTCACCAAGATCGGGTTTGGGTTCAGCGGCCTGGCCGCACCGGCCTTCGGCATCGCTGGCCTCGTTCTCGGGCTATTCGGCGTCACATGGGGGTGGCCATTGCTCGCGGGAGCGATCCTCTACTTCGGCTTCTCGGTCCTCGGCCTCGAAATCCTTGATCGTGCCGCCAACGCCGGCGTGCTCGGCCGATTTGAAGAGTTCTGATTTTCCCGGAGCTTCGCTCCTCCAGGGCTCGGATCCGGCCCTGGCGGGCCTCGACCTGACATCGAACTCGGCGCGACGGCGACAGCAAATTGCTTTGCGATCGCAGCGAACGGCAACGGCGGCTACCAGGTGACCGGCAGGAGCGGCATTGCCTTTCCGGCGGCGATGAAGAGGGTGGTCTGGGCGCGGCTCGCGAGATGCCGGTTGTATCGGCCGAGCACATCCCGGTAGCGGCGACCGAGTTCGGTTTCGGGCACAACGCCCAAGCCAACCTCGTTCGAGATGACCAGTGTGGGTGCGCTACGGCTTACGAGGGCGTGGGCCATCACCTTTGCGTGCTCGTTGATCTGGTCGTCGGTCCGGTCATTGAAGATCAGGTTGTTCACCAACAAGGTGATGCAATCGACGATCACCAACGCGCTCGGGTCGCAGTCGGCGACCTCGCCACCCTTCAGCATCGGTGACTCGACCAGTCCCCAATGTTCCGGTCGTTGAGCCTGATGACGTCCGATGCGGTTAGCCATGTCGTCATCGCTGGGCTCAGCGGTAGCGGCGAACATGACCGGGCCATCCCATTCGGTGGCGAGCTTCACGGCCAGGTCGCTCTTCCCGCTGCGAGCCCCGCCGAGCAGCATCGTGAACCCATTGCCGATCTGATGTGTGGCCGTCATCAGTAGTCGATGCCCTTCTTGGCGATAATGCCGCGGTCGAAGGCGTGCTTCACCTTGGTCATCTCGGTCACGGTGTCAGCGACTTCGATCAGACCCTCTGGTGCGTCGCGCCCAGTAACGACCACGTTCACCTTCTCCGGTCGGTTCCGGATTGCTTCGTAGACGGGTTCGGGGTCGATCCAGCCCCAGTTGATGAGATAGGTCAGCTCGTCGAGGA
>CAZTDG010000332.1:0-1584 GCA_964612655.1 uncultured Acidimicrobiales bacterium | reverse complement strand
ATCGCACACCGACCGGCGCACCGTCATGACCCCCTGATGGGGACCCCACGTCTTGTACGCAGAGAACAGATAGACGTCGGCGCCGAGGGCAGCGACATCGGGCAGACCGTGCGGCGCAGCGGAAACCCCATCGACGATCGTGATCACATTCGAGGCGGCGAACTTCGCGCAGATGTCGGCGACCGGGTTCAGATAGCCAATGATGTTCGAGCAATGCGGGAACGCTGCCAGCTTGGTGCGATCGGTAATGAGACCATCGAGCGCAGCGATATCGAGCATCCCGGTGTCGGCATCGATGCCCCACTCCTTCACGACGATGCCGTGATCGGCGAGCCGCCGCCAGACACCGGAGTTCGCTTCGTGGTCTTGGTTGGTGACGATGATCTCGTCGCCTTCGGCCCAACCAGCGCGAAATGCTTGGGCGAGCACGTAGGTGTTCTGTGAGGTGGACGGCCCGATGTGTACCTCGTCGGGTCCAACGTTGAGGGCGCCCGCGAGGCGGGTGTAGGCGTCGTCCATCTGGCGACCGCCTTCCGTCGACGCCGGGTACGGCGCGTAGGGCTGAACCTTGGTCTCGGTATAGAAGCGGTGCAGACGATCGACGGTCTGGCGACTCGGGTACGACCCGCCAGCGTTTTCAAAGAACGCCCAACCGTCCAAGCTTGGTTGGTCGAACGCAGGAAACTGCGACCGGACGAAGTCGAGGTTGAGCTCCGGAAGCTCGGCACTCATGGCGCTAGCGCTTGCCAGGTATTGGCCACTTGCTCATCGCCGAAGATCTCGACCTGTCCTGGTCGGCCCCACACCCAAAGAAGCACCTCTTCGGCTTGGCCACGCACGGCGGCGTCGCCCTTGGCGTGCTCCTTGGTGACGGTCACGTTGGGGCCATCGTCGCCAACGACCGTCCATTCCCCGACGGTGTCGGTGCAGTGGAGGTGGAGCGACTGCGACGGGTAGGTGCGATCTGGCCGGCTCGAAGAATAGAGCAGGCCGACCTCCAGGTATTCGTCGATCCCGTCAGCGGCGTGGTTGGGGTACAGCGGATCGATATCCAAGGCCACGCTCTGAGCGTCCCAGCGGTGAAGCATGGTTTCGCTTGCCATGCGTCGTTGCCAGAACCCGGCCGTTTGGTTGTTCGCCGCGAAGGTCCACGCGGCGTCTTCGGGGTCGGCTGCGGCCAACGCTTCGAGCATCGTCGAGCGCACGCTGGCGGCCCATTCGAAGAGCTTGCCAGGTTCGTCTGGCGGCGTTGGATCGGCGGGTGGCGTGAACTCGCTAGCGGCCGCACTTACGTTGGCGGCAGCGATTCCCCACACCTTGCCCTGGTGGGCGACGAGGTCGCGCACGGTCCATCCCGGACACACCGCAACCGGGTTGTCCTGAGGCACGGACGAGGCAGCACTCAACAGCTTCTCGCTATCAGATTCGATCGCGGCCAGGTACTCGTCTTTGTCCATCGCCTGAAGCTAGCAGCCGCTGCTCGCTTCGCTCGCCGGGCTGGCTACTTCTGGCGATGGACAGCTGCTTTTCCGGCTTCGCCTCCAGGGCTCGGATCCGTCGCTGCGCTCCTCGACCTCGCGCCTG
>CAZTDG010000331.1:0-1588 GCA_964612655.1 uncultured Acidimicrobiales bacterium | reverse complement strand
CAGCGTTGCGAAGCCTTTCATGCGGCGCAGCTGCGCGCGCTGGGCGATCTCGCCTTGGTCAATTGGTTCGACCGTCGAAGATGTTGCAGATACCACCTCCTGATCGTATTGGCCCGCGGTTGGCGCTCCTATCCTTTAGCGGGTGCTTACCGTGTCCGGATTGTCCAAGGCCCATGGGGCGCGAACGCTCTTTAGCGACGTCACCTTGCAGCTTTCGGCCGGTCGTCGCATCGCGTTGATCGGCGGAAACGGCGTGGGCAAGACGACACTCATCGAGTCGATCATGGGGGTGCAGGAACCAGACGACGGTGTCATTCACAAGCCCAAGGATCTCCGGATTGGGTATCTCGCTCAGGAACTTCCCGAAGCCACTGACCGATCCGTGCTCGCAGAAACCCTTGACGGTGCCGAACATATCCGAGACATCGCTACTCGCCTTCGGACGCTCGAAGCTGAACTCGAAACCGACGATGGCTCCAATATGGACCGCATCATCGAGCAATACGGCCAGGCACAAACCGAGTTCGAAACCCATGGCGGCTACGCGCTCGAATCCGAGGCTCACCGGGTGCTCGCCGGTCTTGGGTTCCCTCCGGATTGGAACGAACGACCGATCAAGGAACTTTCCGGCGGATGGCGCATGCGGGTGGCTCTGGCCCGACTGTTGCTCTCCAACCCGGACGTGTTGATCCTCGATGAGCCCACAAACCACCTCGATGTTGACTCGGTCGCCTGGCTGGAGAACCACTTGGCCACATGGAGTGGCGCCTTGTTCTTCGTGTCGCACGATCGGGACTTCATCGACGCGGTCGCGAATCGAATTCTGGAGATCAGCGCAGGCGTAGCGCAGGAGTACGTCGGCACGTTCCTCGAATATGTGGCGGCTCGCGAAGAACGCATCGCCCAGCTCACCGCACAGGCCGAGCAACAACGTCGCCAAATCGCTAGCACCGAAGCGTTCGTCGACCGCTTCCGCTACAAGGCGACCAAAGCCAAGCAGGTGCAGAGCCGCATCAAGGCCATGGAGAAGTTGGAGCTGATCGAGGTTCCGACCGAGTCAGAAGTCGCCGCAAAGTTTGATTTCCCCGAACCGCAGCGTTCATCGCGGATCGTGGCCGAGATCGAGAACGCCAGCGTCGGCTACGACGGCAACACGATTCTCGAGGACGTCAACTTTGTTGTGGAGCGCGGACGCAAGGTAGGCCTCGTCGGCCCGAACGGCGCGGGCAAGACCACGCTGATCCGGATGCTGACCGGTGGCCTCGAAGCGTCGACCGGCACGATCCAGTTGGGCAGCAATGTCGACCTGGCCTCGTTCGCCCAAGATCAGGCCGAGGACATGGACCCGGCGAAGACCGTCCATCAAGAACTCTTGTCGGTCACCCCCAAGAACAGCAACCGCAACTGGCGGACCGTGCTGGGTTCGTTCGGCTTTTCCGGCGATGCCGCAGACCGCAAGATCATCGAGCTTTCCGGTGGCGAACGGACCCGCCTCGCCCTGGCGAAGATCATGGTGGTGCCCGTCAACCTCCTAGTGCTCGACGAGCCGACCAACCACCTTGACCTACCCAGCTGTGACGTGCTCGAA
>CAZTDG010000330.1:0-1640 GCA_964612655.1 uncultured Acidimicrobiales bacterium | reverse complement strand
GCACGTATCACGCACCTCACCGAGCACCTCAAGGTTCACAAGAAGGACCACCACAGTCGTCGAGGCCTTCTCATGCTGGTAGGTCAGCGTCGTCGATTGCTCGATTACGTCAGTGATAATGACGTTGAGCGCTATCGCGAGCTGATCGCACATCTCGGCATTCGTCGGTAGGAGAACGGAACGAGCGGCCCAGCGGCCGCTCGCTTTCGCGTACGGGGTGAATCGTTCACCTCAACAACAAAGCCCATTGGTCGATTTGGAATCACGACCCGCACCTAGATACGTCTAAGGTGACGAAATGCCGGATACGTCCGGCGACTCTGGCCAATGCCAGGAAATAAGAAGCGAGCCGAAGGTCGGCTCGGTTAGTCCGGCAAGGTGCCGGGCCATACAACTCGAGGCTTTCCTCGAGTGAAGGAGAAGCCAAACTATGGCTGAGAAACATTCCGTCAGCGATGCCGTTATGGGCGCGCCTGACAAGATTATGTCGTTCGAAACGGGCCAGCTTGCTGGTCTTGCCGACGGCGCAGTGCTTGCCCAACTGGGCAACACCATGGTCCTCGTGACCGCAACTTCAAGCGATAAGCCACGCGATGGCGCAAGCTTTTTCCCATTGACCGTCGACATGGAAGAGCGCAGCTACGCAGCTGGCAAGATCCCCGGATCGTTCTTTCGTCGTGAAGGCCGAGCAAGCGAAGCCGCAATCCTCGTCGATCGTTTGACCGACCGCCCGTTGCGTCCGAACTTCCCAGAGGGTTTCCGCAACGATGTTCACATCGTCGGCACCATCTTTGGCGCCGACATGGAGAACCCATACGACGTTCTGGCAATCAACGCAGCGTCGGCTGCCCTCATCATTTCGCGCATTCCTTTCGAGTGCCCGATCGGTGCGGTACGAATCGCCTACACCGTCGAAGGTGAATGGATCCCTCATCCGACCTACCAAGAGTCGGCCGAGTCGACCTTCGAAATGGTCGTAGCTGGACGCCTCCTCGACGACGACGATGTCGCCGTCATGATGGTTGAAGCCGGTGGAACCGAGAAGACCTGGGGCGTGCACGCAGAAGGCGGCCCAGTCGTCGACGAGAGCACCCTCGCCGAGGGCCTCGACGCATCCAAGAAGTGGATCCGTCAGGCAATCGAGCTTCAGGAGTCACTCCTCGAAAAGGTTGGCGCTCCAGAGAAGATGACCTTCCCGGTCATGGGCGACTACTCAGACGAGTTGCTCGCCGCTGTTGAGTCCGGGTTCGGCGACAAGATCGCTGCTACCCAGACCATCGCCGACAAGATGGAACGTCAGGGTGCCGAAAGCGCCGTCAAGGACGAGGTCAAGGAAGCACTCGCTGAGCAGTTCGCTGATGAGGCAGGCGCCATTGGTCAAGCGTTCAACTCGGTCAAGAAGGCCGCAGTTCGCAAGCGCATCGTCGAAGACGGCATGCGTATCGACGGCCGTGGAACCTCGGACCTTCGTCCGGTTTCCTCTGAGGTTGACCTCATCCCTACAGCTCACGGCTCTGGCTTGTTCCAGCGTGGCGAAACCCAGGTCATGAACATCACGACTTTGGGCATGGGACGCATGGACCAAATGATCGACGGCATCGACCCGATCGATCGCAAGCGTTACATGCACCACTACAACT
>CAZTDG010000329.1:0-1668 GCA_964612655.1 uncultured Acidimicrobiales bacterium | reverse complement strand
CTGATCCATGAGTACTTCCATCGTACTGTCACATGTCGACGCTTCCGGTCGACGTCCGCGGCCACCCACATGGTCGCTCCGCGAGCTCCACTCCCCCAACACCACCCACGCTTCCGGTCGACGTCCGCGGCCATCCACATGGTCGCTCCGCGAGCTCCGCTCCCCCGATGTGATATCGGCCAGGGTTGCGTCGGTGCGCCAGTCTTGTAGCCTTATCTGCTGGCCCGTAGGGACGGGTCGAACACGTATCGAGGTCTTCGCAGTGGCAAATATCAAGAGTGCGATCAAGCGCAACCGACAGAACGAGAAGCGCAACGACCGCAACCGGGCTATCCGTGGCGAGATCCGCACCCGTACCCGTGCGGCGATCGAAGCGGCCGAAGCTGGCGCCGACGACACCGACGAGAAGCTGAAGATCGCTATCAAGCGCATCGACTCCGCTGTCTCCAAGGGCACGATGCACAAGAACACCGCTGCTCGCACGAAGAGCCGACTCACCAAGCGAGTCCGCCTTCTCCAAGACGCCTAACGGCAACAAGATCTGATCCCCGCGGGGATATCGAGCAAACTGGCGCCCTCTGGGCGTCATTTGTCGTTTTCGGCGAACTTTCTCATTCCCCTTTACAAGGTCGCTTATATGCCTTATATTTAAGGTATATAGACGACCGGTAGCCGTAGGCAAGGCAGCCGCAGAAGCACACACGGAGGTAGTCACACGATCTCGAACGAGCCAGTACAGATCTGGACTCCGCGACGCTGGGGGCCGTGGACGGTCTTCGGTCATGCCGCAGCGCTGCTGAGCCTTGTGAGGGCCGTCCAAACAGAAACATGGTGGCTGGTCGGGTTGTTCGCTGCGACAGCGCTGATCGGCATCTTCCAAAGACTCTGGCCACGCTCGCGGTCCGTCGATCCTGGGCTACCAGGGGTACTGATCGACGGAACAATCGTCATCGTCCGCGGCCTCGAAGGCGAAGAGCATCACATACCACTGGCCGACGCTCGGGCTCGGGTGAGCCGGGGTGGCGACGACGGGTTTCCAATTCCCCGTGGAATACACCCAGACGCCGTTCGCATGCTTCGGGCGCAAGGCCGAAAAGCACCGCAGCTCCTCATCGAGCACGGACTCGAAGCAACACCGGTCGTAGCGGCTTCTCAGGACCTGATCGACCGCGAGAAAGCATGCACGCAAATCAACGAGGCGATATCACGGGCCCGCCTACAGCTACGCATCGGCGAACCGCCATTCGAAGACTGAGCCGCCATCGCCATAGGCTCGACACATGAGCAGCGCTGACAACAATCCGGTGAAGCCGACAAGCCAGTGGAAGTCGGTCGACACTTCCGCATACGACGCCAAGTGGGCAGAGATGGAACGCGACGGCCAGAGCGTCCATGGCGAGGCCGACTTTATCTGCCGCTTCTCCCCCACGACCGTTCTCGACGGTGGTTGCGGTACCGGCCGGGTAGCGATCGAATTAGCCCGTAGAGGCTGCGACGTCGTGGGCGTCGACCTCGACGAACCGTTCATTCAAACAGCTCGAGCGAAGACGCCCGAGATCGACTTCTACCTCGGCGACCTCGCAACCATCGACCTGAACCGCACGTTCGATGTCGCAGCGCTCCCTGGCAACGTCATGTTGTTCGTTGCCCCTGGCACCGAAGCCGCCG
>CAZTDG010000328.1:0-1695 GCA_964612655.1 uncultured Acidimicrobiales bacterium | reverse complement strand
GCTCACCCAGCTCGCCGCCGCAATCGCCGACTTCGAAGCCGACTTCGGCGAAATCACCGACGAAGAGATCACCGCGCAACGAAGGCTCGACCGATCCAAAGCCACGGTCGTCCGCGGTACCCCGAGGTCCGCATGACCCTGATTCTCGACACCGGTGCCCTCCTAGCGCTCGAACGAAACGAACGACCGATGTGGATCCGACTCAAGGCCGCGCTCGCCGAAGGCGAACTCCCGGTCACGCACGCCGGAGTACTCGGCCAGGCGTGGCGAGGAGGCCCACGCCAGGCCCGACTCTCCGCAGCGCTTGCGGGCATCGAGGTGCGATCGATCGATGAGACCATTGGCCG
Source organism: uncultured Acidimicrobiales bacterium (assembly GCA_964612655.1). Taxonomy (GTDB): domain Bacteria; phylum Actinomycetota; class Acidimicrobiia; order Acidimicrobiales; family SHLQ01; genus SHLQ01. The sequence goes on along the minus strand of CAZTDG010000328.1, from coordinate 1,348 downwards.
ACTCGCTGGGCAACTGCTCGCCAAAGCCGAGCTCACCGACGTCATCGACGCTGCTGTCGCACTGTTCGCCGTCGACGGGGACGACATCGTGACCTCCGACCACGACGACCTCGAACGCCTCGCCAACACACTCGGGCGCCACGTCGAACTCATTCACCCCTGACCGACCCGGGTCTCGCGACCGATCAGGTCGGGCGCTGTCACAGGCGCGCCGTACTGTCGGTTTACGCCCTCGAGGAACTGGCCATGTTCCTCCTCAAACAGCAGACCCCTCGACGGGCTCCCCAGAAACTGAGACAATAGGCATGGCTATCACCGAGCAGAACCGGCGCGACATCTTCAACGGACTTGAGGATGCCATCGGAACCGAACAGGCCAATCACCTCATGGAACTCCTACCGACCTCCCCAGCTGCCGAACTCGTGACCCGCACCGACATGCACGCGTTTGGCGCTGAACTACGCGGTGAGATGGCCGAGCTGCGCGGTGAGATAGATACCAAGCTCGCCCATGCCCATGCGGCCACGCAACGCCTGATACTCGCAAGCATGATTGGCAACGCCGTCGCGGTGTTCACCGCATTGGCCGTCTAACTCGACGGACCTCAATATCCCGGGCGATGAGCCGGTTGGGTCGAAAGAGGTTGATCGGGGTCGCCCTCGGGTAGACATGAGGGCAATGGATTCTCAATGGAACGAGCTCGCCGAGAAGGAGCTTCGTGGGCGCTCGCTCGACGAATTGACGGTGTCGACCCCCGAGGGTGTCGACGTGAAACCGCTCTACACCGAGGACGACCTGGAGGGTCTCGCCCATTTGGGCGGGGTGCCCGGTGTTGCCCCGTTCGTGCGAGGGCCTCGGGCCACCATGTATACGAACCGGCCGTGGACGATTCGCCAGTACGCGGGCTTCTCCACCGCAGAAGAGTCCAACGCGTTCTACCGAGCCAACCTGGCCGGGGGCCAGATGGGGTTGTCGGTCGCCTTCGACCTAGCGACACACCGCGGCTACGACAGCGACCACCCGCGGGTGGTTGGCGACGTCGGCAAGGCCGGTGTGGCGATCGATTCGGTCGAAGACATGTTGATCCTCTTCGACGGCATCCCGCTCGACCAGATGAGCGTGTCGATGACGATGAACGGTGCCGTGCTGCCGATTCTGGCTTGCTACATCGTGGCCGGCGAGGAACAGGGTGTGCCCATCGAGACGCTGTCTGGCACCATCCAGAACGACATCCTCAAAGAATTCATGGTGCGCAACACCTACATCTATCCGCCCGAACCGAGCATGCGGATCGTGGCCGACATCATCGAATACACCAGCGAGAACATGCCGCGGTTCAACTCGATCA
>CAZTDG010000327.1:0-1713 GCA_964612655.1 uncultured Acidimicrobiales bacterium | reverse complement strand
GCCTCTCAGGAAACATCGGCGTCTACGAGCTTGACGGCGAGGGTGGCCTCACCCAGATCCAGGAGCTCACCGGTGAGCTTCCTGAAATCGACACCCAGGGCCTCGTCGCCATCGGCGGCTAATGCCCCAAGCCGGGCCTCGCGTCTCCTTGCAATCTGAGGTTCCGGTTCCCTAGAAACACGAAGTGCCCCCGCCCCTGGCGGGGGCACTCTCGCGTTTTGGCTAGGCCTGTTCGAGAACGGTCGACGATCGAAGGCGTCGTTCGAGGTTGTGTTCGAGGAGCCGTTGAGCGAGCATGTCGAACTCTCTTGTTGCGGGCGAGGCGGGTTGGTTGAGCACTGCCCCAAGCTGTCCGCCCAACGCAAGGTGTAACAACGCTGCCGTCTCCACACTCAACGGCGGACCGAGTCGACAACCTCCACACGAGGCGCCTCCGTCGGCAACGGAGAAGTGGGTCAGGTCGCTGCTGGTGCCACAACCCACGCAGATGTCGATCGACGGTGCTAGGCCCTCCATCGACAGCAACTTCACGAAGAAGCCAGCGACCACCAGATGGCTTTCGGATTCGGTGACGGTGTGCAGCGCCCGTGCGAGCATCGTGTAGAGCCCAGCGTTGGGCTCTCGGTCTTGTGCGACCACCTCGACGGCTTCGAGCATCGACGAGGCACGGGCGAAGAGTTCGAGGTCCTCTCGCAACACCGGGAACCGGTCGATGCTCTCGACCTGGGTGAGCGTGTCGAGCTCACCCTTGCCTCGATACAGCTGCACTTCGAGGTGGTTGGTCGGCTCCACTCGGGACCCGAAGCGACTGCGAGTCTTTCGAACGCCCTTGGCCACGCAACGAACCTTGCCGTTGCTTTGGGTCATCAAGCTAAGAATGCGATCCGATTCGCCGAGCTTCCACGACCGAAGGACAACGGCGTTGTCTCGATAGAGCCCGATGGTCATGGCGCGAGCTTACGCGATGACGCCGCCATATCGCCGCGTGCGATGGCGATAGTCGTGAACCGCGTCGGCCATGTGTTGGCGGTTGAAGTCCGGCCAGAGCGTGTCGGTGAACCACATCTCGGCGTAGGCCAGCTCCCATAGCAAGAAGTTCGACGTGCGGAACTCCCCGGACGTGCGAATCATGAGGTCGACGTCAGGCATTTGTGGGTCGTACAGATGCCGGGCGATCATTTTCTCGTTGATCTTGTCTGCGCTTACGCCCGATTTGATCAAGCTCTTGACCGCATCGGCGATCTCGGCCCGGCCGCCGTAGTTGAACGCGATGGTGAAGATGAGATTTCGGTTGTTCTTGGTTAGCTCGGTCGCTTCGTCCATGCGTTTGATCAGACGCTTCGGCACACGCCAGTCGTTTCGACCGATAAAGCGCATTTGCACACCGAGTTCGTGCAGGTCCTGTCGACGGCGAAGCAGGATCTCTTCGTTGAAGTTGATGAGGAACTTGACCTCGTCAGGCGGACGCTTCCAGTTCTCGGTGCTGAACGCGTAGACGGTCAGCCAATCGATTCCTTGTTCAAGGGCACCGTGCACCGCCTCAAAGAGCGCATGCTCGCCCATCTTGTGACCCTCGATACGAGGAAGCCCTCGGGCTTGAGCCCATCGGCCATTGCCGTCCATAACGCACGCGATATGCCGCGGCGCCGCCAGCGGGTCCTTTGAACTCACGCTTTGAAATTTACCGTCGCCGGGCCAGGAAAAGGGGTGATT
>CAZTDG010000326.1:0-1722 GCA_964612655.1 uncultured Acidimicrobiales bacterium | reverse complement strand
CTCGTGACACTGACCAATTCCCAGCGAGTGCCGTTTGTGTTGGACGTCTGGTCGGACGACTCGGGAGCGATCGAACGGGTTCGGTTTCTCTCCCAAGAACTGCAGTTGCGATATGTGGAGATCATCGTCGGAACACCAGAACGAAGCGGATCGACCGAGCGAACGTCCTTCGGCTGCCCGGATAGCTTCGACGAAGCATCGAGTGGCCAGTGGGCCGGGTTCTCCACGTGGGACGCTGGTGTCGAGGTCCCGTTCGTTGTCTCGCTCGACGACGACGGTGTCCCCTATGAGCTGCCGGGGTGGGACGAGTTCACCACCGTGGAGGAGCCCGAGGAATTCGAGAATCTTGTTACCCCGAACGGCTCGCTTCTCATTCTCGACGGAAACATCTTGGCCTGCTGCTCGTGGGCGATAAACGACCCACGGGAGTCCGTTCGAGTCGAATTTGGCGAATCGGTCGACGAGCTAGAAACCACACGCCTGGTAAACGGAGGCCCCAACACCAACCTGACCGAAACGATCGGCTTTCGCTTCGACGTTCCCGGCGGGAACGTCGAGCGTTGGGGAGCCTTTGAGACCGCCTATGGAACCGACGGTGGCCAAGGGGGCGCGATCAGCGCTGCGACCGCAGAGTGGCTCGAAGCCAACCCTCTGGAGACAGAGCTCATGAATGAACCGGGGACCTTTGAGAACCCAGTCACGTTTCGCGACGTGGACCCCGAGCCGGGCATGGACCTGTTGATCTTCGCCAATGGTTTCGGAGATGGGGCCTTCCCGATGTCTCGAGGATTCGACGAGAGCGGCAACCTCGTCAGTCTGGTCGTGTTCGATGAGCGCCGTGTTCCGTGGCGCCTCATCGTCCCTGATGGCATCGCCCCACCCGACGTGACCGACCGCATCGATGCCATTGCCGAGTGCATCGCGGGCGAACGCACGGTGCTCGCCGACGGCACGTGCGCGTACGACGAATAGCACCCAAAGACGCGCTCGTCGCGGTCGGCATTTCACTCTCGAAGAGCTAGCCATCGAATTAGCCAGAATTGGTGGTTTCGCTCCACACGTTGGTGCGCGAAGGTGGAAGTCGGGCGTCGGAGCAGGAGAAGGTTAGGTGCGATTAGGGGCAGGGCTGCGTTTGGCGACCCCAGACTCAGCCCGGTGGCAACAGGTAGTTACCGAAGGTCGACCGACCGGGGTTGCGGTCCGTCTTGAAGAAGCCGCGGCGCGGATTGGCCTCGGCTTGGCCTTTCTGGGCGGGCGCAAAGTCGTGGACGTCTCGGCAGACCCGGCGAGCTTCGTCAGTTGCCTGCATGAGTCGGCGGACGCGGTTCACGAGCCACGTACACGTTGGGCGGATGCGCTCACGGTCGGCCTTCGGCGGGCGGGTGAGGAGCGAGGCTGGTGGAACGCATTGCCCGCTCAGCTCGGCTCCGAACTCACCGCGGCCGCAGCAGCGTGGCCCCTGCTTCGGCCGGCTATCGAAGCCGGGCACCAAGAGTCGAGCGTGCCCCGCTGGGCTCGATCGTTGGTGTCTGCGCCGGATCTTGCCACGGGCACTAGAGCGCTGCTTGGTGATCGAGCCAGCCGACAGGTCATCCGTGAGATGGCCGACGCGCTCAGCGGCCCGGTGCGATGGTGGCCGATCGGATGCGCTGTGGCGATCGAGCACCTCGATGCCAACCGGATTGCCACCTTGCTCGCCGAGTCCGCAGCGACCCATCAGTG
>CAZTDG010000325.1:0-1760 GCA_964612655.1 uncultured Acidimicrobiales bacterium | reverse complement strand
GGAACGGGCGGGCGTCGATCAGGCGTGGGTCGCTGAGGCCTACAGCTTCGATTCGGTCTCGACGCTCGGCTTCCTGGCGGCGAGTACCGACACAATGGAACTGGTGTCGGGCATCTTGCCGATCTACAGCCGCACGCCAACGCTGATCGCGATGACCGCAGCCACACTCGACTCGTTGTCGGGCGGCCGCTTCGCGCTGGGGCTTGGTGCATCGGGTCCGCAGGTGATCGAGGGCTGGCACGGCGTCCCCTACAACCGACCGCTCGGCCGCACCCGTGAGGTCATTGAGGTTTGCCGCAAGGTGTGGAAGCGCGAACGCCTCGAACACGACGGCCGCAACTATCAGATGCCCTACACGGGCGAAGGTGCGACGGGGCTGGGCAAACCACTGAAGCTCATCAACACGCCAGTGCGCGAGGACATCCCTGTGTACATCGCGGCCATCGGTGAGAAGAACGTGGCGCTTACCGCGGAGATCGCAAACGGCTGGATCCCCGTCTTCTTCCACCCGGAGAAAGCGCACGACGCCTGGGGTACGTCGCTGGACGAAGGCAAGGCCAAACGAGACCCAGCCCTCGGTGAACTCGAAATTATCGCTGGCGGAATGGTCGCGATCACCAAGACCGAAGAAGAAGCTGCAGAGATGCGCCACTTCGCTCGACCGACGGCCGCGCTCTACATCGGTGGCATGGGCGCGAAGTCGAAGAACTTCTACAACACCCTCTTCCAGCGCTACGGATACGAAGCCGAAGCCGAGATCGTGCAGGACCTCTACCTCGAAGGCAAGAAGGAAGAGGCGGCGGCCGCGATCCCAGACGAATTCCTGGCCGCCACCAACCTGGTCGGCACCGAAGGTTTCATCAAGGATCGTCTGGCCGCCTTCAAAGAAGCCGGTGTCACGAGCCTCACCCTGCACCCTGCAGCAGAGGACCCCCTCGCCCTTGTCGCCCAAATCAAGGAGTGGGCGAACTAATATAAGAAAGCGGGTCGGCGGACCTTAGATACCCGAAAGGCTGATTTCGTGCACCCTGATCGCGCGCTTCTCATTAGCAACCCTTGGCGGCTTTCCTTCTGGTGGACGGCGAGCCTCGCTTCGCTCGTACTGCTCATCGTTCTCGGCCTGGCGGGACCGCTTTCCGCACAAGGAGATGTCGTCACTGAAGACCAGCGACTCTCTGGCGCTGACAGAGATGAAGACGACGCCTTCGGCGCAGCCGTCGCGATCGATGGCAACACGATGGTCGTCGGTGCGAACCGGGCCGCGGCAGGCGATCAGAGTTTCGCAGGAGCGGCCTACGTCTTTGAACGCATCAATGGCCAGTGGCTGTTTGGGCAGACGATCACCTCGCCAAACGCGGTCGACGGCGACTTCTTCGCCAATACCGTCGACATCGATGGCGACACCATCGTCATCGGCGCCGCCAACGAAGGCGCCCAACGCGGCGGCGCGGCGTACGTGTTTGTTCGTTCCGATGGGCAGTGGACTCAGCAGTCGCGACTGGTCCTCAGCGGAGGCGAACCATTCGATGCCTTCGGCGCGTCGGTCGCGATCGACGCCGACACCATCGTGGTAGGCGCAACCCGCGGCGAGGGCCGAAGCGGAGACGACGGCGCTGCCTATGTGTTCACCCGCACGAATGCGCAGTGGGCAGGTCAAGCCGTCCTCGCAGCGTCGAATGGTGACACCGATGACCGCTTCGGCGAACGGGTTGCCATCAGCGACGGCACGATCATCGTCGGTTCACCACGTGCCCAGGACC
>CAZTDG010000324.1:0-1763 GCA_964612655.1 uncultured Acidimicrobiales bacterium | reverse complement strand
CGGCCACCATCACCACCTGATCTGCAATTCTTGCGGCGACGTCGCAGACTTTGCGCTCGACGAACAAACCGAGAAGCAGCTCGATTCGGCGCTTTCCGCGGCGGCAACGAGCCAGGGCTTCACGGTCACCGAGCACCGTCTCGATCTTCTCGGCACCTGCAGCGCCTGCACCTAGGATCGCCAGACCCGTCCGGAGCCGATGATTTTCGGGCCCGCGACCGCCTAGTGGTGAACGGACTGAAACCGGGGCGTAAGAACTTCGTGAAGGCGCCCCGGATCGGCCCCTCTGGGCCGCCATCGACCCCCGATCTCGTCTACATTTTGGGAAGGCACTCGCGGCGGAAAGTTGGACGATTCGAATGACAGATCCAAAAGATAGAGACGAATTCTGCTATCTCCACGTCACTCCCACGGGCCATCTGGGAATCCGAATCCCGAAGGCATTGCACGTTCTGGAGATGAACCTCCGACTCGACCTCGCACGGCTTGAAGCCTTTGCGAACCGGGGCCGCTTCCAATTTCCGAACTAGGCGGACGACTCGAATCGACCCGCCCAATATCGATTGCCTGTCACCGATATTGCGGGTGCGTAACCAAGTGGTAAAAATCCGCTGAGTTGAGCGACGCTTTTGCGAAAGCACTGCCAGTATCGAAGGGCTGATGCATCCGAGCGTGCTGCTCGGGTCAGCGCGATTCAAACCACTATTTACCAAGTAGGTACAACATGTGTTTCATTCCACGGGGAGGCACCCAATGACGTCTCCCAAGAAAGCCGCCAGTTGGCGGCTAATCGCCACTCTTCTTGCCCTCGTCCTCGTGGCGGCAGCTTGCGGTAACGATACGACCACCGAAGCAGCCGCTGAACCCGCGGTCGGGGCAGCACAGGCCGATGCAGGCGCAGGTGATGCACCCGATGCAAACGCCGCCGCCGCAATCGACGAGGCAGACACTGTTTCCGCGGAGGACGAAGCGTCCGACACGGCAGTTCGCACCCTCAGCATCGGTGCAATTCCTGACCAGGAACCCGAGCGGCTCCAGCGCACCTACGACCTGCTCGCCACGTATCTCGAAGCCGAGATCGACAATCTCGAAGTCGAGTACGTTCCCGTCACCGAGTACAACGCTGCGGTGACCGGCTTCAGCACCGGCGACCTCGACGCGGTGTGGTTCGGTGGGCTCACCGGCGTGCAAGCACGTCTTGAGGTGGAAGGATCGACCGCGATCCTCCAACGCGATATCGACGAGGACTTCACCTCGGTGTTCATCGCTCGCGCCGACAGCGGCATCGAGCCGTTCAACAGCGTTGACGGTTTGCAGTCGATCGTTGGCCGTTCGTTCACCTTCGGTTCGGAGTCATCGACGTCGGGTCGCCTGATGCCGCAAGCTTTCCTGAACGAAGCTGGCATCGATCCAGCCAACGACTTCGCGAGCCAACCCGGGTTCTCCGGTAGTCACGACGCCACCATCGAGGTTGTCACCGCTGGCAGCTTCGAGGTCGGCGCGCTGAACTCACAAGTCTGGGACGCTCGCATCGAAGAGGGCGTCATCGACACCGACGAGGTCATCGAGATCTTCCGCACGCCGGAGTTCTTCGATTACCACTGGCTCGCCCAGCCCGACCTCGACGTGCGCCTAGGCGCTGGTTTCACCGACGAACTCACCGAGGCATTCCTCGGTCTCGACGAAACAAACGCCGATCACGCAGCGATCCTCGAGCTCTTCGGCGCAGGGTCGTTCATCGTTACCGATAACGACAACTACCA
>CAZTDG010000323.1:0-1770 GCA_964612655.1 uncultured Acidimicrobiales bacterium | reverse complement strand
GTTGCGCCATCAGCCAAAGCACTTTTGCGAACGCTCAACTGGATTATGGAACCGCCGCCCGAAATTGCTGAGGTACGAGCCCGCCGCGCGGCCTAGCCGACGTTGCGAAGGTCAACGACAAAGATCAGCGTCTCGTTTGGGCCGATAACGCCACCAGCCCCCGAAGAGCCGTACGCCATCTGCGGGGGAATCGTGAGACGGCGACGGCCGCCGACCTTCATGCCCTGCACACCTTGGTCCCAGCCAGGGATAACCATGCCAGCGCCCAAGCCAAAGCTAAACGTGTCACCACGGTTCCATGAGGCATCGAACTCGCGGCCGTTCGACCAGTTGATACCCATGTAGTCGACGCTGACCTGCATGCCGGCGGTCGCTTCTTGGCCGTCGCCTTCCACCAGATCTTCGATGACTAACTCGGTCGGTGGTGCGCCTTGAGGCACAGTGATTACGGGCTTGACGTTGATGTCTTCCATACCCGGACTCTAGCGTGCGCCCATGACTCTCGATGACGTACAAGAACTGATGGAGACGCTGTACGGCGAAGCCGACCGTGAGCGCGGCCAAGCCGCCACGGTGGCCTGGCTATGCGAGGAACTTGGCGAGCTAGCCCAAGCAGCGCGCAAAGGGACCAGGGAACAACAGCTCCACGAACTCGGCGATGTGCTGGCCTGGCTCGCATCGCTCGCGAACCAACTCGACCTCAGCCTCGACGACGCCATGGCCCGCTACCGAGAAAACCCTCCGTGAAGGGCTGAAGCCTTAGCCGCCCAGGGCTCCGCCCTGATTGTGGCGGCACGGGTTCAGCCAACTACTCGCCGCAATCGCACATTCGCTTCGCTCGGTGTGCTCTGCGGATTTTGAACTACCCGCCGATGATGCCTCTCGCGATGAGGGCCTCTGCGATTTGGATGGTGTTTAGTGCTGCACCCTTGCGGAGGTTGTCGCCGGAGATGAACATCGACAGGCCATTGTCGAAGACTTCGTCTGGGCGAATGCGGCCGACGATCGACGGGTCGATGCCCGCCGAATCGAGTGGCGTTGGCAGATCGTCGAGTACAACACCGTCGGCATCTTCGAGAATCTCACGGGCGCGGTCCGGGCTGATCGGTCGTCCGAACGACGCGGTGACTGCGAGCGAATGGCCGGTGAAGACCGGAACGCGTACACACGTACCAGCGACCTTGAGGTCGGGTAGTTCGAGGATCTTTCGGCTCTCGTTGCGAAGCTTCTGCTCTTCGTCGGTCTCTTCGAGACCATCGTCGACGATCGATCCGCACAGCGGAACCGCGTTAAACGCGATCGTCGAAGCGAACTTCTCGTTGTCGATGAAGTCCACAGCCTTACCGTCATAGGTGAGCTCGGCGATACCATCGCCGGCTTCGAGGACCTGGCGCTCGAGTTCCTCAACACCGGCAAGACCGCCACCGGACACCGCTTGGTAGGTGCTGACGATCATTCGTTCCAGGCCGGCCTCTTCATCGAGTGGTTTGAGTACCGGCATGGCAGCCATGGTGGTGCAGTTGGGGTTTGCGACGATTCCCTTGGGGATGTCGTCGAGCGCATGGGCGTTGACCTCTGGCACGACGAGGGGAACGTCGGGGTCCATGCGGAACGCAGAAGAGTTGTCGATGACGATCGCTCCGGTCGCAGCGACCTTGTCAGCGAGCGCCTTCGACGTTGCCCCGCCAGCGGAGAACAACACGATGTCGAGGCCTGTGTAGTCAGCAGTCGTGGCTTCCTCGACGGTGACGGTCTTGTCACCGAACTCGA
>CAZTDG010000322.1:0-1792 GCA_964612655.1 uncultured Acidimicrobiales bacterium | reverse complement strand
ATCAGATGTCGGTACGACTAACGATGACCTTGTCGATGATTCCGTACTCTTTGGCTTCCTCGGCGGTGAACCAGCGGTCGCGGTCGGAGTCGGCTTCGATGGTCTCGACGTCTTGGCCGGTGTGATCGGCGATCAGAGCCTGAAGGAGCTTCTTGGTAGCTGCCATTTGTTCAGCTTGGATCTTGATGTCCGAGGCCTGGCCACGAACGCCGCCGAGAGGCTGATGCATCATGACGCGGGCGTGCGGCAAGGCGTATCGCTTGCCCTTAGCGCCAGCGCCAAGAAGGAACTGACCCATAGAAGCACCGAGGCCCATGCAGATGGTGCCCACGTCGGGCTGCACGAATTGCATCGTGTCGTAGATGGCCATACCTGCGGTGACCGAACCACCGGGTGAGTTGATGTAGAGCCAGATGTCCTTCTCCGGATCCTGACTCTCTAGGTGCAGCATCTGTGCCGTGAGGTAGTTCGCGATCTCGTCGTTCACGTCCGTGCCAAGGAAGACGATGCGGTCCTTGAGCAAACGGTTGTAAATATCCATCCGGGAAACGTCCTCGGTGATGGATGCTGCATACGAGGTGCCGGGCAGTTCGATGGCCATTGTTCTCCTGATTGGGAAACGTCGTGGTGGTTGCTGGTTGGCCCAACAACACGTGCGTCAGGTTATTTCCTAAGCGCATCAGTTGTTCAGGCTACTCCTTGCTATCGGCGCCTCGGCGCTTCACTGGAGTTCTCACTACGGAATGCGACTTTGCTGGCAGATGTTCGCCCATTTGCACTACAGGGAGTAGTCTGGCCACTGTTCTGCGGACGTGGCGGAATTGGCAGACGCGCCAGGTTTAGGTCCTGGTGAGAGAAATCTCGTGTGGGTTCAAGTCCCACCGTCCGTACGAAGTAATTATTCGCCCATGACAGATCCCTTCGCCTCCGCGACGCCCGTCACCGCCGACGTCATTGCGACAATGATCGCGACGGTTCCCTTCGGTCTCATTGTCGTGGACGCGAACAACTCGATCGCTCTCGCGAACGACGAAGGGTCAGACCTTCTCGGGCTTACCTCCGAAAACGCTCCCGGCGTGTCTCTGGTCGACCTACTCGCGGATTCCAGCGAGGCGCTCCTTCTCGACGAACTGGTCCACAAGGCTCGAGAGGGCGTCCAGACTCGGCGGTCGTTCACCTTCCAATCGGGACCGATCGTTCGAGCGCTCGATCTGCAGTGTTGGTTGCAACCGACCGACACAGGCAACGCCGTCCTCGTGATGGTCGAAGTCCCCGAAGCTCACGATCAGACACGGCAAATTCGCCGCCTTATCTCCAATAGCCCCCGCGGCATGGCTCGCCTGGTCGGCAACACGATGATGACCGACCTCAACGACCGTTGGACAGAGATCACCGGCCAGTCGGTGTTCGAAGCCACCGGCGAAGGCTGGCTTCAGCGGGTCGACGAGGATGGTCGTAGCGAGTTCCTCGAGGCGCTGAAAGACGCCATGGAAAACAACCGTGGGCTTCAAGGGCGCCTGCGGGTTATTACTACCGAAGGCGACTTCCGCTGGCTCGACATTGCGGTCACTCCCCTCGCGCAACCGGGTGCATCGCTGCTGTCTTTCGACGATTCGACCGAGGACATCGGCGCGGCTCGCCGAGCCGACGAGCTATCTCGGGTACTCGAAGCCACACGCGACCTGGTCGGCATCCTCACTCCTGACGGCACGACCTTCGTGTACCTCAACGAGGCACTCGCCGAGCTGCTCGGCGAAACGGCAAAGAATTCAAACTTCGCGACCTACGTCGA
>CAZTDG010000321.1:0-1834 GCA_964612655.1 uncultured Acidimicrobiales bacterium | reverse complement strand
GAGTTGATTCGCCTCCAGTGCTACGAAGGCATCGACGTATCCCAAGCGCTGTACGAGTGGAACTACACCCGACAGCTACTGCACCTGCGCACCGCTGAAGCGACCGGCGAGGCCACATCGTCCTCATCTGATGCTCTCGAGGACGAGCTCTTCACCGAGCGGTTTCTGATCCGTCGACCGCTGTTGCGCGCTATCGACCACGGCGCCGCCGTCGCTCCGGTGCTGTTGATCGACGAGGTCGACCGCGCCGACGACGAGTTCGAGGCCTTTCTTCTCGAAGCGCTGAGCGAATACGCGGTGACCGTCCCCGAACTCGGGACGTTCCAAGCCGAGACCCCACCGTTTGTCGTCATCACCTCGAACCGCACCCGTGACGTGCACGACGCGTTGAAACGCCGGGCGTTGTATCACTGGGTCGAGCATCCCGACTTCGAACGCGAGGTCTCCATCATCGAGGCGAAGGCACCCGAGGTTCCGGCGGCACTCGCCCGTCAGGTGGCCGCGGCGACAGCCCACTTCCGGGATATGGGCATGTACAAGCCCCCGGGTATCGCCGAGACGCTCGACTGGGCCAAGGCGCTGCACTTGCTCGCTTCCGAAGAACTCACCGAAGCCGCCGTCGATGAAACCCTCGGCACCTTGCTCAAGTACCGCGAGGACCAAGAACGGGCCCGTCGAGCCGGAATCGAAAGCGTCATCGAGATCGCCCTGGGAGCATGACCGCCGAAACGCTCACGGTTGACTTCGACGAGCTAGAGATCGAGCGCTTGGCGGCTGGGTTCATTCACACCTTGCGCAGTGGTGGCCTTGTGGTGCCAATCTCGTCGTCACTTCGGTACGTGCAATCGTTGCGGGCGGTCGGGCTCGGTAACGGCGACGACGTCTACTGGGCGGGTCGCGCGACCCTGGTGGTTCGTCCCGAGGACATCGCGATGTACAACGCGATGTTCCTGGCCTTCTTCCATCGCAATGGCACCGGATTCAAGGTGCGTTTCGAAGATGAGCTCGAGTCGGCTTCGCTGGGCGTAGACGAGGGAGCTGGCGATGGCGAAGGCGAGGGCAGCGATGAGGACGACCTCGCGCTGCGCTACAGCGCGTCAGAGGTGTTGGGAGAGAAGGACTTCGCCGAGTTCACCAAGGCCGAGTTGCTCGAGGCCCAGCGGGTCATGGCACGGATGCGACTCACTCCCGCTCGGCGTTCGTCGCGTCGACGCGTGGCTAACGACCGCGGTTCACGAAACGATCTTCGCCGCACGGTTCGCGCCGCGATGCGCACCGAGGGCGAGCCGATCGGGTTAGCTCGCACGACACCAGGGACTCGCACGCGACGCCTAGTTTTGCTGCTTGACGTAAGCGGTTCGATGGAGCCCTACGCCCGGGTCCTCATCCGCTTCGCTCATGCAGCCGTGGTGGGCCGTGGCCGGGTAGAAGTGTTTGCGCTGGGCACTCGACTCACTCGGATGACTCGCCAGCTCGGTTCGCATGACGTAGACGAGGCCGTGCAAGCCGCGGCCGGAGAAGTCGTCGACTGGTCCGGGGGTACTCGACTCGGCGAGGCCATTGGTAGCTACAACGACGAGTGGGGACAGCGTGGCATGTCTCGCGGCTCGATCGTGGTGGTGCTCTCCGATGGCTGGGATCGCGGCGACCCCGACGAGATGGACCTGCAGATGCAGCGCCTCGCCCGCACGGCGCACAAGGTGGTGTGGGTCAACCCGCTCAAGGCCAGCCCTGGTTATGAGCCCATCGCTCGGGGTATGGCGGCCGCACTACCGCACGTCGACACATTCCTGGAGGGGCACTGTCTCGATTCGTTGGCTACTTTGGCCGAAGC
>CAZTDG010000320.1:0-1857 GCA_964612655.1 uncultured Acidimicrobiales bacterium | reverse complement strand
GAGTAAAGATCGGGTTCGATTCCATGACTTTGCCGCTCTCGTCAGCAAAAAGGACGGCCGAATCGAGAACGCTTGCTAAGGCGGTCAAGGGTTTCATTGTGCGGTCTCCTGTGCATCATCCGACTCGTCGTCGGTTAGTTCTTCTTGTTCGGTTGTGGTAACAGCTGTTGCTGCGCCGTCGCCAGAGGCGAAGGCCAGGGCGTCGGGCCATGTGCATGCATCGGTGGTCGATACGTCAGCGCCTTCGACGCTCACGACGGTGTCGAGCGATTCTTGTATGTCCTGCAAGTCAAAGGTGCGGTCCGCGATGCGGGCTTCGATCGTTTCACCCTGGTTCGATACCAGTACTTGAGTGGCAGACCCGGACAATTGCGCACCGGGTGCAACGGTCTCGATGTCGAGTTCATTCACGGCCGGGTCAAAGCTCAGTTGGAATCGGCTGTCTCCAGCGGGTTGCTCGATAAGGCGCAGATGGTCGTTGCCACGTACGGGCGACACTGCGACCGTCGCACCCGACGACTTGGTGGTGATGACTGCAGGCCGGTGCGAACCCAGTGGAGTGAAGATACGAGCGGCCTGAGCGTTCGGTAGCGGGCCGATGTCGATGAGCGTCGTGTTCTCATCGATGTTGATACCAGAAGTTTGGGCCCTTGTGATTGTTTCACCGGCGCACGAAACGAGTTGGACGATCACCATGGAATCGCCGAACTGGGAATCAATTTCGAGTTGGGTCCATTGGCGGATCGGGGCCTCGGTTGTAGTCGTCGTCGGGAACGTGGTGGTGGTCGTAGTTGCGAATGCAAGGTTCTCTGGTTGAGACGAGGATGACGGTCCAATAGTGATCCATGCCAGCCAGGCCGTTGCGAGAACGAGGAGTCCGAAGAGAACGTAGACACGACGCTCCGGCGCTTCGGTTCGTAGCGATCGACTGGAACTGCCAGGCAGGGTCCCGATGATCGGGATGTCCGTCGAGGCTTTGGCTTTTGGAATGGCGCTCACCTTGGCTTCTGGAAGGCCGTCGTTGAGTCCTTCGTCCTGTAGCCCGAGTGCATCGGAGAGTCGGCTGTCGTCGAGTGTTGATTTGCGGCGAAGTTGTCGCAGCCGGCTGAAGTTGTCGGGCCCCTTCTTCTCCTCGACTTCAGGAACCTCTGGTTCAGGCGCTGCTTCTGGCTCAGGTTCGTTGCCGAGGCTCAACAGCTGCCCATTGCAGCGGCTGCAGAAGGACGCGGATGGGTCATTCTGGGCACCGCAGAGGTAGCACTGGTGATCCGACATAACACTGACAACATCGGCATATAGGGCCTCACGTTGAGCGGGATTTGACTACTGTTTGGGAATCCTTGTTGGAGCTTTTTTCGCCCATCGAGCAGCTTCTTCGCGAGCTTCGATCTCGAATGGGATGTCCAGGTAGGCCTGACGATGGTTCCGGCAGGCGCGGAGATTGCGTAAGTAATCGCCTACGTAGCGGGTGAGGAACCGCACCGGTCCGTGTTCGGCGAACTGCCGGACATGAACTAACTCATGGGCGAGCAGCGATGTCGCCCGCTGCTCAATCCGGTCGCCGCGCAGGAAGACGATGTTCCCGATTGTCATACCGTCAGCGGCTGGTGGCAAGAGATTTGTTCGAATCAGACGGACGCGTCCGAGTAGTTCGTCGCCCACGTGATCAAAGATTGAAATCTCGTCGTCGTCAAGCGGTCGTCTACGTGCGCGTCGCATCCCTCCAACTTAGTTGCCACAAGCGCGGCGATGTTTCCGATCGGAGAGACGAAACTCGGTTAGTCACGACCGAGGCGGGCTAGGCCTTCGCGCTAGGCTCAGATGTATGTCCCGGCTCTGCGCGAAGCCAACGTGTGG
>CAZTDG010000319.1:0-1864 GCA_964612655.1 uncultured Acidimicrobiales bacterium | reverse complement strand
TCGGTGCGCGCACCGAACCAGAGGGCTGATGGTTGGTGTAGACGAGCTTGCCGTCCATGTGGACGTTGGGGATCGCATACGGGCCGATCAGGTGCATGGCGGCGGCTTGAGGAAAGAACGACGAGTCGGCCATGTATGCGCCGTTGTCGAGCAACAGCGTTCCGGTCCGAGCGACGATCGTGCCGTCGTTCATCACACCGGTGGTGACGTCGATCAGCATGGCTTCGCGTCGACGATCCGGTGCCACGAACTCTTCCCAGCGAGAGAAGACCAGCTTCACCGGTCGTTTCGCTGCCCTCGCGAGTGCGGCGATGTGTGGTTCGAAGTGTGCGCCACACTTGCCGCCGAACCCGCCGCCAACATGTGGGCCGATGATGCGCACCTGGCTCGCCGGAAGTTCGAGGGTTTCACATACCCCGTTGCGGGCATCGAACGGGACCTGTGTGCTCGTCCAGATGGTGACTCGTGAGCCCTCCCATTGGGCGATGACGGCTCGAGGTTCGATCGGGGTTGCGTGGCTGGCATCGGAGATATAGCGGCCGGTGATGACGTGGTCGGCGGTGGCTAGGGCCGTCTCTGCATCGCCCATCTCGATGGTGGAGTGGGTAGCGACGTTGCCCCAATGCGGGGTGTCTCCCGTGACCTCGTAGCTGTCGATCTCGGCGTGGACCCGAGGTGCGTCATCGGCGATCGCTGCTTCGAGGTCGAGTACCGGCGGGAGTTCTTCGACCTCGTAGATGATTGCGTCCAGGGCGGCCTCGGCAGTCGCCTCGTCGATCGCCGCCACCGCAGCAACGACCTCACCTTCGAAGCGGACCTCGTCTTTGGCAAAGAGGGTGCGGTCCGCGAGTCCGTAGCTATAGCGAACGTCGGGCACGTCGGAGTCGGTGAGTACCGCAAATACGCCGGGCATGGCTCGCGCGGCGTCGACGTCAAGTTTGGTGATACGGCCGCGGCTGACGCCCGCGTAGAGAAACTTGGCGGTCAGCTGGCCGGTGAGGTTGATGTCGGCGGTGTACCGGCCGGATCCGGTGACCTTGTCCGGCCCGTCCGCACGGGCGAATGCTGGTAGATCAGTGATTGCCATGGGCGTAGCTCCACGAGTGGCGAACAGATGTCGCCACAGCTTGGCATAGGTTCTTCCGGCGTTTGGAGTTCAGACGGTTTAGCCCGGGAGCGATCGCATGGCGGTCGCTTGCTCACGCATGGTTTCTGCGGTTGCTGCACGAAACGCCTTCATCGTGCCGGCGTAAGCCTCGCTATCGAGCGCAGCGAATTCCGCGGCGAGTTCGATCGCTCGATCGACAACAGCGCCAGGTTCGACGGTCTCATCGAGGAAACCGGCGTCGCAGGCCTCTTTGGAATCCAGCAGTCGAGCATTGGCGATGCAACGTTGGATATGGCGCTTGCTGAGGCGGGTCTCGGCGATGGTCATTGCCCAGTCGGGCACGACCATACCGATCGCGACCTCGTTCAAGCCGATCTTGAAGTCGCCGGCGGCGCCAACCCGAACATCACAACCGAGTAGCAACAACGACCCGGCAGCTACGGCATGGCCGGTGCACGCCGCGATGACGGGAATCGGTGCGTCGAAGGCTTGGGCTACGAGCTCGCCGCCATCGGCGACCAGGTCGAGAATCGCCTGGACATCGTCGGCCATCATCACACTGAGCTCGAAGCCGCCGGAGAATCGGTTCTCTCGGCCAGCGATCACGACCGCGACGATCGATTCGTCGGCTGCAGCTTCATCGATGTGGGAACGAATCTGGGCGATCGCATCGGCGGTGAGGGCATTGGCCTTCCCGTCGTCGAGTTGGATGAGTAGAACGTTGTCGTCGGCAACTCGTTCCGTAGTGATCATGTG
>CAZTDG010000318.1:0-1876 GCA_964612655.1 uncultured Acidimicrobiales bacterium | reverse complement strand
CCACCGTGGCCGCGGCTCTACCTACGAGAACTTCCTCGGCCAGGTTTGGCCCGGTGAGGACGCCCGCCGGATGCCCAGGCAACACTTCGTTGACAATCTGAGACATGCGCAATCGCGAACCCTGTTCGAGTCCCTTCGCCAAGCTCAATACGGGCACACCCGGACGGATAGACGATGCGACACGATGCAAGGTTTCGCGAAACGCGTGGGCAGGTGTGCCGATCACCAACAGGTCGGCTGTCTCGGTGACCTCCTCGAGCTCAGTCGTGGCCTGTAGGTCGGGATGCAATTCGCAGTCACCGAGATACCGAGGATTCTGGTGACGCTCGTTAATGTCCGCCACCGTGTTGTGGTCGCGACACCAAACCGACGTCTCCGCGTTGTTCGCAGCTAGTGATGCAACTGTCGTACCCCACGCACCGCCGCCAAGTACCAAGACTCGCATTGTCGACTGAACGAGCCCCATCGCTTCGATTCTAGGGGTTCCACGTTCCCCAACGGACGCTACGTGGTCGAGCCTTCATAAAGCGGGCCGTGGTCGATGTTGGGAAGCACGTGCTTTGCGAACAGGTCGGCTTCGGCGACGTGGGTGTAGCCGCTCAAGATGAACGCTCCCACACCAACCTCTTGATAGGCCCGCAGCTTGGCGAGCACCTGGTCCGGGTCGCCGACGATCGCGGCACCCGCACCCGAGCGAGCGCGCCCGACGCCGGTCCAGAGGTTCTCTTCGACAAAGCCGTCGTCGGAGGACGATTCGCGCAACTCGTTCTGGCGAGACACACCAACGGATTTAGTGTCGAGACTCTTCTGGC
Source organism: uncultured Acidimicrobiales bacterium (assembly GCA_964612655.1). Lineage (GTDB taxonomy): Bacteria > Actinomycetota > Acidimicrobiia > Acidimicrobiales > SHLQ01 > SHLQ01. The sequence goes on along the minus strand of CAZTDG010000318.1, from coordinate 1,064 downwards.
GGATCTTCTCGCCCTCTTCCGCATCGAGCTTTGAGAGCAATCGCTCCGCTGCGGCGCGAGCCTCGGCCTCGGTCTCGCGGACGATCACGTGGGCTCGAAGCCCGTACCTCAGTTCACGGTCATAGCCAGCCGCCAGTTCGGTCATCTCGGCGACCGTGTCGCCGACCCCGGCGACGGTGTCTGGCCAGGTGAGAAACACGTCGGCATGCTCGGCCGCGGTGTCCTTCGCGGCGGGACTGAATCCACCGAAGTAGAAGGGCGGGCACTTTCCCGACACGGTACGCATCCGAGGCGGGTCGATCACTAGGTCTACGAACTCGCCGTGGAAATCGACCGATTCGCCGTTGAGTAGCGCCCGAAGGACGGTCATCCATTCACGGGTGCGCTGGTAGCGGGGTGCCGATTCGAGCGGGGCGCCGGGAATGTCACTCGAGATGATGTTGACCGTGAGCCGACCGCTGGCCATCTGATCGATCGTCGCCAGCTGACGAGCGAGCTGGGGCAACCACATCTCCCCCATCCGAACCGCGAGCAGCAGCTGGATCTGCTCGGTATGGGTCGCGATGGCTGCGGCGAACGAGATGGAGTCCATCCCGAGCTGGTAGCCCGAGGGAAGCAGGACGTTGTCGTAACCGAGGGCGTCGGCGGTCTTGACGATTTCCGAGCAGTGAGGCCACGAGGATTTCAGCCGGTCTTCGGGGACGCCCAAGTATTCGTAATCGTCATCGCATAGAGCGCCGAACCAGGAAATTTCGACCGGTTGATCAGACATTCCGATGAACCCTTCCGTGGTGGTTTGGTGATGCGGGCGAGATCAAGGCAGCGGAACCCCTTCGCTCGCTTCGATCAGGTTGTACACGTCGTTGCGATCGAGGTGAACGGCTGTGGCCGCGGCAGCGGCGACCAGTCGGGCAGGCGTTTGTGTGCCGAGAAGCGCGACCGGTCTCGATGGGTGTGCCAGCACGAAAGCGACCGCGATGGCAGCGCGGTCGACGCCTTCGCGTTCGGCCAATTCATCAACGAGCGTGAGCAGTTCTGGTCGCAGCCCTTCGCCACTGAAGAGG
>CAZTDG010000317.1:0-1915 GCA_964612655.1 uncultured Acidimicrobiales bacterium | reverse complement strand
AGTCGTCGTGCATGACCTTCGAGAACGCTTCAACGAGGTCAACGAAACCCTCAACGAAGTCAGCGAAGGCATCGTCGAATGGCTCCGGACTTCCGCCGACGAGCATCACACCAGGGACCGTTGACAGCAGTTCGGTGATGGTTGAGCGTTGGTGTGCTTGGCTCTCGGGCATGGATGGATAGATCACAACTTCGCCAGAGATCTCCGACAGCTCGTCGACGGTGATTCCGCGAATTGGGCCACCAGCCAACAGCTCAGCAGCAACCGTTTCGTCGTGAGCGTCAGCGATGATCATTGACGCCAAGCCGTCGATTACCGGGTTGCCCGCAGTCGCAGGCCAGCACAGCATCGTGCGAGCCACGAGCTCGGGTCGGTCGAGCATCAGGCGCAGCGCGGCGCTGCATCCGTTCGAGCCCGCAATCAGCGCGACCCGGTCATGGCCGGCGTCAGAAATCGTGGCCGCAAGTGCGTCGGCCTCTTCGCTCCATGACCTTGGCTCGCCGGGCCGTTCGTGGATGACCACGTCAACGTTGCGGCGAGCGAGCATCGGTGCAACGCCAGTCTCCACCCAAAACCATTGGGCGGTTACGGGCGGTTCGTCGTAGAGCCCTCCGGGCACCAGCACGACGGGCAATGACTGAGGAAGATGAACCACGGCCCGAGCTTGCCAGCTCGGACCGCGGCTGCCAGGGATCAGTTCAGTGTGAATACGTGGATGACGGGGTGATCGCCGTCGGCAAAGGCTTGCGAGACGAAGATCCGCCCCGTCGCAGCGTCGTAGGTCGCGCCACCGATCTCGGTTTGTTGCGGCGAGTACGGCAGCGTTAGCTCCCACACGTCGTAGGGCTCGACGCTCTCCGGTGCGGCTTCGCCCGCGTGCACCGACGCAAGGTCAGCAGCGTCGTATGCCCAGACCTGATAGCGGTACGGGTAGGCGTGGGTTCCCTGCGCCAGCTCAACCGGGTCACCACACGCACCGCCCGTGCCGTAGCAGAACTCCCCGACGCCGTGGGTGCCGAAGTAGAGCACGCTGGACGTTCCGTCGGGGAAGACCATGCCGCGAACCTCCGACGTCCCGTTCCAGATCTCGCTCTGCTCGCCGTACTCGCCGAGTGGGTCGGACAACGGATAGCCAAGCACCAGTTCAGCATCATTGCCTCCGGTGAGGGAATCCCTGCTGAAGGTGGCAGCCGACGGCCCGACCGAGGAGTTGCTGACGATCGAAACTCCGGACAGGCCGGTCATGAAGGTGTCACCGCCGAATGCGGCCCGCCACGACTCGGGAATGTTGGTCATGGCGCCGCTCAGCCAACGGGGCTGCACCTCGTCGGATAAGGGAACGAAGTCTGATGACGACCCAAGATCGATATCGGTAAGCAGGTGAGAGCTGACCTGTTGATCTTGGGCGTCGTAGAAGTTGTAGCCCGACACGATGAGATCGTCGCCGTCGACGAGGTAGCCGCCGATTCTTCCGAACGTGAGGTCGCTCGGCGAGGAGACCGACGCCAACCGATCGTCGGTCGCATCTTCTGGCCGCTGGAGGAACGACGCCTGAGGCAGCGCCGACGAGGAATCTGACCGTGCGGGCTCCGGGATCGAAATCTCGGCGGTCAGCTGATGCCAGTTGTGGCCGGTGATGAACAGCGAGTCGTTGGACGGGTTGTAGCCGAGTCCTGCGCCTCCCCAGCTCAGCGATGATTCGTTCGAGCCGTCGCCATAGGGGACGCGAAACGAGCCCTCGTAGTTGAGGTCGGTTCGAGTCACCAGCTCCGCGCTGGTTTGCTCTGGGGCTGGCGGCTCCGGCTCCAGAGTTGCAGCGGTCGGCGGCGGGGGGTCTGTTGCTGGTTCGGGGGCCACGGCTGGGGTGTCGGCGCGACCGTTGGTCAGCTCGACGGCGACGACCGTCGCCCCGAAG
>CAZTDG010000316.1:0-1922 GCA_964612655.1 uncultured Acidimicrobiales bacterium | reverse complement strand
AAGCAGATCGTCCCTGCGGACCGACGGCTCACCCTCGAACTGCCAGGAGGCGGCAGATTCTGAAACCCAGCAGACCGAGACCCGTCAGCGGCCGAGAAGGACAAGGCACAGGGATACGTGAGCGAATGATTGCCGATGTGGTGTGCGTGGGTGGTGCGCTGATGGGCAGCGCCGTCGCGTACTTCCTAACCGAGAACCCAGACTTCGACGGCACCGTCGCCGTCATCGAAACCGACACCAGCTACGACAAATGCGGAACCTCCCGAGCACAGAACTCCATTCGTGAGCAATTCAGCCAGCCGGTCAATATCAAGATCAGCCAGTTCGGCCTCGACTTCATCGACGACTTCCACGCGCTCACCCAAGTCGATGGGCAATCTCCCGAGCTCAACTATCGCGGCACTGGCTATCTCTTCCTGGCTCGAGACGATGCCGAGTTCCACAACTTCGCTCGACAGATGGAGATCCAGCACAGCGAAGGCGCCGAGACCACCATGCTCACACCAGCCCAAGTGGAGGAGCAGTTCCCCTACATGGACGCGTCGACAATCGTCGGCGCCCGGATGGGCTCGATGCGCGAAGGCTCGTTCGACGGATGGGCCCTCTTCCAGGGGTTCCGTCAACGTGCGATCGCGAACGGCGCGACGTTCATTCGAGACACGGTCGTCGACATCGAGACGACCGACGATTCCCAGCGTCGGGTGACGTCGGTTCAGCTGGAGTCGGGCCAATCGATCGACTGCGGTTTCGTCGTGAACACCACGGGCACACGAGCCAAACAGGTTGCGGCCATGGTCGGCCTCCCTGTGCCTGTCGAGCCCAGGGCGCGGACCAGCTTCGTCTTCGATTGCCGCACCCCTATCGAGCACAACATGCCGCTAACCATCACCCCCGAAGGGGTGCACTTTCGCCGCGAGCAACATCACTACATGACGGGGGGCGTGCCCGCCGACGACCAGACGATCGACTACGACGACTGGCGAGCGCGAGAGGACGAGTTCGAGGAGCTCATCTGGCCTACCGTCGCGAAGTACATACCGGTCTTCGATCGCATCTCGAAGGTCACGTCGTGGGGCGGCCAATACGCCTACAACACTCTCGACCACAATCTGATCATCGGACCCGCCAGCGATCTGCCCAACTTCTTGTTCGCCAACGGCTTCAGCGGCCACGGCTTCCAACAATCACCCGCGGTCGGCCGTGGCATTAGCGAGCTCATCACCTACGGCGAATACCGCGCGCTCGACCTGTCCCCACTCGGCTATTCACGCGTCGAAGAGGGACGAGCCTTCACCGAGGACGTCGTTATCTAGCCGAGCCGAAGCTCGCCCGAGGTCTCGGTGATGCTGCCGATTACCGCGGAGCCTGGGAAGCCTGCTGCTACGAGTTCGGCTACGACAGATTCGGCGTTAGCTGCGGGAACCGCGGCCAGCATGCCACCGGCGGTTTGTGGGTCAAAGAGCAACCGTGATCGACGATGCACTCGATCTTCGATCACCTGCACCGCAGCACGGTTGGCGTCATAGAGGTGTGACCTCACGCCAGCGTTCGAAAGCTCCAATGCACCGTCGAATATCGGGACGGCATCCAACTCGATCGATGCACCGACGCCTGATTGCGTCAACATTCCACGCAGGTGACCGGCGAGGCCGAACCCTGTCACGTCGGTCATCGCCGTGGCACCTGCGGCCTTGAGAATCCCCGAAGCTTCGCCTTGAGGCATCTCCAAGAGGTCGAGCAACGACTCGACGTCTTGGCCGCGTGCCTTGCTTTGCATCTCACCGGCGAACAACACTCCGGATCCGAGCGGCCGGGTCAGCACCAGGCGCTGACCCGGTTGGGCTCCAGCGAGGCTGATCGGATCGCCGTCGACGAGGCCAGTGATCGAGTAGCCAATCGAGAGCTCTGCGCCCATCGAGCTG
>CAZTDG010000315.1:0-1923 GCA_964612655.1 uncultured Acidimicrobiales bacterium | reverse complement strand
TGCCAGGACTCGATCTTCAAGCATCGCTACACCTCACTTTCGCCGAGGCGATCAAGGGCGTTACCAAGTCGGTCCGACTCAGTTCCGAGGCGTTGAGCGCACCGATGGAAGTGAACGTTCGCATCCCTGCGGGCGTCAAGGACGGTCAACGCATTCGTGTTCCTGGCAAGGGTGCACAGTCCCGTGAGGGAGGCGAACCGGGCGATCTTCTGGTGACGATCACTATCGAAGCAGACGAGGTCTTTGAGCGCGACGGGAACAACTTGCGCGTGCAAATTCCTGTCACCTACACCGAGGCTGTCTTGGGCGCCGACGTAAAGGTGCCCACCATGAACGGCACTACGGTCACCGTTCGAGTTCCCGCAGGCACGTCGTCGGGCAAGGTGCTCCGAGTTCGTGGCCGCGGCGTCAAGACGTCGTCGCAAACCGGCGATCTGCTGGTCAATGTCGTCGTGTACGTCCCACCGCACCTTTCTCCTGAAGAGCTCGAGTTGATCGAGAAGCTTCAAGCGATAGAGAAACCAGCACCGAGGCCGTAGCGATGGGATCGAACAAGACCAGAAAGACAACTGCGGTCTACGTCATTTCGGTGGCCGCCGAGCTGTCCGGGATGCACCCGCAAACGCTGCGCATCTACGAACGCAAGGGGCTCGTCGCTCCAGCTAGAACGTCAGGCGGCTCACGCCGCTACAGCGATGCCGACGTGGCGTTGTTGCAACGAATCTCTGAGCTGACCTCCGAGGGAATGAACCTCGTTGGGGTAAAGCGGATTCTCGATTTGGAGCGGCGTGTTGGCGAACTCGAACGAGAAATCGACGCATTGCGGAACGCTCGTGAGGGTGAGGTCGACGAGGCTCGCAGCTCGGCCATTCGCGAAACCGAACGCAACCACCGCCGCGATCTGGTTCCGCTTCGTCAAACGGTCACGATCTACCGAGAGGGCTAAACGCCCTTCAAAAATTTAGAGATCGCGTGCGCTGCTTCGCGTCTGGCCGCTCGTTAGCCGCGGCCGATTACGGCTTCGAGGTCGACGACCTCAACATCAAAGACGATGGCCTCGGTATTGTTGGCCACGACGAAAGGTTCCCAGGCGCCGGGAGCGGCGTCGTGTCGCAACCATTCGTATTGCCAGACATACTCAGCTGTCATTGAGTAGGTGTTGCTCCCGTCATCGGGCACTTCCCAATAGGTGTGTCCGCATTCGGTCTCTAAACCTGCCGCATCGGTCCAGTCGGTGAACTCATCGAGTTCGCAGGTGAGGGCTTCGCCATCCCCGGTGTCGATATTGATTCGAAGGAGGCGCGCCCGTATGCCTACCTCAATCAGCCCCGCCGTTGCTGTCTCTTCGGGGAGCATGGTCAGGCTTGGTTGCTCGAACCATGTTTCGACGCCGGTGATCTGACTAGCGTTTGGGCTGAGTTCGAGAACCGCCGCTTCAGGCGGTATCACTGCCGCGTCCCGAATGATTTCTTCCGTGATGAATCCGGCGGCGCCCTGAAAGACGAACGGGAAGGCTTCGGCGACCGCTGTTCCGTCAACGGTGAAACAGATACGGTCGTAGGTGCCACCGGGGATCAGCTCAGGGAATGGGATCTCCTCTGCGGTACCAACGAAGTCGACGAACCCCTGTTGAGTTCGTCCCGGTTGGAATGGGCCAAAGTGGCAGGGAAGAGCCGGTCCATTCGGATCGCCCTGCACCGGTGGCAAGTTCTCGGCAGCTATGACAATCGTTTCTTCGGCCGTGACCCCGTCACCGTCAGTGCCTGAATCTCCCGTTGTCACTGTGGTTGTCGGCGGGCTCGGAGGTGGTGGGGGCGGCGGGTCGTCGGCTTGCGCGACCGGGCTTGGAATTTCCGCGACCGCCCGTTGCGTGGGCCCCGGTTGGGCTGCAAGGCCGCCCGCGGCCAAAACGAGCACTAAGAG
>CAZTDG010000314.1:0-1945 GCA_964612655.1 uncultured Acidimicrobiales bacterium | reverse complement strand
CGGCGGTACCGACGAGAAGTCGACGCCGTGGAACTACCGCTTCATGGTCGGCGTTGAGCGTGGGTTCTTCCAGCAACTCAAGCGGTGCTTCAGTCTCGCCCATGAGGCCTGATGCCAACTCTGGAAGTTCAGTGCGCAGGCGTTCTTCTAGTGCGGTCATTGGAGTTCCTTTCTCAGGATTGCCATCGCCCGGCGAGCGAGCGACCGAACCGAAGATGCCTTGAGGTCGAGTGCTTCGGCGATGTCGTTGTCGTGCATGTCAACGAAGTAGCGCATCACGATCACTAATCGCTGTCGGTCGCTGAGCTTGTCTAACGCCTGGGCCAATTCGATCAGCCGCGTGGGCAGTGATGAGTGTGGTGGTGTGGGGTGAGCGTCGAGAGCTCGCCGTTCAGCGTCGCGTCGGCGCAACACCTGTGCGCAACCGTTCACGACGCTTCGACGTAAGTAGGCGCCGGGTTGTTCGATCGACTCCCATCGAGGTCCGATCGCTGCGAAGGCATCCTGTACGACTTCCTCGGCGATTGCCGCCGACCCGACCATCAGGGTGGCCATGCGAAGCAGGCCATCGCGCTCGTCGGTGAACAGCACCGACATCGCCGCATCAGCGGAGCTACGAGCCATTGGGTGCAGGGGAGTGGCCTCCATACACCCACCACGATGCACCATGAAGCCAAAATGTTGCATGGTTTTCACAACGAGACCATGACTTCTTGGCTGCTACGTCAGTGAGACGCCTTCGGCTTCGTCATCTTCTTCGTCTTCGGGCATGAGCACTTCCGACATCATCCCGAGGCTCATGACGAAGAAGTAGGCACCGATCAGGCCGCTGATGAAGAAGATCAACAGCGTCACATTGGTCCGGAGCGTGTCGAGGAAGAGTGCGGTGCTGAGCAGCTCGAGCGTTGACATGAAGGCGACGAAGTAAATAACAACTTTCTCGCTCACCTTCGTGACCACGTAGGCGCCGACTGGTGCCATCCACGCGACTACCGGCGCGGCGGCGAGCCAGATGCCAAAGAGGTCGAACTGGACTGCGGGCTGTGGGCCAAAGGCGGCGCCGTTCACCGAGATGACCTCTGTTGCGTCGGCGCTGAGGCCGATGTCGAGCTGGCCGTGCCAGAAGCCAAGGATCGCGAAACCGAAGAGGGACACCGAGGCCATTGCGACGACGCTCGTGGGGATTGCGACCTTCGGGCACACGCCCGCGATCAGGACGAGGAACACGAACAGGAACACGTCGGTACCCGAACCGGCCATCGAGGAGAAGAATCCGCCGAAGATCGAGAAGGCGATCATCGAGCCCGTGGCACGCATGGTCCAGTGCTCGACCGATTCAGCAGTCGCTCCCTTCTTTGCCACCTGTCGGACGATGATCGCCACGGCAAAGATCACGATGGTGAACGCGACCTTGACGAAGTCGGAGGGAATCCGTGACTCCCAAAAGGGTGTGCTTCGGTCGCCGAATACGAACAGGCCGATGATGAATCCAACGATTCCGCCGCTTACGCCGATCCGCAGAGCCTTCCACTCGACTTTGCGGCCCGCAATGATGATCCCGAGCGACGCCATGACCATTCCCGATGACTGCACGCCGATAGAGAAGCTGCGAGCGACCGGCGAGGTGATCCCAATGAGCTTGGTGAACACGGGGAAGGCGACTGCACCGCCGCCTTGGGGGGTCGATCCGGCAACGAACCCACCGAAGACCATGGTCGTCGAGGCCCGCCAATTTGCCACGACTCGATCGAAGTGACCGAAGGTCAACACATAGATGACCCAGATGATGGTTACGGCGATGGGAAGCAGCCAAACCATCGCCATGCGGAACTTCGAAATCTCGAGTTGGTCATCAACCTCTTCGGCATGGACAAACCCGTACGTCACGAACGCCAACACTACGCCAGAAGGTGGGCATGTACTACTCGGTTTCTGACCACAGACG
>CAZTDG010000313.1:0-1986 GCA_964612655.1 uncultured Acidimicrobiales bacterium | reverse complement strand
TCCGTGCTTCGGTGGCATCCAAACGGCGACGACAGAACTCGACCAACTCCAACGCCGTCTTCGCTGGCACGTGATGTAGCTGATGATCGATGTTGATCATCGAATCGGTCACCGACAACGCAACAACATCAGGATCAACCACACCGGTCGCCGCCGTAGCCCCCTGTTTAGTGTCCGCAGTCGCCATCGCCATACAACACAGTATAACGAACACACGTTCGATTGCAACACCGTTTCAGAAAAGGTTCGAATTCCTGAACGATTACAAGGCGACGAACATCGCCTTGCTTGCCATATACCGAAGTTCGGTATATGTTGCGTTCATGCGCCTGAACGAACTTCGATTTCTTATCCTTGCCGCCCTCGGTCGAGAGCCCCTGCACGGTTATGCCCTCGCCGAGGAGATCGATCTGTTGTCCGGTGGCCACCACACACCTCGACCCGGAGCGTTGTATCACGCCATCGACAAGCTCTCCGAAGCACACCTCGTCGAACTCGACCGTGAAGAGACTGTCGATGGCCGAGTGCGCCGCTACTACCGACTGACCGAGTCGGGACAAGCGACCGTCACCTCCGAGGCCGAACGCCGCTCTCAGGCTGCCGCAGCAGCGCTCGACCGAATCACTCAATTCAACCCAGCGACGTAACCAAGAGAGGCACGATGAACACCCAATCGATACTTTCCCGACTCGCACGTTTCCTCGTCGAACGAAGTGGCTCGGACGCACGGGTCGAAGAGCTCCGAGCTCACCTCGACCAGCAACACCGCGCTGGCAAGCCGATCGCCCTCGCTGATGTCGGTTCCCTCGCACTGCTCGCCCTCCGGGCGATCCCCTTTCGGACGACGACGCAGCACTTCGTGCGAACCTACGCGGCGATGGTGCTCGCCGCGATCGTAGCGTGGTGGCTCGCATCGTGGAGCGGAACCATTGGAGCAACCGAGAACTTCGTGGAGGAGCTGCTCGCACTCGAAGAGTTCCGTTTCGGTGGATTCCCCATCCTCCTCGCCTTTGCTGTCTGTGCGGTTGCCCTCACCCTGATGGTCGTCATTGCCACCCGAACGACGGTTCCTCGGGCCTACGGCCTCACCCAACTCCTCGGACTCGCGGCTGGGGTCTGGGCGGTGCAGGGCGGAGCCATCGAGCCAACCGAAGAAACCCTCTCCGAGCTATTCGCTGCAGATGTACGCATCAACGAGTGGGCGATTGCCGCTTGGTATTCGGCGATCACCCTTCCTCTCGTGGCGAGCTTCGTCATCCTCGCCCGCCAGAGCTTCCTCCGGGCATATGCGATGACCCTGGTCGTGGGACTCGTCGCAGTGACCATCGCTGGCACTTCCACAGGCATCGAAAACTTTCTTGATGAGTTGCTTGGGCTCGAAGATTTTCAAATCAACATGCTGCGGACCGCCGGTGTCTACGCGGTCCTGATCATCGGGCCGGTCGCCTTCTTTAGCGTGATCACCAAGCTCGCCGGACGAACCAACCGCGTCACTGTCCCTTCTCAAACCTAGAAGCTCAAGTCCCTGCCGAGAAACAGGTTCCACACCACCACGGTGGCCCAATGGGTTGCGATCGGTAGCCACAACGATCCGGTCTTCAGACGTTGGACCGCGCACGTCAGTCCGAGCAGCGTGACGATCACCAGGAACACGGGATCGGTGAATGCGCTCGTGTCGCTTAGGCGGATCAGCCAATGGTTCAACGGGTGCATTGCTACGAACAACCCGGTCGATAACGCCACAGCACCAACCTGGCGTCTCACCGAGCTCTCCGCGAGCGAAGCCGGCAACAGCAATCCGCGAAACACCGACTCCTCGATCAAGCTGGGATACAGGATCAACAACAGCGGGATAACCGCGAGCTCCCACAAACGTGGCAGGCCTGGTGTGAACAGCCCGCTTCCCAGACCGAGCGCGAGTGCAGCGACACCGTACGGCACACAGAACGCCAGCCACGGCCAATCTGTGGGCCTGGGCCGACGTGT
>CAZTDG010000312.1:0-2015 GCA_964612655.1 uncultured Acidimicrobiales bacterium | reverse complement strand
GGTACAAAGCGAACTCGGTTACGGCCAGCCGTTTGCCAATCACTGGATGCACACCGGCATGGTCGGCTACGAGGGCACGAAGATGTCGAAGTCGCTCGGCAATCTGGTGTTTGTCAGCGACCTGGTCGAAAGCCATTCGCCTCAGGCCGTGCGCTTGGCGCTCATGGGCCATCACTACCGAGATGATTGGGAGTGGTTCGACGGCGACATCGACGATGGCCAAGAGCGCTTTGATCGCATCGTCGCCGCTGTCGAGGCGGGAACGGGCCCGAACCCGGAGCCAACCCTGAGCGCCGTCCGCGCTGCGCTCGACGATGATCTCGACGCGCCGACGGCACGCAACGCTCTCGATCAACTCGCCCGCGCAATCCTCGATGGCAATGGCGACGACCCAACCTCTGGCGAGGGACTGGCCACGGCCGCTCGACTAGTTGGAGTACAAGTTCCGTGAAGATCTACGACACCTTGCAGCGCAAGATTGTCGACTTCGTGCCACGCAAGGAAGGGGAAGTCTCCTTCTACGCCTGCGGCCCTACGGTCTACAGCCACCCCCATCTCGGCCACGCCCGCCAGGCCATGACCTGCGACATTGCCCGTCGCTACTTCGAATGGTCGGGGTACGAGGTGCATCACGTCGCCAACGTGACCGATATCGACGACAACATCATCAATCGGGCAACGGAAGAGGGCACGACCGAGCCTGAGGTCGCCAAGCACTGGGAGACGGTCTACATCGAGGCCATGGATGCCCTCAACATCCTCGCCCCTCACGACCGTCCGCATGCCACCGAGTACGTGGAAGAGATGGTCGCCTTCATCGAGGATCTCATCTCCAAAGATGCCGCCTATCAAACCGAGAGCGGCGTCTACCTGCGAGTGCGGTCGGTTGAGGATTACGGCGCGCTGGTTCACCGCACGGCCGATGAGATTGCGGACAACGCGCTCAATCGTGTGGAAGCCGATGAGTCCAAAGAGGACCCGCTCGACTTCGCTTTGTGGAAAGCGGCCAAGCCAGGTGAACCCACATGGGATTCGCCGTGGGGACCTGGCCGGCCGGGATGGCACATCGAGTGTGTCGCGATGAGCCTCGGCGTGTTGGGTGACGGTTTCGACCTTCACGGTGGCGGAGACGACCTGATCTTTCCGCACCACACCAACGAACGTGCCGAAGCGATCGCGGCGGGGCGTGAGTTCTCCCGCTATTGGCTGCACAACGCGATGCTCAACATCGACGGTACGAAGATGTCGAAATCGCTCAACAACTTCCAGACCATCCAAGACCTACTCGACGAAGACCCGCTAAACGCGCGAGCGCTTCGACTGCTCTTGTTGCGCACCCACTACCGCAAGATCATCGAGATAAACGTCGACGTGATGGCCGATGCCCGCGAGGGCATCAAGCGCCTCGATGCCATGGCCCGCAAGGCTGCGAGCGCTGGCATTGACGCGAACAGTGCTGAACGGGTCGACGAGGTCGTCGACGCCTTCCGGGCTGCAATGGATCATGACTTCGGAACGGGCGAAGCAATGGCGACCGTGTTCGAGACCGTCCGTCGAGCAAACGGCGCACTCGACGGCAACGATGAGTCAGACCACGCAGCAGCCCTCGCACTCACAGCGATCGAGCTAGCGAACGTGTTGGGTCTTCAGGTGTCTCTCGAAGATGCTGGGTCAGCGGGCGGCGGCGACGATGCCGATATCGAAGCCCTCGTCGAGGCCCGAACCACCGCCAAGTCCAACAAAGACTTCGCCGAAGCCGACCGCATCCGAGACGAACTCACCGCCATGGGCATCACGGTAGAAGACACCGCCAACGGCCCAATCTGGTTCCGCTGATTTTCCCGGGCTTCGCCCTCCAGCGGTCGCAATCCGTCGCCTAGCGGCTCCTCGATGCTCGGCTGCTAGCCAGAGGCCGCGCCCGCCCGCACCGGCTTCGCAGCTGCGGGCTACCCGCGAGTTCCCCGGGCTTCGCCCTCCAGCGGTCGCAATCCGTCGCCTAGCGGCTCCTCGATGCT
>CAZTDG010000311.1:0-2021 GCA_964612655.1 uncultured Acidimicrobiales bacterium | reverse complement strand
CCGCTCAACTCAGCTAAACGTTCGAGGTAGTAACGAGGGGCCCCCTTCTCCCCTGCCATCTGCCCTTCGCTGATCGCCCGACCAAGACGGGCATAACCTGCAGGTCCTCGCGCCAACACCACGAGATCACCGGCTGAACCGATTATCTCGTCGTGTGGGTCGGTGAGGCTGAGCTCAGCACCAAAGACCGTGGCGAGTCCGTACGCTTGCGCTGCTTCCGCGAACCGCACAACGCCGTAGAACCCACTGCGGTCGGTAAGGGCGAGGGCTCTCAGCCCTAACCGGACCGCCTCTTCAACCAGTACTTCTGGATCTGATGCTCCATCGAGAAAGCTGAAGTTTGAGTGGCAGTGCAACTCGGCGTAAGGCGTGGCCGGGGTTGTTCGGACCACTTCGGAAGGTCGTTCATAGGGTTCACGAGTCCGCGACCACGCTGGGCTATCACCGCCACTGCGTTGAACGTGGCCATCACCTTTTGTTTCATCTGCACGTCCAGAGAGTGTCTTTTCAAGCTCTGACCATGGAACGCCAGGATTGTTGAAACCCATAGAGATTTGCCACTATAGCGAACATGTGTTCGCTTTTGTTTCAAAACTTGGGTTCCTCGGCCTACAGTGACAGGCCAAACGCCCTACGTGAAATATGTCCACACGAACCACTTCATATGGGTAATTTGCGAGACTGAAGGCACCAAATTACCTCAATCTGAGAGAAAAATGTCTGCTATTGTCTCTTATTGTGAGAACACGACTCGGCAGTCAGACTCTGCGATTGTGCGTAACAGCGCTGCTCGCGCTCGCCTTCGGCGTGTTCTCGTTTGCGGCAACCGGCTCTGCGCAAACACTAAATCAACTCGACCTTGGAATCGCGGTCCCCGGCGGTGACGCCGAGCCTCTGGCAGCGGCGGAAACCGAGATCGGTCGATCGGTCGACTTCGTGCGTTTGTTCTCCACCTGGGATGACGCCTTCCCGACCGACAGGGATCTCAACGCCCTCGATGGACGCAACATCTTGCTCTCGGTACGACCAATAGCCGATGACGGAACGCGGATTCTCTGGGCTGACATCGCTGCGGCCCAACCCGGCGATCCACTCCATAACGACATGGTCCGCTGGGCTCAATCAATCAAGCCATACCAAGATCAGATCTGGTTCACGTTCAACCACGAACCCGAGGCTCTTAGCAACATCCCCCACGGAGACGCAGCGGAATTTATCGATGCCTGGCGTGCCTTCATGACGGTCTTGGACGATGAGGGAGTCGAAACACTCGGTCGCACGTGGGTGTCGACCAGCTTCGCCTTCCAGGTCCTCGACGACGATCGTCGGGCTGCCAACACGTGGTATCCAGGCGACGAATGGGTCGATGTCATCGCCGCTGATGCCTACAACTGGCACGAGTGCCGCGACGAAGTCACCTCGCCATGGATTGACCTCGCCGACCTCATCGAAGGGTTTCGCCGATTCGGACTCGAACACCCCGATCAGGGACTCTTGTTGGCCGAATTCGGCACCGTCGAAGATGTCGAGGATCCGAACCGCAAGGCTCAATGGTTCGCCGATGCACGCGCCACGCTCAATCAGCCTGCGTACAGCCAATTCATCGGCGCCTCCTACTTCTCGGTAGATGACATTCGCCCCGGAATAACCTGCGAATGGAGCTTCGACAGCTCACCGGTGAGCGCCGCTGGCTTCGCAGCACTCGCTGACGACGCCGCATTCGGCGGCACTGCAGCGCCGCTGCCAATCGATCCCACCGACACGCCGGTTCCATGCCAGGCGACCATTACCGATGCTGGCGTCCTGCTCGAGTGGAACTTGACCGGCAGAAACAACATCTTGCGCAACAACGCATGGATCGCTAACCCCGGCGACGCGACGTCTTTCCTCGACGCCAACGCACCGGCTGACGCCACCTACACCCTCCGGAATCGCCCTATTGCAGGCGGGGTCTTCGATCACGACTGCATAGTCCCCGAAGAGCCTGCTCCAGAACCAGAACCGACTCCAGAACCAGAACC
>CAZTDG010000310.1:0-2081 GCA_964612655.1 uncultured Acidimicrobiales bacterium | reverse complement strand
CGAGTGTGTTGAGAAGATCGATGGCGGCTTCGTAGGGCGTTTTGAGTCCGTGTAGGCGAGCGACGTAAAACATCTGCTCGGAGATAGTCAGGTCGTCGAACAGGGCCTGCCGGTCAGGTACGAAGCTCAGGGCCGCTCGTGCTTCGCGAGAACCGGGTGGGTTTCCGTCGATAGTGGCGCTGCCTGAAGTGGGGTCGAGGAGGCCGCTCAAGATCAGAAGCAATGTCGACTTACCGGTGCCGTTCGGTCCGGTGACCGCGATGAAGTCGCCTCGGTCGAACTCGAACTCGTGGGCTTCGATGATGGTGGTCTTCACCGAGTAGCCCTTTTTGAGGCGGTTGAGTTTGATCATCGGAGCGCATTCTCCAGGGGTTGTACGGCAGCTAGAGCCGCGCCGATTAGAACGGCGGGGATCACGCCGCGCGCCGCCCCAGCAATATCGAATTCGGCGATTTCAGGGATGACGATCAGCCCAGGGTCGACGTAGCCGTGGAAGGTGAGGATGACTACCACGAGCAGGGCGAGGGGCGCGGCGGCCGCCCGAGCCCACAGAAGTCCCGCAGCCATTTGTATGCCGTACTTCTGCATAAAGGTCGCCGTCGGTGGCGATCCCAAGCGGGCTTGCATGGCCCCGCCGAGGATTCCGGCAAAGGCGAGCAGGGTCGCGCCTGCACCGAGCCCGAAGTCGATCAGCATCGACCATGCTGCGCCGATGGCGATGAGCGCGCCGCCGAAGATGAGCGAGGCGACGAGTTGCCCAACCAGTAGTCGCATTGACCCGCCCGGGAAGTGTGAAACGAAGCCGACGTGATCGGCGAGTGCGGCGAGCCCTCTCGTGATTTCGTAGCCGATGAAGAGCCACGCAACCCCGAAGACGGAAAGCCAGACCCCATGCTCGAGGGCATCGAAAGCGATCAGCAGAATCGAGGCCGCGACGCCCGCAACCAAACGAATCGACGACCATGGCATCGCGTGACGGATGGGTGCAGCCCAACGCCAGGCCGATAGCCAACGCCCCGTAGGGAGGCGAGTTGTTCCGATCGGAGCGGATTCTCCAGCTCGACGAAGATCGACCAGCATTCGATGCAGGTCGACTTCGAGAAACGCTGATCGCGCGGACTCGAGTCGCCGAGCTCGCTGCCACAGGCTGGGGATCGGGATCTCGTCGAGGGCCATCCATGCGAACCCGAACCCCGCCAATGAGGTGACGGCGAATACGGCCAAGGTGACATTGCTGCCCACCGGCCCTGCGGTGAGCACTGCGATGGAAGTGATGAGCGCTGCGAGCACTGGCCCGCCAACCAACATCGTGCGCCGCTGACCGTGACTGCGCCAGCCGGTCATTACGCTCACACCCCACGCGATCGAACCCAGCCCAATGAGAAAGCCGGCGACGGAAACTCGACCGGCTTGGGCGAAGGTGAACTGTCCGCCGAGCGAAGTGAGGAACCCACTGACCACCGCTCCGATTGCGGCCCAAGCGAGCGACTGTCGAAGGAGTTGTGGCGCGAGGGTCTGTCGAGGAGAGACGGGTGCGAGTAGTTCGTGGACGATCGAGCCTTGCAGCACCATCATCGGGCCGCCTCGAATTCCCGACCACAGCCAACCAAGCTGCACGGCGATCACGCCGATCGTGAAGACCCATTCGACCGATTCGGTAGACGACGGCAGGACTGCTGCGAACACCTCGCCGTAGATGGGGAACAGCAACCACGACAGCGCTACCAAGTACAGACGGTAGAGGTCGTCGCTCAGCCGCGATTGAGCGGTGCGAGCATTGGTTGAGCCTTCGAGTGTCGTAGCCAAATCGAATGTGAGCCTAGATGTTGTCGAATTCGAGGGGGAAAACTCCCTCGCCCCGGAGCCGAAGCCCCGGGGCGAAGTACCCGCCAAGTGGAGGAGCCGCCGCAATACCTCCACTCCCGCTCGGATCTAGGGTTTTCCTGTCCCTATCTCCTTAAGAACATAATGCCATATAAATAAGGCCTTTGCAAGAGATTGTTTAGGGTTTCGGCTTTTGGGTGTTCGCGCTGTGGGTAGTGATACGACGCGCATGGCGAACGAGTTCCCGTCGTTCCAAG
>CAZTDG010000309.1:0-2089 GCA_964612655.1 uncultured Acidimicrobiales bacterium | reverse complement strand
GATCGTCGAAGACCTCGGCTCTACCAACGGCACCCGGGTAAATGGGTTCCGCAGTAACGCTCAACTCCTCCTCGATGGTGACAAGGTCACCATCGGCGCAACCGTGTTCACCTTCGACGCTTCCTAATCCATGTCAGACGCCGCACTCACACTCCTTCGCATCGGCCTGCTCGGGTTCCTCTACGTCTTCTTTGCGTGGGTGTTGTGGTCGGCGGTCAGCCAACTACGTAAGCCGGCAACCGCGGTCGCCCCGGCTCCAGCAGCCAAGAAAGCTGCTCCCGTGGCCCGCAAGCAGACCGAAGCGCCAACCGGCCAGGTCACTATCCTTGAACCCCCAGAGCTCGCCGGGTCGACCATGTCGATCGGCGACGAGCTCACCGTCGGTCGAGCTGCCAAGTGCACGCTCACGTTGGACGACACCTATATCTCTTCTGTCCATGCGAGGATTGCGTGGCGAGACCGAAAGTTCGTGGTCGAAGACGCCGGTTCCACCAACGGGACCTACCTCAACCAGGAGAGACTTGTGACACCCGTAGTGCTGCGGTCTGGTGATCGCGTGCAGATCGGCAGTACGGTTCTGGAATTCTCATGAAGACGACGATCCGCTGGGGACACCAGACCGATGTCGGCATGGTCCGACGAGTTAACCAAGACGCTGTGATGGCCAATGGCAACGTTTTTGTCGTCGCGGACGGCATGGGCGGCCACCAAGGTGGCGAGGTTGCCTCCGACATCACCACCACCTACTTCGCCGAGATGGGTGAGGTCACTACTGTCGAACAACTCGAACAGGCCGTGATCACCGCCAACGCCAAGATCCGCGAGCGGGGCGCCACGCAATCAAACCTCGACGGCATGGGCACCACCGTTGTCGCCATAGCTGTCCTGCCTCCCGATGAACCGGGAGGCCCGCTCCACTTCGCCGCCGCGAATGTTGGCGACAGTCGGCTCTATCTGCTCGAGAACGGCGCACTGCGCCAGGTGAGCGTCGACCACAGTTTGGTCGAAGAGCTCGTTCGGGCTGGTCAGATCACCGCCAAGGAAGCCGAGCATCACCCGCAACGCAACGTCGTCACCCGGGCACTCGGTGCCGATCGAACGGTCGACGTTGACACGTGGGTGCTGCGATCCCAAGTTGGGCAGCGCTACCTGCTGTGCTCCGACGGCCTGGTCAACGAGGTCCCGAACGCAAAGGTGATCGGCGTGCTTCAGGACACGCCATCTCCGAAAGAGGCCGCTGACAAGCTCGTGGAACTCGCCAACAACGCAGGCGGCCGAGACAACACCTCTGTCCTTATTGTCGACGTCGTCGAGTCGGGCTAGTCCCGTTCTACGGAACCCGATCTGATGAGCTCGAAGCGCAACCTCGAACTCGCGCTAATCGTTGCCGCAGGCGCGATCACGGTCGGCGCATACGTGCTGGCGAGCCTCGGTCGAACCGCGACCATCCCCGTAGATCTTCTGCCGTTCTTTGGCGTTGTCCTGGGTCTGATCCTGTGCGCTCACGTGGTGTTGCGCCGCTTCGCTCCGTTGGCCGAGCCACGGATCCTGCCGGTGGTGGCCTTGCTCAATGGCCTCGGCTACGTGTTCATCGCACGGCTCGCCAACGACATCCCCGACGCCACTCGGCTTCCCGGCCAACAGGCGGTGTGGACAGCAGTCGGAATCGCCGCGTTCACCGGAACCCTCGTGTTCGTGCCCCGTATCAAGGAGCTCGACAAGTACCGCTATCTCATCGGCATTGCGGGGATCGTGTTGCTCCTGCTGCCGCTGCTCCCGGTGGTCGGCCGAGAGGTCAACGGCGCGCGCATTTGGGTGCGCGTGGGGCCCATCAATTTCCAGCCCGGGGAGTTCGCCAAGATTGCCCTCGCGATCTTCGTGGCCAGCTACCTGGCCGAGAAGCGCACCATTCTGCAAGAGACCCGGTTCGCAGTTGGGCCGCTCACGTTCCCCCAGCCCAAGCACTTGGCCCCGGTCATGGCCGCATGGGGTGGATCGTTGCTCGTGATGGTCTTCGAGAAGGACCTCGGCTCGTCGTTGCTGTTGTTCCTTGTCGTCGTGATCATGTTGTGGGTCGCGACGGATCGCC
>CAZTDG010000308.1:0-2093 GCA_964612655.1 uncultured Acidimicrobiales bacterium | reverse complement strand
ACGAGTCAAGATCGCCAAACACTAGGCCCGATGGTAGCCCCCTGCGTTCGGGCGCTGGAGTCTCGACCGATGTGGGGACTGGCCATACTAAAGCGGCTCGGATACCATATAAGTATGGCAAGCAAGACGACGATCAACTTTGACGATGAGATGGAAGCCGCGCTTGCCGAACTCGTGGAGCACGACGGTACGAAGACGCTGGCGATCAAGCGATCACTTCTCGCCGAGGTGAACCGCCGCCGGAAGCGTCAGGCGATGCTCGGTCTCATCGCAGCATGGGAGGACGAGCAGGGCCCCATCGATAAGGAGCACCTCGACTGGGCCGACGCTGTCCTGGATCGACAGGGCGTGGAGCGTTGATCGTCGATGCCACGCCGTTCATCGTCGACGGCGAACGGGTCAACTCGCGTCTCTGGGCGTTGATCAAACGTAACCTCGAGCGTGGCGGCGAGATCCACACGACGCACCCCGTGTTGGCTCAGGTATGGCGCCAGCCAGGGCGACAAGCCAACCTCGCTCGAGCGCTTCGTAACTTCGACATTCACGCGCTCGACGACGCGATCCCCGTCGGGCTCAAGCTGGCCGAGTCCGAAACGTCCGACGTAGTCGACGCGCATCTGGTGATCGTGGCCGAAATGCTCGGAACCTTCGTCCTCACCGGAGACCCCGAAGACATGGCAACCCTAAACGCCCGCTACGAGGCCTACTAACGCTGTTTCGCCCTAGTTCGCCTTCGGCGAACGGGCGAAACAGGAGAGGCTGGCGTGGACCCCCCGGACCACACCAGCCTCTCCGACAGCCAGCCGATCTAGGCGGCCGACGCACGCACCGCTTCCCCCATGTGTGACGGTGCAGACTTGCTCACATCAGGCTTAACCAGACGCTGTTTCCAGCGCTCGTTTGGTTAAAACCTTAGCCAGATGCGTCCGATACGTGGAATCGGCGTTCAGGTCCTCAGGTGGTGAGGTCCCGTCTGCTGCCATCGCTGCGGCATCGTCGATCGATGCCCCATCGGCGAGAGCGGCTTCGGTTCCGCTGGCTCGTAGGGGTGTCGACCCCATGTTGACCAGCGCAATTCCCTTGCCGCCATCGGCCACTGCGACACCGACGATCGCCCAGTCTTGAGCTCGACGATTGAACTTCTGATAGTTCCAGCCCCCGGTGTTCGCCGGCACTCGAACTTCGACGATCATCTCGTCGGGTGCGAGTGCTGACTCGAAGTAGCTGACGAAGAAGTCCGATGCCGCGATCTCGCGGCGACCGTTCGGTCCCTGGGCCACGATCGTGCCCCCGAGTGCCAGCACGGCCGCTGGAAGATCAGAGGCCGAGTCGGCGTGAGCCATCGTGCCGCCGAGTGTGCCGCGATGGCGCACCGCCGGGTCACCGACGAGCGATGCCACGTGGGCGAGCATCGGGCAGGCCTCGGCCAACACATCACTCTTTTCGAGTTGGCTGTGCTTGGTCGTGGCACCGATGGCGATGTGGCCGTTCTCGCGGTTGATGTAGGACAGGTCGTCGAGACGGCCGACATCGATCAACTGCGTTGGCGTCGCCAGGCGGTACTTCATCATCGGGATCAATGAGTGTCCGCCCGCAAGGAGCTTGCTCTCATCGCCGTATTCTCCGAGGAGTTGAATCGCGTGTTCCGAGGACTCCGCGACCGTGTAATCAAAAGCAGCGGGGATCATGCTGCACCTCCTTCGTTGTTGGTACTCGCATTGATGGCTTCGAAGATTCGCTTCGGTGTTGCGGGCATGTCCATATCGTTCACGCCGTATGGCGATAGCGCATCGCACACAGCGTTCATGACCGCAGCTGCCGAACCGATCGTTCCGGCCTCGCCCGCACCCTTTACTCCGAGTGGGTTCGAGGTGGATGGGGTGACGGTGAAATCGAGTGAAATCGACGGCACCTCTGCAGCGGACGGTACGAGGTAGTCCATGAACGACGGGTTGTTGATGTTGCCATCCTCGTCGTACACGGCCTCTTCCCATAGCGCCTGCGCAACACCCTGGACGATTCCGCCGTGGAGCTGGCCTTCGACGATCATCGGGTTGACCTGATGTCCGCAGTCGTCTACTCCGACATAGTCG
>CAZTDG010000307.1:0-2127 GCA_964612655.1 uncultured Acidimicrobiales bacterium | reverse complement strand
CATATCGAAGACATCGCCGCGCCGGTGACCATCGACGACGTACACGAGCTCGTCGGCCAGGATGCGCCGCAGCAGCAGGTCGTGGCTCCCGGTGAGATCGCGTGGAGCTTCGAGGGTGAACAACCGGAGGTCGAGGCTCAACAACGTTCGTGGCTCGCCGTCGCCGCTGCCGCCGTGTTCGTGGCACTTCTAGGCGGCGCAGCGTTCTTCGTGCTGCGCCACGACTCACAGGTAGTGGCCAGTGACCCCGACCGGGCAGTGGCCACCAGTTCCTCGCGTTATCTCCCAGAGCTTCCCGGTGATCTCGCGGAGGTCCAATGGGTTGATGTCACGGGTGGGTTCCCCGAGTTGGAGGCGGGTACATCATTCGAATTCCTAGACGTGCTCAGTTCCGATAGCGCGGTATGGGCCGTGGGCCACACATTCAGAACCCTCGACCTGACCGAAGGATCAGAAGCATCTCAGAGTGCGATATGGCGATCGGAGAACGGTACTGACTGGACGTCGGTTGATCTAGGCGTTGATGAGTCTCTGGGGGCAGATTCAGATGATCCGAGCATTCTGGAACATTTAGTTGCCACCGATGACGGGGCCATATGGGCTTTCGGAAGCCGGTTTCGCTTTGGCGACAACCCAGAGAGTGACGCAGCTGAACCATTCTCGTATCGAACCACCGACGGGGAGACGTGGCTTCCGCTCGAGATCCCATTCGATGAGGGTGTGCCCACGCTGATTGACTCGGTCGATGCAGAGGGGAACGACGTCCTGGTGGTCTTGAACGAATCTGACATCTTCGCAGTTGGCGGTGTGGACAATGCGTGGCGAACCCTCACCGCAACATCTGGCACCGAGTGGAGCGTGCTGTCGGAATCGTCGGCATGGTCCACCTCGTTGTTCGAAGACGGAATGGTGAGAGAGGTTCAGGCTGCAGACCTCGAGGATGACATTGACTTCACGTTAGTCGGGCGGGGTCCCGCTTTTTCGATTGCGCTCGGAATCGACGATGGCTTCGACGAGACGCAAGATGTCTTCACTACCGACCGCGATGCCGTGGTATTGCTGTCGGTTGACGGCGAACCATGGCGAACGCTCGACAGGTCGACAGCGCGACGCCAGAACGAGTTTCCCACCAGTCTGTTCCCACACGACGAGGGAGCGCTCGCTGCGATCCACTGGGTGGATGATGGAGAACGGGGCGTTGACTTGTGGAACATCGATGAGCGGGGAACGGTGACCGACCTCGGCGAATTGCCTGTCTCGTGGTTGCAGGGGATGTTCGTGCACGACGGCGGGATGTTCTTGGTCGAACAGCCCCCGACGGATTCGCTGTCGAGCGACGAGCTTGACGAAACCAGTCCGCGCATTTGGGTCGCCGAGTTTGCGGGTGGCGATGCGTCAGAAGAGAGCTCGGCTCTAGGTGCAGCTGACTCAGAGGCTGGCCCGGTTGCCGCACTCGATGAGATCCGATCGCTGAATAGGTCAGCTGAGCAGGTTGTGCTCGTCACTAGTGCAGAAGAGTTGTTGGTTTCTCGATGTATGGCAGAACGCGGGTTTCCCTATATCCCCGAGCCACCATCGGTAAGCGACATCGAACCAAGCCTCCAGGACTTCATGCTGGAGACGATCATTCCAGAGATCTTCGAGAACGATGACGGAACCGTTTCGTACCGACTCGCATCAACCTACGACGCCATGATCGAAGCGAGACGCAACCCTGGCAGTTCCCGCCCTTCCGCAAACGTCCAGTACGTGGCGAGCCTGGATGAGGTAGCTCAGCAGGAGTACTCTGCGGCTCTGAACGGCGGAGCCGACCTTGGATGCTCCGAAGTCGCCCGGCAAGATCTCGGAACCGATATGGAGAACCAGCGTCTCGGCCTTGTAAACCGGCTCCGCGAATTCGTTCTGTCCGGGGAAGCCCTGACTCCCGTGCTCGACGAATGGACTGCATGCATGGATGGCCTCGGCGAACCCGGCCAGTTTGGACCCACAGCGATCGCCTTTTCGCTGGTGGAGGAGTACGCGCAGGGCAGCAACAATGCGTTGTTGCGAGAGCAGATGCTGGCTGAGCTAGATCTCCAATGCCGTCAACAGACCGACTTCGACAGGCGAGCCGGCGAACTACTCGAG
>CAZTDG010000306.1:0-2227 GCA_964612655.1 uncultured Acidimicrobiales bacterium | reverse complement strand
GGAGCTGCAGTCGTCGTGGTCGTGGTGGGAGCTGCAGTCGTCGTGGTCGTGGTGGTGGTCGTCGTCGTGGTCGTCGTCGTACCGTCCTGCTCACCGTCTGTTAACGCGTCGGACTCATCGCCCTCTTCCCCTTCTTCCAGTTCTTCGTCGCCCAGCTCGCCATCGGCATTTTCTTCAGACTCCTGCTCGAGGGCTTCAAGTTCTCCTGGGGTCAAGTCGTAGTCAATATTGAAGTCGGGGTTCACCGTCGAAGGTTCGAACGCACAGGTTCCTGCGGGTATCGACACCTCTTGTAGATTCGTTGCGAGCGCCCGAGATCCTGGTGCCCCGGACAAGTCGCCTCCGATCGTTCGAACGGCCTCTGCTCGGAGATCTCCATCGAGGGAAGCAAAGAACCACGTTTCGGCTGACAGGTTGGGCAGCGTCAACGTCGTCGAATCGCCGGGGTCGACGAATAGGCGGGTTCCATTCCACACTTCGCTACCGGCACCGACGACGGCAAACGGCACCTCGGAAGCGAAGACAAACGCCATTCCCCGCGTGCTGGATGTGTTGACGAACTCGATCTGGACTGCGTTGCACGCCGTTGTCGAAACCTCGACTAGTGGCAGGACGGCGCCGTACGTTGTGTCCCTCACGGGCTGGCGAGAGGTGTCAAGAAACTCACCATCTTGTGCGCTAGTGCCGCGAACTTCAGCGAAACTCCGCGACGGGATCCAACCGAGAATGGCTGCCGTGTCAGTGGAGCTGACCTCAACCCACATCTGACCGTCCGCTGCCAGCGCTGAGTTCCCGGTAAAGAGAACGGTTTGGCGGTTAGCAAGGGTTGCGGCGACGGTCGAGCCACCGGGCTGGGTGACGACCTCAATCGCATCTTGACCCGAGGTGCGAAGAGCATTGCCGAGCTGGTTGGCCCGCGATGGGTCAGTGCTCGTTAGAGCTTGCGTCGTTGGCCGCAGAGCTGTCGAATCGACCCAGCCGAGAGCAACGGTTGGATCGGTCGGATCGATAACGCCAACGAGGAGCGATCCATCGACGTTGCGAGCCGCTCCGGCCTGAACGATGCGTCCATCTTCAAGAATTGCGATGATGTCGCCGCCAGGCGAATCAAATAGTTGGGGCGTTCCGTCGATTTCAAACAAGCGACCGATGTCTCGGGTCGACGCGAACGCAAGCGATTCGGGAGCGTCGTTCTCGACGACAGGTGCAGCCGTTGTGGGCGCTGCTGTGGTGGCCGGAATGGCTGTCGTCGCCGGTGATTCCGCCGATTCGACCACAGCTACGGTGGTTTGTGGTGCGGCGGCGGGTTCATCACCCGAACAGGCCGCAGCGATCAACGCGGCGCCAGCCACAATGGCAGCTCGATGCAGTTTCACGGTGCCTCCAGGCAAGATCGTCTCTTCGGAAAGAGCCTTCGGTGTCTAATCGGCAAATTTGACGGGTGATTTGAGCGCAATGGCCCGACCAATCGAATAGCCGATCGGGCAAATTCGACAAACACCGCCAGAATGGGGGTCATGCGCCGACCTCTCGTGCTCTTACTCGGCGCCTTCGCTGGGTTTCTGATTGCTTTCGGGCTACCTCCATGGGGATGGTGGCCAAGCACGATCATCGGCTTCGCGCTGTTCGATTATCTCGGGGTAGACGCCTCTCGGCGACGACGTTTCGCCACAGGTGCATCGGCTGGCATCGTGTGGCTCGCCATGGGCGAACTCTGGATGTTCGACCTGACCGCCGGCGGTTATGTCGTGGTCTTCTTGGTGTTTGGTACCGGCTACGGGTTGGTGAGCCTCGTCGCAGGCGGCGGCAACCGACGCCTGCTTGCCCTCCCTGCGGCTTTCGTGCTCTACGAGTGGTTGCGCTGGTCGTGGCCTTTCGGTGGTGTACCCCTGGCGACCGTTCCCATGACACAGGTGAACTCCTTCCTCTCGGAGGTACTGCCACTCGGAGGACCACTGCTGCTCACCGCAGTGACTGTCGCGGCCGGATCCGCTCTTCGCCTCGTACTCACGCAGCGCTATGACATGGCCGGTATTGCTGTCGGTGCAGTAACTCTCGCGGTCTTCGCGGGCGTCGTGTCCCCCGGCAGCACGGTGATCGGCGAGATCGATGTTGCCGTCGTGCAGGGGGGTGGACCACAACGCACCCGAGCCGACGCATGCGAAAACCAGCGGGTCTTCGACCGCCACCGCGAAGCAACGGCGACCATCGATCAACCGGTCGATCT
>CAZTDG010000305.1:0-2243 GCA_964612655.1 uncultured Acidimicrobiales bacterium | reverse complement strand
CGGGTCACCGGTGGCGATGGTTTTGGTCAGCCCACGAGTGTTCGTGATCGAGGGCAACGACAGTTCCCGAAGGATGATCGACCCATGAGACAGATCTCCTCCAATGTCGGCCGCAACACCAGACACGAGGCCAAAAGTCGGCACCCAGCCAGCGTCGACCGAGCGAGCAATCAGAATCGTCGTCGCAGGATCGAAACCGTCGGGTAGCTCAGTCGACGGCTCGGTCAAGACCCACGCGACCCCCTCGACTCGTCCAGGAAAGAGCGGAATGCCTGAGCCATCGGGCTCGGCACTCAAATCGAGTGACCCAAATCGGCGGCGCACTTCGGGAACGTCGATCGCGACATACGCGGCGACTTCAGCGCGGCGCTGGGCGAGTTGGTCGGCGGTGAAAGGCTCGCCCTCGTCGATACCGCACAACTCATCAATGGTCATGTCCCAGATTGCGTCTACCTCGGAAAGCTGACCCCGCTCTACAGCCCCACCGGCGAGTTCGAGGAGTTTCAATCGATGCTGATGAAAACCCCGCATGGCTCGCGTCCGGAGCTCCTCTCGAGCAACGAGCGCCCGGCGGGCGAATAACCAGAGCGGCGTGGAGATCAACGTCTTACTACTCCGCTCGGTTTTCCCTCCCCCGCTTCCACCACTCAAAGCGCCAGCAAGCCGCAGCGTCGCTGCTTCGTCGTCTGCGAAACGAGGTTGCGAAAGATCGCTTTCAAAGCGTCCCCGATGACCATGGTTCGCAAGCCAGGTATGCCACATCGCAGCTACCAATGGATCGGAAGGCACATCTCCAGACCGTAACTCGTCGAGCGCTCCGGGAGCTTTTTCGGCGAGTTCAGCGAGGGCACGCAGGTCAGACATGATCCGTGTCCCCGGGGTCTCCAAACCCTCGAAGTAACCAGCGAGGACGCCGGCACGACGAAGCGTCGAGAGCGGCACTGCTATTGCACTCACGAGGTTCCCCATCTCATCGACGAGCGCCACGTGATCATCGGCGAACGCGTTGACGGCCGCAGTGAACGTTTTGACCGACGCCAAATCTGGATTCTCCAAACGGTGCGAAATCTTCTCCGCTCGACTCACCGCAACGATCTGACCCGCCCCGAGACGAGCGAAGTTCGGTGCCGAACGAACCATTCGAATCGGTTTCGCCCCGCTGCCATCGACGTTGTCACCACCGAAGGATTCGTCAACGAGCGAGGTGGGCATACCCAATGAGCGGACGAAATCGGTGACGAAGGACTGGTTGATGTACGGGCGACCGTCGAACATTTCAAAGTACGTTCGGTGTTCGGACAATGGGGCCATGAGCCCGCCCGGTCCACCGATCCGTCGGCTGTTCCTCATGATCACACTACTCATGAACACCGAAGGTGGATCGGGCAAAATCTCGCGATGGTTGGCCAGCGTGAACACTTCATCACGCGCAATCGAGGCGGTGATCGGACGAATCTGGAGTAGCCAACAGTTCGTCCCATCGTCGGCCCATTCAATGTCCCAAGGCTCATCGCCCTCGACGCGGCGAACATCTCGCAACATCGCCTGCAGTCGTTCGAGCCAGGGTTCGTCGGCCGTAGTGGATTCCCACCGACCAACGCGGGCGAGTTCGATCCGGTCGCCGGTCTCGGCGCCGCTGACCAACTGTTGGCCCTGTCCCGCTACAACATTGACGATGTCGTCTTGCCAGCCGGGCTCGGTAAACACGACGCCCGCTCGCACCGCATCGATCATCGCCATGACGAGCACGTCTCGGCGGAACGACTCGGACCCGGAGTTGCGAACATCGGTGATGGCCGTGGCGATTGCGTCGACGTCGGGGGCGACCGAGAGAGCCGTGTGAAAATGACCGGCCATGCTCTGCCTACCGGTGTCCTCTGCAGAGAACGCCGAACGAACCGCCAACGGCCGATCGAACATCTGTGAAATCTGATCGGCGGCAGCCGCAGCATTAGCGCCATCAGGAATGACCGCACCGGGAGGAACGGGAAGGCCAGCAACACTCGCGTTGTCGAGTCGGGCGGCCTTAGGTGCAATTCCACGGGCGGTCATGTGGCCCGAACCCAATCGAACAACACGCTCGGGCTGGATGTCCGGCGCAGGTTCTCCAACGAGTTCGTATGCCAGTTCGACGAGCACCCTGGTGTAGTCATCTGGCTGTTCGAGCATCGGATAGTGCGCCCAGCCCTCGACCTCCCGGGTTGGGGCGTCGGGGATGACCTGAGCAAACTGCGCGGTGTGTT
>CAZTDG010000304.1:0-2264 GCA_964612655.1 uncultured Acidimicrobiales bacterium | reverse complement strand
GCTCGGCGAAACGGCAAAGAATTCAAACTTCGCGACCTACGTCGACCCCGGTGCACACGAGGTGCTGGAATCGGTCGCTCTCCCAGCGGTCCACACGTCGGGCACTTGGCGCGGCGACTTGACCCTGCGAACCACCACCGGCGGATCCATGCCAGTGTCAGCAATGTTGGTCGCCCATGTCGGTAACGGTGGGGCGTGTGAAGCGATATCGATCGTGGCTCGTGACCAGACCGAACTTCGCGCCACACAAGAGCGACTCATGGAATCCGAGAATCGGATGCATGCGCTCGTTGAGAACTCGGCGGACTTGCTCGTTCTGCTGACTGCGGAAGGCGCGGTCCAATACGCCTCGCCCGCAGTCGAGCGGGTGCTCGCACACCCGCCGGGAAGCCTCGACGGCATCGACATCGTTGAACTCATTCACCCCGAGGATCTGCAAAGCGCATACGACCTCATCGCCGAGGTGTTGACGCACTCGACCGAAGACGACGAACCGGTTCGCGCCGAGCTTCGGGTGGCTCACGGTGACGGCTCCTTCCGACACCTCGAAGTAACCGCGAACAACCTGCTCGGAAATCCTGCCGTTGGCGGGATCGTGCTGAATGGTTCTGACGTCACCGATCGTGTGGCAGCCACAGCTCGCCTCGAGGAGCAGGCCTACAGCGATGACCTGACCGGCCTTGCGAACCGGGCGCTGCTTATCGAGCGGCTGCGGGATTCGTTGCGGCGAGCCGCAGACCGAAGAATGCTCGTTGGGCTGCTCTCGCTCGACCTCGACCGCTTCAACGTCGTGAATGAGTCGCTCGGCCACCTTGCAGGGGATGAACTTCTCAAGGAGGTCGCTCGGCGCATGTCTGAGGTCGTTCGCCCCGGAGATGTGGTGGCCCGCTTGGGAGGCGACGAATTTGCTGTCGTCGCACCCGACATGTTGCACCGCGGTGATGCGATCGTGCTGGCCCGTCGCATCCGCAAGGCACTTACCGAGCCGATCATCGTGATGGGCCAAACCGCGGTGATCACGGCCTCGATCGGTATCGCGGTCGCCGAGGGCGGCGAGCAACCGACCGATCTTCTCCGCGACGCTGACACCGCGATGCACCGGGCGAAGGAAAAGGGTCGAGACATCGCGATCGTGTTCGACGATCACCTTCGTGACCAAGCCGTCCGCCGCCTAGAGGTTGAGAACCAACTGCGAGCCGCGCTGGATGCTGACGCACTCGTCGTGCATTACCAACCCGTCCTCGAGATTGGCACGGGCAAATTGGCCGGGGCCGAAGCTCTGGTCCGAATGCAAAATCCCGACGGGTCGTTGATCATGCCGGGGCACTTCATCGACGTGGCCGAAGACTCCGGGCTCATCTCACAGCTCGGGCATCAGGTGCTGGTCAAATCGATCCACCAGGCCGCGGAGTGGACTGCGCTTCAGGTTCCGGGTCAAGACCCGCCGTCGGTCGCGGTCAACGTTTCTGCTCGCCAGCTCAGCGACCCGCATTATCCCGACATCGTCCATCACGAGCTCAACGTTTCGGGCCTCGCACCTGATCAGCTCTCCTTGGAGCTGACCGAGAGCGCCCTTATCGAGGGCAACCCTGCGATCGAAGAGTCGTTGCAGAAGTTGCACGACCTGGGCGTGCGTATCGGACTCGATGACTTCGGAACCGGCTTTTCGTCGCTCGCGTATCTAAAGCGGTTCCCGATCAGTTTCTTGAAGATCGACCGCAGCTTTGTCAACGGTCTCGGCACCGATGACGACGACTCCGCCATCGTTCGAGCGACGATCGCGCTAGCTCATGGGCTGAACCTTCGTGTGGTTGCCGAAGGTGTGGAAACCGATGAGCAACTGCGTCACCTGTCGGAACTCGACTGCGAATACGGCCAGGGCTACCTGTTCTCCAAGCCCATCGACCCGACTGCGTTTGCGGACTTCCTCGGTAAACGCTGGGCGTCGTAGCACCAGCGCACCCTAGGTGAACGCTCGGCTCAGCCGAGTTCGCCGAGCTGTTCTCGAAGCATTCGAAACGCTCGCCCGCGATGGCTGATCGCGTGCTTTGCATTTGGCGTCATCTGCGAGAACGTTTTCCCGTTGCCCTCGTCGGGAACGAAGATCGGGTCGTAGCCAAATCCGCCCGAACCCGACGGCATTATCGCGATCGTGCCCTCTGCGACGCCGTTGGCGATGAGTTCCTTGCCGTCGGGGAAGTGAATCATGGCGACGGTGCGAAAGCGCGCTGTCCGTTCGGACATGGGTACATCACCAAGAACGT
>CAZTDG010000303.1:0-2282 GCA_964612655.1 uncultured Acidimicrobiales bacterium | reverse complement strand
GCTATTTTGCCGTCCACGGACTGGCGAAGCTCGTTGTCGCATACGACGATCGAACCCTTGCTTCGTTCCTTCGATTCATAGAGCGCCAGATCGGCATCTCGAAGAAGCTTGCCTGGGCCAGCGGCGCTGCCCGACAGCGCCGCACCAATGCTCGCGCATGGGGTGATCGTGGCTTCGGTGAGAACGACCGGTCGACGAACTTCGGCGAGCGCTCGAGCGGCAATCGCCCGAACGTCTTCGGGTGATGAGACGGGTTCGGTGACGATGACGAACTCGTCGCCACCGAGTCGCGCAACGAAGGCTGCACTGTCCATGGCGAGGCGCAAACGCGAGGCAATATCACTGAGTACTTCATCGCCTGCGCGATGGCCGTAGGTGTCGTTGAGCACTTTGAAGTCGTCGAGGTCGATGAACAAGAGCCCAAATTCTTCATCGGACTCGTACCGATCCTGCAGGTGACCGGTGAGAGCGCGTCGATTCGGAAGCTGCGTGAGTGAATCGTGAGTGGCTTCGTGCTGGAGGCGGACCTGAATCTCGTCGCGTTCCGCAACGGAACCTGCGAGCCTGGTCACCGCGATCTGCAAGGACGAACCGAGCGCACCGGGGGCCGCATCGTCTAGTACTGGGTCGTCAAGGCGTTGCTCGGCGATCGCGACGGCTTGGGATTCGACGTGTCGCAACGAGGCGAGCGCTTCGTTCAGGGCCCTTGCCCCGGTTCGAATTTCTCGTGGCCCCGTTTCGGGAATCTGCACATCGAGTTGGCCCATGCTGATCTTTTCAGCGACGTCCGCGAGTCGGCGCATCGGCTTACTGATGAGGAGTACGACCACGGCGAACGTCAGTAGCGCGACGAATGCAGCGGCGAGGAGAGAGAATTGGGAGATTCGGCGCCGACCGTTGGCTTCGTCAAGCGAGTTCTCGGCTGAGGTGGAGAGTTCGGCGATGGTTGTCTCAAGCAGCTCGTCGAGACGATCACTCAAGGCCTCACTGTCGACAAGGTTGCGCTCGATTCGCTCGGCCAAGGCGAGCGCACTCGTGATCTCGGTGATCGTGATGTTCTCCAAGTCCAAACCGGTCACTACACCGGTTGTGTTCGCGTCGAGGCCTTCGCGTATCAGCCGGTCGGAGGTAAGTCGGTACTGCGGCAGCACGCGGTTGAGTTCCTCGCTGAAACGAACGTTGTTCCAACTGTCGCGTACCGGCCCGGCCGCGGGCACCAGGTTTTCGAGGATGGTCGACCGCTCGTCGAACTGCCGCAACCCCGTCGAGAATCGGGACACGTCGTCAGCCGAGGTGGGGATGAACTCCGACACCTCGAGGAGAAACCACAGGCCATCTAATTCCACCGTTGCCGATTGCAGCTCAGCGGCAGCAGCGGTCAATGTGGCGGCCTCACTCGTCGACTCGTTCCCCGTGGCTCCTGCGGCCGAGTTCAGCTCGGTGATCGTTCTCTCGACTTCGAGGTTGAGCGTGAATTGCACCTCGTCGTATTGGCTTCCCGCCCCGATGACGCTCTCGACACTCTCGTCGATCGACGCTCGTGCGGTGAGAATCTGATTGCTGATCTCGGAGCTTCCGAGTTCCTCGATAAGTTCGTCAACCCTCGCGATCGCATCGTCTTCGGCCATGTCTCCATCGACGCTCAGCAGCGCACCTCCACCGGGGAACTGGTTGAATGCGGAGGCTTCACCTGCGGCCAGCCCCGAGGTCAATATCTCGTCGTTGACCGCGGGTTGGAGACGGACCAACGTCGCCAGTCGATCAGCCGACTGTTGTACACGACAGGCGGCCTCGACGTCGGCACTCGCTGAACGAAGCTGCAAGACGGCAACGAACGTCAACGGAACGATGAGAACGAGGCCGAAAATAACCAGCAGAACGCTGATATTCGGAAGTTTGGTTCTCACGGCTGTCACCACAGAGATATCGACAAGTCCAGCGAGTGAGCTGACTTTTGAGGCCCTTCGCACGCCAAAAGCCATTCATTTTGTGAGGATCGGCCGACAGGCTACTCATCGAGGTCTCCACGAATTTCGGTGCTCGGAAAACGACTGAAGGCCGCCTTGTGGCGGCCCTCAGCGAGTGGCGGAGAGAGGGGGATTCGAACCCCCGGAACCCGTAAAGGTTCAACGGTTTTCAAGACCGACGCAATCGTCCGCTCTGCCATCTCTCCGTCGACAAGTGTAGCGGTGGTGGGGTCCAGACCATGCGAGGCTAAACTCGTGGGTCTGCGCCTGTAGCTCAATTGGATAGAGCATCTGTCTACGGAACAGAAGGTTTGG
>CAZTDG010000302.1:0-2296 GCA_964612655.1 uncultured Acidimicrobiales bacterium | reverse complement strand
CATCCGTATCCTCGGTTAGTTGTGAAGCCCGCGAGTCGATTTCGCATCGGTGGTCCCCGACCCCGATCTCCACGAGCCCTGCTTATCTCCGCAGTGCTCGTGGCTCTGTTGGTGCCAGCTACCGCGCTTGGTGCTCAGGACGCTGACGTCGTGTTCGAGCCTCGCCACCCCACCGAGCCTGGTGCGCCGTTCCGGCCGTCTCCAGAACGCACCGACGTCGTCGTCGCTAGAGCCGAAATCCTCCAAGCGATCGAATCGATCGATGTTGCCGAGGCGTCACTTGGGCCCCGAACCGAGTTCGATCGGACGGCACAAATTCTCGCCTCTCAACGGGCCAGCTACACCCGCCAGCTCGACGAGCTACAGCCGGCGCTCAGCGAACTCGAGGGTGAAACCGACGCCTGGGGTATCGCCGTAGGTTCCTTCCCCGTCGATGAACTTCGCAAGGAGTTCTGGGACGACTGGCATCAACCACGTGCCGGCGGACGCCGACATCTCGGCACCGACATGTTGGCGCAGATCGGTGTTCCTCTTCGAGCCATCGAAGACGGCGTATTCGAGCGCTACTCCAACGGCGGCCTCGGAGGCACCTCGGTGTACATGCTGGGCGATAGCGGAGCCCGCTACTTCTACACCCACTTGGCAAGTACCGAGGAGTTCGTCGAAGGCGAACGGATCTACGCCGGCGAAGTCATCGGTACCAACGGTGAGTCGGGCAATGCCCGTGGAGTGCCGCACTTGCATCTCCAAATCGCTCCCGACGGCGAATCTGGCTGGGAGAATCCCTATCCACTACTTCTGTCGCTGTGGGGCGAAGGTACCTCTGAGCCGATCCCAGACGAGGTGCCGGTAGAACCGGCCCTCGACGTCGACGAACCGTAGACTCGGGTGGTCTTATCTATGACCACCGACTTTGACGCCACCGCCGCAGCCGAACTCTTCTTCGCAGGAGCAGCAGCTGCTGGACTACGCCGAGTACTCATCTGCCCGGGTTCTCGCTCGTCGCCACTGGCGATCGGCGCCACACGGGTCTCCCAACTTTTTCGAGCCATCCACCTCGACGAACGCAGTGCCGGGTTCGCAGCCCTCGGCGAGGCCAAGGCGAGCGGCGAGGCCGTAGCGATCGTTTGCACTTCGGGCACCGCTGGCGTCAACCTGGCGCCCGCCATCGCCGAGGCCGCGATGAGCAACGTTTCGATACTGGCCATTACCGCGGATCGTCCGCCTGAGCATCAGGACTGGGGCGTTGGCCAGAGCCTCGACCAGCGAGGCCTGTTCGGTCGTCATGTCCGCGACGAGATCACGATGCCGGTCGGGGCTGATGGCGGCACCGACTTCACCGAGCGAGCTGGCTGGCGCGCAATCTCTACCAGCCTGGAACGCTCCGGGCCGGTCCATGTCAACTGGCCCTTCCGGCTCCCACTAGAGCCAAGCAGCGAACCCGGACGCTTTGCGTCGGCACTCCCCTCGTTCACATCCACGGCAACGATGCGCAGCGACAGCGACCTCGTGGCCCTTCGAGATGCCATTGAGGCCAGCACCGCGCCGGTCATCGTGGCTGGACCAGAAACCGTTCGCCCCGGCGACGTCGATAGCGCGTCGAGTATTTGCCGGAGCGCAGAAACCCTCGGCGTTCCCATCCTCGCCGATGTCCTCAGCGGACTGCGGGGCCACGGCTCTCTAATTGAGCAACCGGCACTCGTGACGGCGCACTCGCCGGACCTCCACGCGGATCTGATCATCCATCTCGGCCACACGCCGACGGCCAAGGTCATCAGGCTGTGGTGGGAATCACTGAACCACGCTCGCCATGTACTCCTCGACCCTCGCAGCGATTGGCAAGATCCGTCTCACCTCGTCGACCAGCGCCTCACGAGCGACCCCGCCTGGCTCCTTGCCCAAGCCGCGGAGACCATCGGGGCGACACGAGCGCGACCCGAACAACTCGACGAGTGGAAGCGCGCCGGATCGAACGCCGAAGGCATCGTTCGAGACGTCTTGGCTTCAACCTCCGAACTCACCGAGGCCCACATCGGCGCCACCGTTGGCGAATGGGTGATGGGCGGCCCAGACCGCACGGTCATGGCGTCGAGTTCGATGCCGGTTCGAGATATTGACACCTTCGCTCCCAATGGCCTCCCGGGGGAAGTGATCGCGAATCGTGGAATCAACGGAATCGACGGTGTTGTCGCGTCGGCGATCGGCGTGTGGCGAGCACGCGATCATCGCGTCGTTGTCCTGATCGGCGATATCGCTGCCCTGCATGATGTTGGAAGCATCCTCGATGCCTCCCGTC
>CAZTDG010000301.1:0-2342 GCA_964612655.1 uncultured Acidimicrobiales bacterium | reverse complement strand
TGAAGAACTTCCAGAACGAGCGCATGGTGCTCGTCGGCATGGGCGTCGGCGCAGCCCAAGCGGCCATCGACCTCACCAACGAGTACTGCCAGAACCGCCAAGCCTTCGGCGGCTCACTGTTCGACCTGGGAGCGATCCGCCAGCGCATGGCGATGAACCAGGCCAAGGTCGATGGGGTGCGGGCATCGATGTATCACGCGGCCTGGATGGGCGACGAGGGCATGGACAACGTGAAGGCGATGTCCGCGGTCAAGGCCTGGGGCTGTGAAGTGGTCAACGAGGTCATGTACGACTGCGTGCAGTTCCACGGCGGCATGGGCTACATGCGTGAATCTGCGATCGAGCGCATGTATCGAGACGCCCGCATCTTGCCGATCGGCGGGGGAGCGACCGAGGTGATGCTCGAAGAGGTCGCCAAGCGGTCCTACGCTTCGACATCATGACCCCGAACCCGCTACCTCGTCTCCGGTCGGTTCTGTTTGCTCCTGCCGTTCGCGAAGACTTCATTCCCAAGTTGCCTCGCAGCGGGGCCGACGGTGTGGTCATCGACTGTGAAGACGCAACCCCGATCGACCAAAAGGACGTCGGGCGCGCCAACGCGGCTGCGCTCGCGCCGACGATCATGGGTCAGGGCAGCGCCGTGTTCGTGCGCATCAACCCGCCGACCACATCTTGGTTTCACGACGACATCAATGGGGGCCTGCACTCCGACCTCGCCGGAATCATCGTGCCGATGGTCGAAACCGTCGAACAACTCGACCAATGCGCAGCGACTCTCGCAGATGTCGGGCTCGGCCACATCGGCATCATCGCCGGGTTCGAAACCGCTCTCGGCGCCGCAGACGCCCGACAGCTGCTCGCCCACACCCAAGTCGTTGGCGGCTACTTCGGCGCCGAGGACTACATTGCCGATCTCGGCGGCGTCCGAACCGAATCCAACCTCGAGGTGCTCTACGCCCGGTCGTCGGTCGCCCAATCGGGTCGCATCGCCCGCAAACCCGTGCTCGACCAGATCGTTGCGGACTTCCGCAACGACGACCGCATGCGAAGCGAGTCCTTCGAGGCTCGTTCGATGGGTTACGCCGGAAAGCTCTGCGTCCACCCCGACCAGGTCGCTATCGCCAACGTGGGTTTCACCCCCAGCGACGCCGAAGCCGAGCGAGCCCGACGCTTGCTCGCCGCCTATGAGGCAGGGGTAGCGTCGGGCGTGGCGGCCATCGACTTCGAAGGTCAGATGGTCGATGGGCCGCTCGCCGAACAAGCCCGCCATGTTCTGGCCCAATACGGAACGAACGAAGGAATCAACTGATGCCCCGAGAGATCGCCCCCAAAGGCATGTGGTTCGAGGAACTGACCCCCGGCCTCGTCGTGCACCATGCACTGACCCGCACCATCACCGAAGCCGACAACGTTGGCTTCACCACCTCCACCATGAACCCCGCGCCGCTACACCTCGACGCCGACTACGCGGCGACCACCCAATTCGGCCAGGTGCTCGTCAACTCGATGTACACCCTCGCCTTGTTGGTGGGGCTGTCGGTGCACGAACTCACCCACGGCACCACGGTCGCCAACCTCGGCTTCGAAACGGTCATGTTCCCTGCCCCAGTCTTTCACGGCGACACCATCCACGCCGAAACCGAAATCACCGCCGCACGAGAGTCGAAGTCAAAGCCCGACCGCGGCATCGTGACCTTCGAACATCGGGCCTTCAACCAAGACGACGTCCTGGTGTGCACGGCGGTCCGCAACGCACTGATGCATAAGTCGCCGATGTAGGGTCTGCCGTGAGCGGTCCCGCGGGACCGCTTTAGTTGGCTGACGTTGACGCGGCTTTGAGTCGTCTCTGCTCTTGGAGCTGTGCGTTGGTGGTGAGGACGTTGATGGCGAATGCCATGTCGGCACGTTCACCCGTTCCGGCGAGGGTTCCAGCGGGACCGTTTTCGGTTTGGGGTAGTGGGGTTTTAGTGGGGAGTCGTAGTAGCGGGACGTGGTGTTGGTTGCCGTTGGGGTCGTGGAAGGCCCAGCCGTGGTCGGTGGTGGTGATGTTCCATCCGCCTTCGTGGACGCTGTGGTGATGGAAGTGGCACAGCGAGATCAGGTTGTCGAGTTCGGTTGGGCCGCCGACGGCCCAGTGGATGATGTGGTGTGCGTGGAGTCGGTGTTCTGATTCACATCCTGGGAATTGGCACATGCCGTGGTCGCGGCGTAGGAGGAGACGTCGGATGCGGCGGGGAACGAGCCGTGTTTCGGAGCCGCAGGCTTTCTCTGTGCCGACGGGATCGATAATGGCAGCTTGGATCTTGCCGTCGCATGCGAGGCGTTGAACCACGGCCGGGTCG
>CAZTDG010000300.1:0-2360 GCA_964612655.1 uncultured Acidimicrobiales bacterium | reverse complement strand
GCTCTAGGTGTACTGATTGGCCCGTCTCCATAGTCAGTTGTGCACGCGCTCCAGGTACGCGACCATGCGGCCCACGCTCTGGAAGTTCTCAAGCGTGACATCGCCTGGATCGACGACCACGCCAGCTTCCTCTTCCATCCAATGGGTGATCCGAATAACGCCGAGACTATCGACGGCTCCGCTGAGCAAGAGATCGGTGTCGACATCGATTCGCTGGCCGACGACGATGTCGTCGTTGATGAACTTCACGAGAGCTTCAGCTTTCACGTTCATTAAGCATCCTTTCAAAGGCAGCGATCGCGTCTTGTCGTAGTGAGCGACGATCCAGTTTTCCACTTCCGGTGAAGGCGGGGGTAGCAATGGGCACAAGGTGATTGGGCACGGCGTAGCTGGGTAGCACGGATGCGGCGGACCGCAGAAAGCTCTCTTCGTCGAAGTCAGCGGGTGTTCCGAGTAAACCGGCCACCAACTCGTCCTGATTCGAGTGTGCCCTACGAACGCCTACAACGACGTATTCAACGAGACCGAGCTTCTCTAGTTCAGACTCGACGCCTTCGAGCTCGATCCGAAATCCTCGGACCTTCACTTGGTGATCGATTCGTCCATGAAAGGTGAGCTCTCCCGACTCGTCCTGGGAGACGAGGTCCCCAGATCGGTAAAAGCGTTTGCCATCTACCTCTTTGAGGACGTGTGCGTTCAGCTCGGGTTGACCGACGTAGCCATCCATGAGCTGTGGCGTGTGGGTCCACATCTCGCCCTGGACATCTGGGGCCACGCAGTCATCAATCGCTGGCGTTTCAGCTCCAGGGGCGAGGACACGAACTTCGGTATTGGCCAGAGGGAAACCGATCGACAACGACGCGTCAGTCGGTGGCGGCGAGTCGAACACGGCGAGGGTGCTCTGGTTCGTTTCCGCAGGCCCGAAGATGTTGGCAAAGCGGGCGTTCGGGCAATGTTGCATCATGGCTATCACGGTCTCGGGAGCCATCACCTCGCCCCCGAAATGCACCCATCGCAGGGCTGACAGGTCCCGATTCTCGAGGTCGCCTCTGGTGACCAACTGCTGCATGAGGAACGGCACCGAGTACCAGAAGGTCACCCGCTGATCCTCGAGAAGCTGGCTATGACTCGCCGGAAGGAGCTGGTACGGCTCGCTGACGATTACGTTGCTGGCCCCGGCCATCGGCACCGCCCACAGCGCCAAGGTGGAGATATCGAAGTGATAGGGAGCAATGTCGCTCACCCGGTCATCGGCGAACAGGCCGTAGGTCTCGACCACCATCTCAGCGTAGGCACGTGCGGATCGATGGCTGTGAACGATTCCCTTGGGCTCACCCGTGGAGCCCGACGTGGTGATGATGTAGCTGGGCTCAGTCTCCGACACAGCACGAGGCGCCACGGGGTCCAGACCGACGAGGTCTGCCATCGCGACCGTGGCGCATCCTTGGTTGCTGAGCAGTTCGGACGCGACCCCGATAACTGCTCGCAGAGGTCGCAATCCATGGATGGATTCGATGGATTGAGCAGCCGCAGAGCAGACGACGACACCGATCTCCATCCGCTCACAGATCTTGGCGAGGCGAGCGGGCGGGGACGCCGGATCGAGCGGTACGGCGATCGCACCGATCGAAACGATCGCATGCATGGCGACGAAACCAAAGAATCCCTTTTTGCAGTGAATGCCGACACGATCACCGGGCTCGACGCCGTGCTCGAGCAACGCTCGAGCGAGACGACCACGGTGCTCGGCGGCTTCGCCGTAGGTCCACTCGCGGTCATGGTCCGCAATCGCCATCGCGTCCGCGCGCACCATAGCCTGATCCTCGAGAAGGGTGGCGAGACTCATGTGGCGTTCACGAACAACGGTAGTCGGCCTTTCTTCGCCGAACCATCTTGGCTCACTGGTCCGTGGCCCACATAGGCGCTCCGATCATCCTCCATCGGACCTGCTGACGGCAGAATTGAGGTTAGGACGTGGTACCAGTGGTACGACGCACCCCAGCGAAAGGAACGTGAGGGAACGAAACGGTCCGCCTCGGCGGTTTGCGCTTCTCTACGAAACTCGATGCCGATGGATAGCTCACCCAACTCGACGACCGACTCGGTGGCGTTCGACGCGATGCTCAATGGCGAACACCCGATCAAACTCGATGCCGCCAAATGGGCGCGCGAACACCTGAACGACCCAGAGTTGGCGCAGCGCGATGTGGATTGCACGTTTTGGCAGGACGGTTGGGACCGACTTGTCGAACGCGGGGTGCTGGGGCTCATCGCCGACCCGACATATGGCGGTCGGGGTCTTCCGTTGACGAGCGCGCTCCTCGAACTTGAGGGGCTTGGGCTCGGCTGTCGAGACGACG
>CAZTDG010000299.1:0-2387 GCA_964612655.1 uncultured Acidimicrobiales bacterium | reverse complement strand
CAATGTGGTGCACGCGCCGCGTACCACCGGCCAACGGCGAGCTTCAGATGAGTCAACCCCCACCTAACGAAGAGAACCAATCCCTCCCCGCTTTCGACTTCGACCGTCCGTCGACACCCACACCACCACCTGCGCCAGCGTTCGGGCAGGAACCGGTCACACCGCAATTTTCCAAGCCAAAGAAGAAGCAGAAGGGAAAGACCGTCGGCTGTTTCGGCATCCTTCTCGGCTTCGGGCTGTTCGTTGGCGGCTGTATTGCCGTTGTAGGCCTGCAGGCCAACAGCAACATTGGCGACGTTCGAGAGAGCGGGCAAGCGTTCCTTGCCGTCGCTCAAGCGGGCGATACAACCGAAGCACAGGCCCTCTCGTTCCGCGGCGCCGATTGTATGGCCGATGCTGAGCGAGATGCGGTCGTGCAGCTGCTCGACGGCGCGGTTGAAGGCGAGTTGGGCGAGATCGATGTGGTTACGGTGAGCGGGGACGGCGACAGCTCCTTTGGATGGGGCGACGTCGAGCAGCTCAGGCTCGACTTCCCCGATCAGTCCGTAGCGAGAGCTAGCGGCGCGGTCGTGTTCTCCAACCTCACCAGCCGCGATGTCACGATGATCCTGCTTCGACCGGCCTCACAATGGCGTGTTTGCCAGGTCACGGTTGGATGATCGGGTTGTGAGCGATAGGAAGAACCATGGCAGGAACAATTTCTGAGTCGCTCGCAGCAGCACCCAAAGTGCTGCTGCATGATCATCTCGATGGCGGATTGCGTCCGAGCACCGTTATCGAACTCGCCGAAGAGATCGGGTACGACGGACTCCCGACGACAGACCCTGGCGAACTCGCCGAATGGATGACGCGGGGCGCCGACCGCAAAGACCTCGTCTTGTATTTGGAGACGTTCGCCCACACCGTTGCCGTGATGCAGGAACCCGAGGCGCTCCACCGGATTGCTCGAGAGTGCGTCGAAGACCTCGCCAACGACGGGGTGGTCTACGCCGAGGTTCGCTTCGCTCCCGAACTGCATACCGAGGGCGGTATGTCGATGGACGAAGTCGTCGAGGCGGTCACGGCCGGATTCGCCGACGCAAGCGCTGGCACTCCCCTCACGATTCGGACCATTTGCTCGGCGATGCGACAGATGAACAACAGCCTCGAAGTGGCGCAGTTGGCTGTCCGTTGGCGTGATCGCGGCGTGATCGGATTCGACATCGCCGGCCCAGAAAAGGGCTTCCCACCAGACGACCACATGCTGGCGTTCCAATACGCGCAGCGAGAGAACTTCCATTTCACGATCCATGCAGGCGAGGCCTACGGCCCTCCCTCGATCTGGAAGGCGCTGCAATGGTGTAGCGCCGAACGGTTGGGCCACGGTGTGCGGATCATCGACGACATCACCACAAACGACGACGGCACCCACAAACTTGGTCGCCTCGCCGATTACATTCGCGACCGCCGAATCCCGCTCGAGGTATGCCCCTCTTCAAACCTACACACCGGCGTCGTAGCCGAACTCGCCGATCACCCGATCAAGCTGTTCAAAGACCTCAAGTTCCGGGTAACGCTCAACACCGACAACCGGTTGATGAGCGACATCACCATGACCCAAGAGATGCAGAATATGGTCGACGTGTTCGGCTGGGACCTTCTCGACATGCAGTGGCTCACGGTCAACGCGATGAAGAGCGCCTTCCTCCCCTTCGATGAGCGCTTGACGCTGATCAACGAGGTGATCAAGCCTCGATACGCCGAGCTACGAGCTGATCAATAGCGCGGTTCCGGCAAAGGCCACGATCGCTCCGATCCACGATCCCATGCCGGGGCGTTCTCGGGTGGTGATCCATAGCAACGGCAACATCATGATCGGCGTGGTCGCCGACAGAATCGTGGCCTGACCAACCGGCCCGTTCGCAAACGCACTGAGCAACAACGTCGTACCAGCGACGAGCGCCAGCGTGGCCGAAACGGTCAGGATCGCCCAATAGCGCAACGTCATCGGTGCACCGTCAGTCGCCCGTGCGGCACGATCCATGGGGCGGGCGAACAACCACAGCAGCGGCGTAGCGAGGATCACCCGCATGGCCGAGATCGTCCAGGTCGAGGCACCAGCGTCGAGCACTGGATCGATCAGGATCGCACCGATGGCCTGGCCCAGCGCTCCCAACAACGCCCACCCGAAAGCCACGAGTGGCGAACCAACGATCGTCTCAAACCGATGCACCTGCCCAGGTCGGGTTCCGAAAAAGACTGCGAGGAGCACCCCGCTGACGATGAGCACGGTGCCCAAAACTCCGGTGGCTGTCCAGGCTTCGTCGAAGACGACCGCGCCGATAATCGCTGCCATTGGGGCGTTGGTGGTGAACACGATGCTGGTTCGCCGGGGACCGAAACGGGCA
>CAZTDG010000298.1:0-2407 GCA_964612655.1 uncultured Acidimicrobiales bacterium | reverse complement strand
CTCTATGGCGAGATTGGGTATCACGACTGGGAAGGGCTGTCGCTCACCTTGGAGGAGCGCGAGCGGTTGGCAAAGAACATGGAAGGCAACCGGGCGCTCATCATGCGCAACCACGGCTTCCTGACGGTCGGCAAGACCGCTGGTGAAGCGTTCATGGTCATGCACTATCTCATCCGTGGTTGCCGGGCGATGTTGGCCGCCAACGCCACCGGGTTGGAGGTCGATCCTGGACCCACCGATATCTGGGAGCTGTCAAAACGTCAGTACGACCACTTCCCTCTCGGTAAGAACGAATGGCCCGCACTGCGACGCATGCTCGACAAGATCGACCCGAGCTACCAGCAGTAGCCGGCCACCAGTAGCTACTAGGGATTCAGGAGACCAGCGTGCGCATCGAATCGATCAACACTCGCCT
Organism: uncultured Acidimicrobiales bacterium; assembly: GCA_964612655.1. Classification (GTDB taxonomy): domain Bacteria; phylum Actinomycetota; class Acidimicrobiia; order Acidimicrobiales; family SHLQ01; genus SHLQ01. The sequence continues at coordinate 1,992 of CAZTDG010000298.1, read as the reverse complement.
CGTCGACGTGCCCCTGGCCGAACCGATCGGTACCGCGATCCACGCCATGCGTTCGATCGGCTGCGTGCTCGTCGACGTGCGTTCCACCGATGGCGTTGTGGGCCAGGGCTACGCGCTTGTGCTCAACGGTGACCGGATCGGTTCTCTCGACGCGATGATCGTGGGGCTCGCCGAGCGCATCGTCGGTCGAGACGCAACCGAAACCGAAGGCATCTGGGCCGACTTGTGGGGCCTCATCAACCCGATGGGCCACAAGGGCATCACCATCTCGGCAATGAGCGCGCTCGATGTGGCGCTCTGGGACGTGGTGGGCAAGACGCTCGATATCGCACTGCATCGGCTGTGGGGCAGCTGCCGAACATCGATTCCCACCTATGCCTCATCAGGATTGTGGTTGTCGATGTCGATCGACGAGTTGCGAGCCGAGGCGGTTGGCTTCGTCGATGCAGGATTCACCTCCATGAAGATTCGCCTCGGCGCGGACCGCATGGCCGACGATGTCGAACGCGTCGCCGCGGTGCGTGACGCGATCGGTCCCGACGTCGAACTGCTCGCGGATGCCAACCAGAGCCTCACTCCTAAGGCGGCGATCCAACTCGGTCGAGCGCTGGAGCCCTACTCACTGGGATGGTTCGAAGAGCCCGTGCCCGCATATGACCTCGCCGGTCACCGACGGATACGAGACGCACTCGACACCGTGATCGCTTCGGGCGAAACCGAATACACCCGCTTCGGTATGGCCGCCATGCTCGACGCTGGTGCCGCCGACGTGTTGATGCCCGACCTTCAGCGAATCGGCGGTTTCACCGAGTTTCGCCGGGCTGCAGCCTTGGCTTCGGCCTACAACACGCCGATCTCGGCCCATCTATTCACCGAACACAGCCTTTGTCTGGCTGGCTCGCTTGAGGGATGCATGTCCGTCGAACACTTCGATTGGCTGACTCCCCTCTTCAACGAACAACCCGAACTCGTTAACGGCGAGCTGTTGATCCCGGAGCGCCCTGGCCACGGCTTCACGGTCAACGAAGACGCTGCCACCCGCTTCGCGCTCTAGCCCCGAAAACAGATCTGTCTAGGAGCTAGTGTCCGATCCCGTGACGACGACACGACAAGCCAGCGTTTAATGGGGGTTGTATCCCTGCTCATCAACGTCATGGGGCCCGTGGTCGCCGTGGTGGGATTGGGTTGGCTGGCAGGCACACGGCTGCACTTCGACATCGCGACGTTATCCAGAGCTGCGTTCTGGGTGATCGGCCCGTTGTTTGTGCTCGACGTATTCGCCGACGCCGAACTTGAGCGAGAAACGGTGTGGAGACTGACCGCTGGCGGACTCGCCGCAATGGCCATCGGCGCAGCGCTCGCGTCCGTCGTTGCAGGGCCGTTGGGGTTAACGAAATCGAGACGAAGCGCTGCGGTGATGACGTCGTCGTATGGGAACGTCGGAAACGCTGGGCTGGCGATCTGTGCGTTCGCGTTCGGCGAGGATGCAATACCTGCAGCCGCCGTCCTTATGGTCGTGATCAACGGCATGGGGATTCTCCTCGGGGTGTCCCTAGCGTCGGCACAAGCGCAGGGTTTCGGCGCGGCCTTTCGCCGAGCACTCACCACCCCGATGACCTTGGCCGCAATCGGGGCGATCGCGCTCAACGCACTCGGCGTTACCTTTCCGCTCGCCATCGACCGCACGATTGGGCTCGTCGGCGGAGCGCTCATACCGGTAATGCTGCTGACGCTCGGGATGCAGCTCTCCCAGGACTTCTCGTTTCAAGCAGAAGTAGACCTCGGTCTGGTAGCGGTGTCCAAACTCGCCGTCGTTCCCCTAGCCGCAGCAGCAATCGGTATGGCATTGGGTCTAGAAGGCCAGACGCTCGGGGTGCTCGTCATTCAAAGTGCGATGCCTCCAGCGGTGTTTACTGCGGTGGTTGCAATGGAGTTTGATCTCGAACCCAAGCGGGTAACGGGCATCGTGCTCGGCACTACCCTGATAGCGCT
>CAZTDG010000297.1:0-2409 GCA_964612655.1 uncultured Acidimicrobiales bacterium | reverse complement strand
CCGGGCTTTGCTGCACGCTCCCGAGGACTCGTTCCGAATGCGGCGACTCCAAACGGGCACCGGGCACCGCGAACACCACCTCGATCCCCATGATGTCGCGTGGGCGCTTCTGACCTGGAAAGACGCGCTCACGTTCGTATTCATGCTGGCGGCGTTCTCCGCTGTATGGTCGGTGCCGCTCGCGGCCATTGTTGGTGCATCGATCATCACCTCATGGATGACCGTCCTGTTCATGTCCGTCGTTGGGTTAGCCCATTACGAGTGGACTCATCTACTCATCCACACTCGGTATCGCCCGAAGACTCGCTTCTATCGACGCCTTGCCAGCAACCACCGGCTCGCGAACACCACCTCGATCCCCATGATGTCGCGTGGGCGCTTCTGACCTGGAAAGACGCGCTCACGTTCGTATTCATGCTGGCGGCGTTCTCCGCTGTATGGTCGGTGCCGCTCGCGGCCATTGTTGGTGCATCGATCATCACCTCATGGATGACCGTCCTGTTCATGTCCGTCGTTGGGTTAGCCCATTACGAGTGGACTCATCTACTCATCCACACTCGGTATCGCCCGAAGACTCGCTTCTATCGACGCCTTGCCAGCAACCACCGGCTGCACCACTACCGCAATGAGCACTACTGGCTCGGCGTCACCTCAAACCTCGGTGATCGCATCGTGCAGACGCTGCCGAGCGAGAAAGCCGACGTTCCTCTATCGGAGACGGCGCGGAACCTCGACGGCTGAACGACCAACGCCCCGATGCAACCTCGTAGGCTTGAGCAGGTGACTACCACCTCCGACGATGGCGTCGAACGCGGCCCCGACTTCATTCGGGAAAAGATCAACACGGACAACGAGACGGGGAAGTACTCGTCTCGGGTCCAAACGCGATTTCCGCCCGAACCCAACGGCTTTCTACACATTGGGCACGCCAAGTCGATCTGTTTGAACTTCGGTATCGCTTCGGACTACGACGGCCTCTGCAAACTGCGTTTCGACGACACCAACCCCGAGACCGAGGACCAGGACTTCGTCGACGCAATAATCGACGACGTTCGGTGGCTCGGTTTCGAGCCCGACGACGTCGTCTATGCATCCGACTACTTCGAGCAGCTGTATCAGTGGGCGGAGTCATTGATCGAGCGAGGTCTGGCCTTCGTCGATGACCAGGACGCCGAGACCATTTCCGAGCAGCGCGGCGGGTTCACGACCCCGGGCGTGAACAGCCCGTTCCGGGACCGCACCGTCGAGGAGAACCTCGAGTTGTTCCGTGGAATGCGCGCCGGGGAATTCGAAGATGGTTCGAAGGTCTTGCGGGCCAAGATCGACATGCAGCACGAGAACATGTGGATGCGCGATCCGGTCCTCTACCGCATCCGCCGTGAGCACCACCAACGCACGGGGACCAACTGGATCTTGTTCCCGACCTATGACTGGGCGCATGGCCAGAGCGACGCCATCGAAGGTGTCACCCACAGCATCTGCACGCTCGAGTTCGACAGCCATCGTCCGCTGTATGACTGGTCCCTAGAGAACCTCGACCTGCCTCACGAGAAGCCAGAACAAACCGAGTTCGCCCGACTGAACCTCACGCACACGATCACGTCCAAACGACGCCTGCGTCAGCTCGTCGAAGACGGCGTGGTCGATGGCTGGGACGACCCACGCATGCCGACGCTGCGCGGCTTGCGCCGCCGGGGTTATCCGGCGTCTGCGATTCGGGCCTTCATGGACCACATCGGCGTCGCCAAGACCAACAGCACCCACGACATCGAACTGCTCGAATCGTTCGTCCGGACCGAACTCAACCGCACGGCACTTCGCCGCATGGCGGTGCTGAACCCGCTCAAGGTGATCATCACCAACTGGCCCGAAGGCCAAGAAGATCTTCGCGAGGCGATCAACAACCCTGAGGACGAGTCGGCGGGAGTTCGCCAGGTGCCGTTCAGCGGCGAGTTGTGGATCGAACAGGACGACTTCAAGCTCGAGCCACCACCCAAGTACTACCGACTCACCCCGGGCCGGGAGGTTCGTTTGCGGGCTGGCTACTTCGTCACCGCAACCGATGCCGTGACCGACGATGACGGCAACGTGATCGAGGTGCACTGCACCTACGACCCGGAGACTGCCGGGGGTCAGGCCCCCGATGGTCGAAAGGTGAAGTCGACCATCCATTGGGTGTCCGCGGCGACGGCGGTCGATGCGAAGGTGAACCTGTACAACCGGCTCTTCACCGACTCACACCCAGGCTCCGGCGACACCGACGTGTTCGACAGCCTCAACCCCGACTCACGTGAAACCGTGCAGGCCAAGCTTGAGCCCGCGCTGGCCGATGTTGAACCTGGGCAGGTAGTGCAGTTCGAACGACTCGGCTACTTCGCGGCTGACCTCGATGATCCGACCATGTTCCAC
>CAZTDG010000296.1:0-2418 GCA_964612655.1 uncultured Acidimicrobiales bacterium | reverse complement strand
CCCGCAACAGTTCTTGATTCGGCGTGAATGTCGAAAAGGTTGATTGTCTGTAACGAAATCGCCAAATTTGGGAGGGCCAAGTGGCCTACTGAAAATCCTCAAGCGGGTCATCGAATTCGCGTAGCGACGCTTGGCCTGGCTCGCAGCCATCGAGGGCCCGACACCATCGACAAGCGGGGCCCGTAGCAATCCGGGGTTCGGGGGCGTCGACTTCGAGCTCGATCATTCGGTTGATGCCACGAACGATTCGCTCGGCGGCGGAGAACAACATGTCTTCGGTGACGTTGTCGGCGACGAAACGTCCCTCATCGAGGTAGTAGCTGGCGATCCGGCGTGGGGGAACACCGATCCGAACGGTCTCGATCACGGCATAGAAGCGCAGGTCATCGAGGTGGTAGGGCTGCACCTTGCCACTCTTGAGATCGATAAGAACCTTGCCCGCCCGCAAACCTTCGGCTCGCCCGAGGGTCAAGTCGATCTTTCCTTGGACAACGACGTTGCCGTCGAAGAACTCCATTCGGACTTTCGACTCGGTGACCGGACGCCATTGCTTCTTGAGGTCGGGCCAGCATTCATCGAACTTTGACACCAGGTCGATGGCGTCGGAGCGAAGCTGAGCCCGGTCGGCATTGCTCAGGTCCTTGAGAAACTCCGCGATGTTCTGCTCGCCGAACTCAAGGCTGGCCATGGACTCATCCACCAGATCCGCGGGCACGGGGGTGCCCTGCCAGTTGATCGAGAATTCGATGGCCTTATGCACGACGGTTCCGCGAGCCAAGGGCACCGACCAGCCGGGGAACTCGCGGTCTGCGAGGTAGCGCTTCTCGCAACCATGGACCGAAGCAACAGCGTGCTTGTTCGCCCAGATCTTGCGATCCCCAAGACGGTCGGCCTGTTCGGCAATGCCGTCGCGAATGAACTCCTTCAATTGCACCCGGAGCTCGGCTGGGAACTCGGGCCAGGTCTCTCGCTTCGCCCCGATTTGGTCGACGACCTCTTGTTGGGCGGGGCTGAGCGGCGCGTCGCTCATTCGGCGCGAGCTCGCTCCCGAAGCACAAACTTTTGGATCTTGCCGGTGCTGGTCTTTGGAAGCTCGCAGAACTCGATGGCCTTGGGTGTTTTGAACCCGGCCAGGTGTTCCCGGCAGAACGAGATGATGTCCTCGGCGGTCGCTTCGGCTCCCGGCTTTAGTTCGACGAAGGCCATCGGTACCTCACCCCACTTCTCATGAGGCTTGGCTACGACGCCTGCAGCGAGGACTGCAGGGTGTTTGTAGAGGGTGTTCTCCACTTCGACCGACGACACGTTCTCTCCGCCGGAGATGATGACGTCTTTGAGGCGGTCCTTGATCTGCACGTAGCCGTTCTCGTGCCAGACCGCGCCATCGCCGGAGTGGAACCAGCCACCCTCGAACGCAGTGGCGGTGGTTTCGGGGTCCTTGTAGTAGCCCTTCATCACCGTGTTGCCACGTATCAGGATCTCGCCCTGGGTCTCGCCGTCGAGGGGCACCTGTTCCATCGTCTCGGTGTTGAAGACCGCGAGCTCTTCGTTCATCGGCATGGTTACGCCCTGCCATGCCTTCTTGTCCGCGCGGCCGTCGTCATCGAGGACATCCCACTCGTCTCGCCAAGTGCATTGGGAAACGTGACCGTAGGTTTCGGTAAGTCCGTACACCTGCATGACGTCGAACCCGATCGCTTCGATGGCTTTGAGGATCGCTGCGGGTGGGGGAGCGCCCGCGGTCATCGCGTGGACTGTGTGATCGAATTCGCGTCGCTCGTCGTCGGTTGCGTTGACGAGCATGCCGAGAACGACCGGCGCTCCACCGAAGTGCGTCACCTCATGTGTTGCGATCGCGTCGTAGAGGGCTTTGGCGTTGATGTCGCGAACGCACACGACGGTTCCCGCAAGCAGCGCCATCGTCCAGGCATGACCCCAGCCGTTGCAATGAAACATCGGGACCGTGTACATGTACGTGGGAGCCGAGGGCATCTGCCAACCAACCGCTGTTCCCATCGACATGAGGTAGCTGCCGCGGTGATGGTAGACGACGCCTTTGGGCGTACCCGTGCTTCCCGAGGTGTAGTTGAGCGCGTGCGCCTGCCATTCGTCGGCGGGCATCTCCCAGGCGTAGTTCGGGTCGCCTGACGCGAGGAACTCTTCATAGGTTTGGTCGCCGAGGCGCTTGCCACCCGGGCCAGCCGGATCGTCGATGTCGATCACGATGATGTCTCGGTCGACGCGTGCGAGCGCGGCCTCGACAGTTTCGCTCAGCGCGGTGTCGGTAAGCAGAACCTTCGCGTCGGAGTGATCGAGAATGTAGGTGACGGTGTCAACATCGAGGCGGGTGTTGATGGCGTTGAGCACCGCACCGGCCATCGGTACACCGAAGTGGGCCTCGAAGATCTCGGGGGTGTT
>CAZTDG010000295.1:0-2421 GCA_964612655.1 uncultured Acidimicrobiales bacterium | reverse complement strand
CGCCCGCCATTGGGCTCCACGCGAGTGGAACGACGCCGTCTCGCATGGAACGTTCGAACGTTCCGTCCCGCAGCGGTTGGGTATGAGCCACCGAGTACTCGGGCTGGGTCGACACGATCGGCGCACTCAGGTGCGCGGCCAGCGCGTCGTATTGGTCGACGGTGAAGTTCGAGACGCCGACCATGGAGATCTTGCCGACGGCGATCAGCTCGTCGAGCGTGGCGGCGACATCGGCTGGGTGGGTGAACATGTCGGGCCGGTGGATCTGCCACAGGTCGATGTGCTCGACCCCGAGTCGGGTCAGCGAAGCGTCGACCGCCGAGCGGAGATACTCCGGGCTCGAGTCATAGGGCAGCGGCGGCATGATGCCGCCCTTGGTTGCCAAGACCATTCGATCTCGCAGCGCTGGAGCCGCGGCGAGTACCTCACCGAGTCGCTCCTCGTTCTGGCCAAAGCCCGTGCCGCCATGATCGAGGCCGTAGACATCAGCGGTATCGATCAGGTTCATTCCGTTTTCGAGAGCGGCCTCGATGAGTTCTTGGTTCGCAGCGACGTCGTCAGAGGTCAGTCGCCATGTGCCGTATCCAAGGGCGCCGATCTCTGGGCCGTCGCTACCCAGAGTTCGATTGGAAAAACTAACGAGGTTTGAAGACATGACCATGATGGTAGTCCAACTAGACTGTGTGATTGCAAGCGTTTACATTCCTGATAAATCAACGCGTGTACGAGAGCAAGATTTATGAGCGACATACACCTTCGATACGGGGTCATCGGCACGGGGATGATGGGCGTCGAACACATTCTCAACATCCACGCACTTGAGAACACGTCGGTTACAGCGATTTGTGACACCTACGAGGGTTCTCGCCAGGCGGGCCGCGACGCAGCGGGCCCCGATACGAATGTCTACGAGGACTACCGGGACCTACTCGCCGATGATTCCGTCGATGTGGTCGTCATCGTCACGCCAAACTTCACGCACTTCGATGTCATGCGTGACGTGATCGCCTCGGGCAAGCACGTGCTCTGCGAGAAGCCGCTTTGCATCACCGCCGAGCAATGCCAAGCTCTGATCGCCGAGTCCGACGGATATGACGGGGTGATCTGGGTGGGCCTCGAATATCGCTACATGCCTGCTGTCGAAGCGCTCATCAACGAGGTGCGTGGCGGATACGTGGGCGACCCGAAGATGGTCGCCATTCGCGAGCACCGCTTCCCCTTCTTGGTGAAGATCGGCAATTGGAATCGCTTCAGCGCAAACACCGGCGGAACGCTTGTCGAAAAGACCTGTCACTACTTCGACCTGATGAACCTGATCCTCGACGAGCGCCCCTCACAGGTCTTCGCTTCTGGGGCACAAGACGTGAACCATCTCGACGAGGTCTATAACGGCGAGCGCAGCGACATCCTCGATAACGCCTTCGTGATCATCGACTACCCGAGCGGCAAGCGAGCACTGCTCGACCTCTGCATGTTTGCCGAGGCGACCCGTGACCAAGAGGAACTCTCCGTCGTGGGCGACAAGGGAAAGCTCGACGCACGAATCCCCACGTCAGAGCTTCACCTTGGCACTCGCTCCGGCGAGGGCTTCCCCGACATTGGCCAGGTCGAGACCCGCGAGATCTCCAATGACGCCATCAAGCACGAGGGTCTGCACCACGGCGCGAGCTACCTCGAACACGTGGACGTCGCGGCGGCGGTTCGAGCTCATCGAGCAGCGGGCGGGGGCGCCGCCGGGGCAGCGGCCGTGGAAGCACTCGGCACCCTCGTCAGCCTCGAAGACGGCATGTGGTCCGTGGCGATGGGCGAAGCCGCTCACCGCTCAATCGCCGAAAACCGCCCCGTGTCGCTCAACGAAATTCTCTCTGGAACAGCTGGGACTACTCCTTAGCCTCCTCCAACTCGCCTCCCGCACACCTCAGGCGATAGTGTGACGTAAGTCTCAGATAGGGACGCAAAGGCAGGAAAACATAATGGTGGAAGCATCGGTAGTTCACGGTGGGGTCGAGGGCGGGGCCCTTGATATTTGGAAGGGCATCGTCACGACGAAGTTCGCCGATTTCAACGGGCGAGCTCGGCGGAAGGAGTACTGGACCTTCATCCTGGTGAATCTCGGAATCTTTGTGGTCCTGGGCATCCTGGCTGGGGTCCTCGGCTCAATCTCCAATGCTCTGGGCATCATCTTCGGCATCTTGATTGCGGTGTTCGGTATAGCAATGTTCATCCCGACGCTCGCTGCTCAGGTCCGGCGATTGCACGACAGCGGCAAGGCCACCTGGATGATCGTGTTTGGATTCATCCCACTGTTGAACATCGTGCTCTTCGTCTTCATGCTCCTCGACAGCGACAAGGGAACAAACGAGTTCGGCCCGTCACCCAAATACGGCGCCTGAGGGGACAGTTAGGGACAGTCCCTAAATG
>CAZTDG010000294.1:0-2428 GCA_964612655.1 uncultured Acidimicrobiales bacterium | reverse complement strand
TCGAGCACCCCGGCCAAACGCCGGAACGCTTCGGGTCGCACGACAGCGTCGGGGTTGAGGAGCGCCACCACGTCAGGTTCGGGGAGTTGCAGGGCGAACTCGTCGCCGATGAGGTCGGCTAGGCCGTGGTTGTTCGCTGAGAAGCCCTCGTTGGTCTCGTTGTGAATGACGTGGACGCCAGCGAGCTCCTCGATGGCGGCGAGGCTGTCGTCGGTCGATGCGTTGTCGACGACCACCACGTCGACCTCGCCTGGCCATTGGGAGGTGAGCGCCGAGCGCACGGCCCGTTGCAGCAGATCACCGCCGTTGTAGTTGACCAGCACAACTCGCAACCGAGCATCGGCGCGGATCACTTACCGAACCGTCGCTTACCTGCGTCGAAGCCGCGTTGAAGTACTTGCTTGGCGCCGCCGTCGTCGAGGTGCAACTTGATGCGATCACCGACTCGTCCGAGCGGGTTCGAGCCGTCGCCGCGAGGGCGGGCGCGGTCGACGGCGGGTTTGGGGTCTTTCGCCCACTCGATGAGCGGTTGAAGGGTGTCCTCCCAGCTCAAGCTGGCAACCATGGCGCGCCCAGCGCGACCCATCTCCCCCAGTCGCCGGTCGTCGTTGATCAACGAGGCCAGGGCGGTGCCATATGCGTGCTCGGTTCGTTCGGCAGCGACGGCAGCGCCCGCCTCGACCATTGCCATACCCATTGGGTCGCCCTCGGTCGTGACCGTCGGGAGACCGACAATGAGGTGGTCGAGCAGACGGGTGCGGTGCGAGAGGCGGCTCTCCAGATGGAGTTGGTCAGCAACGACGCCGATCGTGGCGTCGGCGACCCATGCGAGACGTTCGTCGTAATCGACCCACTGGTTCACGAAGAACACGTGCTTGCCAAAGAGGCGTTTCTCGCGGGCCAGAGCGATGGCCTCGCCACGAATGCCCATGACTTCGATCGAGGTGTTCGGGTGCGGCCCGGCGAGAAACACGAGGCGGGTGTCGGGGTTCTCCTCAAGGACGAAGGACATCGAGTTGATCACGAGGAGCGGGTCGAGCCAGTCGTGCAGACCGCCAGCCCACACGATCACGGGATCATGACGGCTGATAGCCGAGAACATGTTGCGGATGGGCGTAGGGCGCACCGGGTTCGCCCGCCCAGCGGCTTGGCGCTCGGCTCCGAAGGGGGCTGAGGCGATCAACGACTCGAACAGCGGGTGCTGGTCGTGGGTTCGCTCGTTCAGCCGACCCGCGGCGGCGAGCCACCCCAGCCAATGGTTGCGTTGGGCCTCGTTGCTGCAGAGGAAGAAGTCGCCCCGCTCGGCTTGCTCTCGCAGCGTTACGTTCGCGCCGTCGATGCCATCGATTCGACGGATTCGGTCACCGGCACCCCGATGGAGGGCCTCGACGTGGAACGGGTCGAACCAGTCGATCGCGAGAGGGATCGACGAGTCGGCGAGATCGGGGTTGCGCAACAGCACGCTCCCCTGCACGACGGCCGCGTCGTAGCGACCGTTGATGGCCTCGGGACCCGAAACGGATCGCCCGTCGACGGGGCTCTTGCCACTGCCGGCGAGCGACGCCAAGGTCACGTCGTGATCAGCGCTGAGCACCCGGGCAATGTTGGCCGCGCGAATCGCTGGGCCGGCCATTCGACGGCCGACGGGTTCAGGGGTCGCAACGAGTATTCGCGCCATCACTGCCGACTGTATCCAAACTCACAAACCTTGACCGATCGGGACGGCGATGAAGTCCGAAATCGATCGCACTTCAGATTGGACTTGATTTTCATCATATGATATGTTGAAAATAGATTCAATACTTCCCCAGCGCACTTCCCCTCGCGAACCAATTGAGCATTCCGCTCACTCGATTAGGAGAAGTCCCATGCACCCCAGCGCCCCAGACCTCGTCGGTCTCGAAACCGTGAACGTCCTTCCCTGGAACGACCAAGCCACCGACGACATCGGTTTCGACGCTCGCAGCGAATACGCCGAAACCTTCTGGCTGCCGATTCTCGGCCCGTCCACACTCCTGCTGCTTCGCAACATCGCCCAGCGGTTCGAATCCGAACCCGACGGGCTAGTCCTGAACATCGCTTCGACCGCCGACGCGCTCGGCATTGGATCACGCGCTGGGCGTAACAGCGCCTTCCATCGATCGGTCAACCGGATCGTCACCTTCGCCATGGCTCGAACTGTCGACGACACCACCATTGCGGTGCGCACCATGCTCCCACCGCTACACAGCGGTCAGATCCGCCGCCTCAACGCGAGCCGACTTCGACAGCACCAACGATTCGTCAAAGAGCGCACGGCCCCGAACGAGGAAGACGTCATTCGCTCCACCAAGGTCGCAGGCACCCTGCTCCGCCTCGGCGACAGCCCCGACCTCGTCGAGCAGCAACTGGTGGCGTGGGGAGTCCAACCCCAACTCGCCAAGACCGC
>CAZTDG010000293.1:0-2430 GCA_964612655.1 uncultured Acidimicrobiales bacterium | reverse complement strand
CATGCGAAGGGGGCAGTGACTGCCCGGTCGTGTTGTCACTCACCGCGTCCGGTGGGCTCGACCTACTCGACTCACCATTTACGCTCGACGCACAGATCGATCTGCGGACAGGGCGAGCTGAATCGATCATCCCAGTCGAGCGGTCGATCAGCGTTGCTGAGGGATTGAGCCTCGACTCAGCCGAACTCACGATCGGCTTTGACCGCGACGGGTTCGATTGGACTCTCAGCGGCCCTGCCAACATCGCCGGCGTCACGACAATTGTTGACGTCATGTCCACCCCAGAGGGCTGGGTGGCCACTGGTCAGATAGATGATCCGGCGCCAATCGCAGGAGTCGATCTGCCAACAATTTCGTTCGCGCTGTCCTCAAACGAGAGCACCATCAACGTAGGCGACTTCGGTATTTCCGTCGACGAAGCAGTGAGTGTCATCGACCTGGAACCGTTCAGGCTTACCGGCTTCACGGCTATTGCGCTTCCCGACATTGGTTTGCCGGGCGCGGAGTTGCCAAATGTTGGTCTAGCGACTGTTGGCTTGGGAGCCCCGGTTCCCGACATAGAGATCGCCGTGCCGACTCCAGATGATTGGTACGTGCTGGGCGACGGCCCTGGCGCCAGCACGAGCCTTCGGCTGTCGGAGATTGGCTTGGCTGTCACTCCTGTCGACGGTGGCGCTGCGTTCTCGCTGAACACGGTTGCTGAGCTCACCTTTGACGGTGATGTGGTCCTCCTCGAAGGGTCATTCGCCATTGATGGCGGGTCGAACGCCGGGTTCGGCGGATCGCTCACCCTTCAGTCAGAAGACGGTTGGCGAAACGCGTTTGGCGTCGATGGGCTCACCGTCCAGAATCTCGCCATCCAGGTTGACGTTCGTGCTCGAGGCGGCGCCTCCTTTGGCGTAGCCGCCACGGCGCAACTGCCAGCTGCGCTCGCCGACCCGCTGGGCATGGACCCCGCAACGGTCACGACTGTCGCTGGCAATATCGGCACCTCGAACTCGTGCTTCTTCCTCGAACTGGACGCGCCAGATGGCGCCAACGCGATCAATCTTGGTGATGTAGTCACCGCTCAGCATGCGAGACTCGGCATCGCCCCTACCGGCTGTGAAATCGGAAGCGGCGACGGCGCATTCTCGCTTGCGCCTGGCTTCAGCCTTCTCTTCGACGGAGAGATCCTTGGCACCCCGGTGCAGGTGGATGCCGAGATAGCTACCGTCCCAGAGTTCTCGATCGACGCATCGCTAATCGTCGGGGCGATCGACCTCGGTGGTGTGGAGCTCGGCGAGACGTCGGTCGGGATCATTGTCGAGCCGTCTTACTGGGAGGTGTCCTTCGGAAGTTCCATTGATTTCGATGGTACGACCGTGGCGGTTGAGGGCTTCGCCTCGGCCGGCGCAGACGGGGCGACCCTCGAATTCACCGGCGCAGTCGATCAGATCGACATCGGTGTCGCAGCGATCGAAGACGTCGAGATCATGCTCGCCGTCTCGACTGGGCTCGAGACGGACGCATTCTTCTCCATCAGCGGAGGGCTCTCCACGCTCGGGACGACCCAACAGATCGAGTTGGAGCTGAGCATGCGTGATGGCGTGATCCAACACGCATCAGGCCTGCTCGCAGTCGAGCTCGATATCGAGGGAACTGGCCTCAGCGGTGAGCTGATGTTCGACTACGTCACACCGAACGCACCGACGATCGAGGGAGAGATCCAACTCACGGTCGACGGCTTTGCGCTCGGAGACGCCTACGCCCGGGTGGGGGAGAGCGGCCTCGAGGTCGAAGGTTCGATCCAAAGCGAACTGCTCGGGGAAATCGTGTTGGCCGGAAGCGTGGTCTTTGACGACGGGGGAGACGCCGAACCAATTCAGGTGCGCGATGTCGACGGCGAGTTCGTGGACGGCAGCGCTGGCGACTTCTCGCTATTCGCTTCGGTGAATTCGCTGGACATCGGTGGCTTCAAGGGTAGTGGCGAGGTCTCGTTCGGGTCGATCGACGGACTGATTTACCTGCAGTTCGAGGGCCACTCGAACCTTGGTGGAAAGTTCGACGTCAACTTCGCAGGTGATATCCAATCGAACGGCGACTTCAGCTTCGAAGGCGACGGAGCGCTGCGCTACGGCAAATGGGGGCTCGACATCGAGCTTGCCGTTGCTCAGGAGCAGGGCGATTTCGCAGCGTCGTTCAGCACGACGCTCGACACCACCGTGGCCACCGTCGATGTCGCCGGAGAGGTAGAGCGGCGCGGTGGCAAGACGAACTATCGCTTGACCGGCCGCGCAGCGTTGGACCTCGGCCTTGGCACATCGGAAGCCGAATTCATCTGGACGAACAAGATGCTCGTCGCCAACGTGAGGCTGGAGGCAGGTTCGACCGTCGACGTCGAGGGTTCGATGTCGATTTACACCACTGGTTCCTTCAGCTTCAAAGCGA
>CAZTDG010000292.1:0-2452 GCA_964612655.1 uncultured Acidimicrobiales bacterium | reverse complement strand
GTTAGGGCCTCCGGCCAGCAGCCGAGCATCGAGAGCCCCCTTGGGCTCGGATTGCGACGGCTGGAGGCATCGCCGGAAAGCTCAGCCCTGCGGGGTGAACTGTGACTCGGGTCGTTGGCGGCGCAGCCAGGCCAGGGCGCCAAGGCCGACACCGGTCGCGAAGATCGCAATAATCGACACCGTGTTCGCCACTCCCGCCTCGGTGCACAAGACACCAGCGATGAACATGCCGACCAGGATGAGATAGACGCGCACCGCTATCGGAGATCGCCCCGGAGCTGCCTGGGCGCGGACGGCTTCGAGCAATCCGCCGGCACCGATCGACGTGACCCCGAGACCGAGAGCGATCGAAGCGAGAAACTCGGTCTCCAGAAAGCTTCGAGGGCTATCGCGCACGAGGAACAGACGGTCCGCAAACGCAAACCGGTATCCGAGCCAGAGTGCGACGGCACCTGCGGTTGCACCAAGCACCATTCGCCACGTGCGGTCTTTGTTGAGCCCGACAGCGAAGAGTCCTCCAGCGAGCAACGTCACTCCCATCAAGGCGATCACGACGTTGTTGACCGTGCCAAAGACGAGGATCGACACCACGGCGACGACCCACCCACCCACGATCATGCGCAGGGGTATAGCGGAGTCTCGCTTGATGATCTGAGGCTGGAAAGTGAAGGTCACTGTGTCTTTTGCGGTCCGCCGCGCTTTTCTTCTATACGTTCCACTAGTCGAATGTAGGTCTCCGCAGGCTGTGCGCCGGGGATAGCGAACCCTCCATCGAGAACGACCGTTGGGACCGCGTGTACTTGGAGTTGGAGTGCGGCGTTGTGCTCCACCGAGACCTGGTGGGCGAAGTCATCTTGTCGCTCCATCACCAACGACTCGAACTTGTCACGATCGATACCGATTTCGGCGCCGATATCGAGAAGGGTGTCGGGGTCGCCGATGTTTCGGTTATCGGTGAAGTAGGCCGTCAAGAGCGCGTGGTGATACGGCATTGCCTGCTCGGGATCGAGGAAGGTCACGGCCTTGTGCGCTACTTGCGCGGGCACGCTCGACGCTGGTTGGTCCTCGTCGCTCGACCAGAGCGTGAAGTTTGTGCGCGGCTCTTGTTCAGCCGGGTTGAGCCAACTCCTGGTGTACGCGATGAACTCGTCACGGTCGTTGGTCTTGGGTTCAACACGCAGCAGGAACGACTTCCAATCGAGCTGGACCCGATCACCAAAGTGTTGTTGCACTTCGTCGAGACGCACGGTCGCGACATAGCACCACGGTCAAAGGAAGTCCGACCAAACGGTCAACCGGACTGGTTCGTCGACAATCTCCATCCGGTCAACCTATCGCTACTCGAACAAGCTCTTCGCTCGGTCGCGTGCTGCTTTCATCGCGACGGTGTGCAGCGCTCCACCGGTGGAGACCCGGCGGACCCCGAGTTCAGCGAGGGAATCGGTCGGGGGAGTGGCATTGGTGAGCAACACATTCAGCGGAAGGGAAGTTTCGCTGAGAATGAGTTCGATATCGATACTGGTCTCCACCCCCGGCGCGTACAGACAGTGCGCGCCAGCCGATTCGTACCGCTGAAGACGGGCAATGGTGTCATCGATATCTGCCCTGCCGTACAGAAAGTTCTCCGCCCTAGCGGTCACTACAAGGCCGTACTGTTGGGCCGCTGTCGTCGCAGCTTCGACCGCCTCCACCGCTCGGTCAGCGGCAATGATCGCCCCTGTCGTGGGGTCGTAGTCCTCGATGGATATCCCCGCAGCTCCGGCTTCGGCGAGTTGTTGAACCGTTTCGGCAATCCCTCCGGCGGCCTCGGGAAAGAGTCGCTCCCCATCGACGGCCAGCGGCACCTCAACAAAGGCAGCGAGCTCGGCTACGTGGGCAACGAGTTCATCTCGGGTGGTTTCTTGGTCGTCCTTGCCAATCGCTCTACCGAATCCCGAGCTGGTTGTCGCGAGCGCGGACGCACCGAGCTCTTGGAGCATTCTGGCCGAACCGCGGTCCCATGGGTTCGCCAAGACAAAGAAGCCCGACCGATGCATTTCGTGGAACTCGGCAGCCATCGAACGCTGTCGACTGGTCTCTGCTGACACGGCTTCGGCACCCATGAGGTGTTTCCACCGATCCTGACTTTGCCCTGGCTCGCGACCCAAGTTCGATGTGAGGGGCGGAACCCTCGACGCCAGGCCGAGCAGGACTTCTTCGACGGATTCGGTGTCGTCGAACTCGTGGAGACGTTCGGTCCGCTGACGGAGTTCCCCCGGCGTCTGCGCACCGCGGAGAGCCAGGACCGTAGCGACGGCGAGCGATGCCCGATCTAGGGGCAGTACTTCCTCGATGACGTGACGGTGTTTCCACGCTCGGGAACCACTCGGTTTGAGGCTTCGGACAAGGCCGCGTTCACGCAGTGCGAGCAGCGCAGCGTCGACCTCCCGTTCGCTCAAGTCGATCACCGGAT
>CAZTDG010000291.1:0-2465 GCA_964612655.1 uncultured Acidimicrobiales bacterium | reverse complement strand
GGGTTAGCACCGTGGCGGCGCTCCTGACCGTCCTTCTCGTCCTCCCGATCGCGTTGCTCTACGGCCGCTATCGATCTCGTGCTGGCGCAATCGGCAACGCGGTTGCCATCTCGACCTTTGCGCTACCTGGCATTCTCGTGGCGCTCGCAGGAACGTTCTTCATCAACCAAAGCGACTGGACCTTCGCCACGTTCCACAACACGCTCGGCATCTTGTTGTTCGCGTACATGATTCGCTTCGCAGCCCTGGCCATGGGAACCACGCTGCTGGCGGTGAAGGCCGTCCCCGACCGTCTTCGCGATGCAGCCGAAACCCTCGGGGTGAGCGGGGTCCAACGGTTCGTTTCGATCGACGCACCACTCATGATGCCCGGGCTGCTCGCTGCGGGCGGGCTGGTGTTGCTGTCCACGATGAAGGAGCTGCCGATCAGCCTGTTGCTGTCGCCGTTCGAATTCGAGACGCTCGCTACGCGCATCTTCGGCACGTTTAGCGAGGCCTTTGTTACCGAAGCGGGCTTGATGGCGCTGACACTCGTGCTGTTCAGCTTTCTCGCCACTTGGTTTTTGGTGATTCGCCCTAGCGAGTCGTCTAGCGAGTCGTAACGACGATCCGCTCGCAGGCGAAGGGTCCGATTCCGAACGGGCGACCGCCGATCTCGATGGTCGTTGTGCCATCGGGCGACACGGCACGGATAACGCCGTTCTGACCAGGCTGAACGCCGACCTCTTCGAGATATTCGAGGAGTCCTGGTTCGAACTCGAGCTCCTCGGGAATCCGTTCCACGATGAACTCCGAGTCGACAGCCATCTGACCGAGCACTGTTGAGTTGACCGGCGCCTCGTACGCAGATCCAGGAATGGGATTGCCGTGAGGACAAGTCGTGGGATCGCCCAGAACCCGAGAGAGCGCCTGTTCGACAGCGGGGCTAATGACGTGTTCCCACTTTCCGGCCTCGTGATGAGCTTCGGCCCAGCTGAGTTGGAGCATGTCGGTGAGGAATCGTTCGGCGAGTCGGTGTCGACGGACTACCTGGCGGGCAAGGACCATTCCGTCGTCGGTGAGTGCAAGTTCGCCGCTCGCATCGATATCGACGAGCCCCTCGCGCTCCATCTTGCGGATCATCTCTGACACCGCTGGGCGCGAAACCTCAAGACGTTCGGCAATGCGCGCCTGCTTCACGTCGAGGCCATCCTCGGCGAGTTCGAAGATCGTTTCGCAATACTCTTCGAAGGCCGGGTGATATTCCGGGGCTTGATACGCCATAGCTCCACCTTAGCTTGCCTAGCCATAGTCAACCTGGCCGACAAACCCCACGAGCGGCCGCTATCGGTCGAGAAGGACAACTTTGCCGAGGAGCAGCGTCACGACGCCCGAGCGGCCTACATTGACCCTCGTGGTCTCGCGCGCATCGCTCAACAATGCCCTCGTGCGGCACGGTGACGATCGTGGATGGCTCGACTTCTCGAACCCCACCGCCAGCCGGACCATTTGGGAACTCGACGAGGTGCTCGACGCGCTCAGCGATGCCGAACGCGCCGCCCAGGACGGTTCATGGGTAGTTGGAATGCTCAGCTACGACGCCGGCCCAGCCTTTGACCCGGCGGTGGCGTCCCTGCGAGACCCCGACACCCCGCTCGTGGCCTTCGGGGTGTTCGACGACCCGACGCAGAGTAATGGCCCCGAAGTTGCACCCTTCGAAATCAGCGAATGGGAACCCGATCAAGACTTCGCGCACTACGACAAGGCCATCGACGCGGTACGTGAACACATCCGTGCTGGTGAGACCTACCAGGTCAACTACACCATGCGTCGCCACGCCACGTTCTGGGGAAGCGCCGAGGGGCTCTTCGCTGCGCTCTCTCGAGCCCAGAACGCGAAGCACGATGCCTTCCTGCACTTCGGCGGCTACGCGTTGTGTAGCGCATCACCGGAGCTGTTCTTCACCCGCGACGGTTCCACACTGACCTCGCGCCCCATGAAAGGCACCCGACCACGCCACTTCGACCCCGAGACCGACGCCGCGATTGCGGAGGAATTGACCTCAAGCCTGAAAGATCGGGCGGAGAATGTGATGATCGTCGACATGGTCCGCAACGATCTGGGCCGTGTCGCCGACGTGGGAACGGTGGCGGTGCCGCATTTGTTGGAGATCGAGCACTACCCCACCGTGCACACCATGACCTCCACTGTCGTCGCCGAAAGCAGCGCCAACTTGGTCGACACCCTGCGATCGTTCTACCCGGTGGCGTCAATCACCGGCGCCCCCAAGTACCGCACGACCGAAATCATCGCGGACCTCGAAGCCTCGCCCCGAGGCGCCTACTGCGGTTCGGTATTCGTCCTCTCCCCCGACGGCCGGTGGGAGTTCAACGTCATCATCCGCAGCGTCTGGCTCGACCTTGAAAACGGTCGAGGCACCTACGGCGTCGGCGGCGGCATCGTGTGGGACTCAAATCCGGCCAAAG
>CAZTDG010000290.1:0-2473 GCA_964612655.1 uncultured Acidimicrobiales bacterium | reverse complement strand
TCCTGAGGGTGCAGCCTCCTATGAGCTTCACCGCATTGCTTCCGATGCGGACCAACCGCCTGCCCTCGAGACAGCAACTGCTGACACGCTCTTGGCAACCACCGATTTCAACGGGACCTTCGAAGACGATGCTGTCGCCGAGGGAGCAACCTACTGGTACGCGATCTTAGGAATGGAAGTAGACGGGACCGTGTCCTCGGTCGGCTGGCACCAGACCGTCGCTATCACCGACGAGACGGCTCCTGAGGCGGTCGACTTCTCGGTTACGAGCAGCGCCGATGGAGTGCTCGTCTCCTGGACTCCTCCCGAAGAGAATTTCCAGCTTCACGCCTATCGGATTCTTCGCGGGGTTGATGGTGTCGAACCCGAGAACATCGCCACCACATGGAACCTTGATCAAATATCGTTCATCGATCCGAACCCGCCCGCCGGTGAAGTGACCTACAGCGTCGTAGCCCTCGACTTCCATTGGAACGTCTCTGAAGGTGCCGAGCAGACCATCGTTATCCCAGAAGCGAACTAGATCGCACGTTGCGCGGCGACTAGCTATTCAAGAAATGTGGAGTTGCCTGGTGTTAGGTTCGATCCATGAGCCAGAACCTGCGTGACTACATCAAGACCGTCTACACCATGGACGGCGTGGTGCGCCGGGTCGCCGATGGCGATTGGGACAATCAATCACCAAACGACGAGTGGACGGCGAAACAGACGCTTGGTCACGTGATCTGGGGCATGAAGCGAATGCATGCGTCGCTGACCGACGGCCCCGTCCCGGGAGAACAACCTGAAGCTGAGGTAGCGGGAGCGCAGCCAGCAGCCACGTGGGATGAGGTGCGCGAGAACTTGCTCGATGCGCTCGACAGCCGCGGGGTGCTGAGCAAAGAGATCGAGACACCCTTTGGCGATATGACCGTCGACGAGGCACTCGGCCGGTTCTTCTTCGACGCGCTGACCCACGCGTGGGATATTGCCCAGGCGACCGGCGTGGATGCAGCTATTCCCGAAGACCTGGCCACAAAGGCCCTCGACGTGATGTACGCCTTCGGCGATGCGGTGCGCGGTCCGGGGATCTTCGGCGATGCGGTGGAAGTGTCCCAAGACGCCGCGCCTCAAGACAAGCTCATCGCCTACAGCGGCCGTAAGCCCTAAGGCGGCCTAAAGCGGGAAGCGCCGCTGAACCCAGTCGGCGAGCAGCGGGTCCACAATCTCGTGATCGTTGGTGAGTGTGCCCTGTTCAACTAGGCGGTCGCGGGCTGCGGTCATTGCGCCGGAGGACACGCCGTAAAGCTTGAGGGACGCCCCAAAGAGCGGGCGGTCACTAGCGCGGGAGCGAAGCACCACTCGTTCCGCCCCCGAGAAGGATGTGAAGAGCGCCTCGAGGCCGGAGGTGGTTGAGCGTCGAATGTTCTCTAGCGTGTCGGCCCACCTTTCGGGCAAGGTTGGCTCGTCGGTGGGGCTGAGTCGCCAGGCCTCATCTGCAATTTGCATGGATCGATATGGATGTCCTTGCGTGAAATCATGTATCTGGCCTGCGAGCCCCGCAGCGTCTCGCCCTGTCGAGCTGAAGCCCTCGTCGACAATGGACTGCAGGGCAACGAGGGAGAAGGGTTCGATCTCCACCAGGTCCGCTTGGCCATAGAAGGGTTGTTCCCGGTCGGAGAACATCGATGCCATCACCGAGGGTTCCGAACCGGCAAATAGGAGGCCGATGTCTTGGACATGGTGCTGCAGCTTGGTTCGCAACAGCCCGGCCGCACCCTGGACGCCGGTGAGTCCTTGGAACTCGTCGATGATCACCACCGTTGGCGAGCTGGTCGCTGCGCTCACAAGGACATCGAGCAGAAGGTGTAGTGATGCTTCTGGGTCGGGTCGCTTTGCGGGCGGTTTCGAGAATTCCACTCGCAACATACCCAGGTTCAGTGATGCCGAAGCGGCGAGTGAGTCGACGCGTTGGCGAAAGGACCCCCTGGTGGCTGCGAGCGCGGTATCGAAGCGCACCACGAGGTCGGCGTAGGAGGTGGCCGCGTAGAGGTCCAGCCAGATGGTCGACGTGCTGGCTTCTTCCAAAATCGACTCTACCTTCCGCAACACCGATGTCTTGCCGAAGCGCCGGGGGCCGAGAACTGCGGTTACTCGACGAGCGGTGGCACGCTCGATGAGGTCGGCCACCAGTTCGTCGCGGCCGCGGACTTGCTCGGGGGACAACGGTCCTTGATGGGGAAATGGGGAGAGCTCCACAACAGAAACGTACTATAAATCAGCAGAAAAGTGTTCTAAATTATGAAACAATTGTATGTCACCGCTTCGTTCAGCGGCCACCGGCGTAGCCGGCCGGTTGTCACGAACAGTTCAGATTGACGACGGTTTGGGCTTCGCGGCTGCGGATTGTGTAGTCGGTTGCGGTTGGTCCGGTGTGGGTGAGGGGTCCGTTTGCGGGGATGGCTGCTTGCCATGATCCGTTTTGGCGGACTTG
>CAZTDG010000289.1:0-2480 GCA_964612655.1 uncultured Acidimicrobiales bacterium | reverse complement strand
ACGACAACGACGACCACCACCACGGCAGCCCCGACAACAACGACCGCCGCACCGACCACCACCGCTGCCCCGGCGCCTAACGGAGCCGTGCTCTATGCGTCCAACTGCGCGAGCTGCCACGGAGCCGACGCTGGTGGTAGCTCCAGCATTGGAATCCAAGGGTTCCCCACCGCGAGAACAGAAGCAGCGACCGTCAACGGGTTAGCGCGCATGCCAGCGTTCCCGGACTTGAGCGCACAAGAGGTTTCGGCGATCGCGAACCATGTGAACGGGCTCTAGACGCGCAGATGGGCCCCGTGAGGCTCAACAGGTTGTTCACGGCCATCCTCCTCGCTGCCCTCACCATCGCGGCGTGCGGTAGCAATTCGACCACCACCGCACCACCCGACACTGAGCCAGTCGAGGCCGAGTCCGCCGCGACGACTACCACGGCTGCTCCTGGAGCGCTTGCCCTAGACGGCACATCGCTCTACGAATCGAACTGTTCGAGATGTCACCGAAGCGATGGGTCCGGGCGTATTGGCCCCAATCTTCAAGGTGTAACCCTCACCAGCTTTGTCGAGCGGGTCGTTCGCACCGGCCCGGGAGAAATGCCAGCGTTCCCCGACCTGAGCGACGACGAGGTTTCGGCGATCGCCTCCCACGTGGTCGACAACCTGTAATTCCCGCGCACTCCTCGCCCCTTGCAGATCTAGGAACACTCAGCATGAAATATTCATGTCCACCGTTCCTAGATCTCCGAGAGGGTGGTTTTTCTAACCACGCCAGGCGTTGCTTAGGCGTTCCCAGGTATCGCTGAGGCTTTCGGGCAGAACTCTCGTTTCAGCGATGCTCGTGACGAAGTTGGTGTCGCCGCTCCAACGGGGCAGAACATGAACGTGCATGTGGTCGGGCACGCCAGCTCCCGACGCCTTGCCGAGGTTCATACCGACGTTGACCCCATCGGGGCTGTACTCACGCTTCACGGCCTCAACGCCCATGCGCACTCCCTCCCACAACTCGGCGAAGGTCTCCGGAGGGAGATCCTCAAGGTTCTCGGCAGCGACCTTGGGCAACACCATCAGGTGCCCAGAGCTATACGGGTACGCGTTGAGCAGCGCGAAGGTGTGCTCACCACGCCAAAGGATGTACGTGACATCGTCGGGCAGACCCGACTGCTCGATCCCCTCGAAAAGGGTCAGACCCTCGATATGGCCCTTGGCTCGCTCGTCGTCTGCGGCCCGAATGTAGGGGATCCGCCATCCGGCCCACAGGCGAGACATTTGCTCGCGACCAGACAGGGTGTTGTCGAGCACTATTACGCTCCGAACTTCCGTCGGAGAACCGCGGAAACCGACACAAGCCTCAAACTTGGCTCGGTCACGACTTCGCTTCGACCTCGGCGGTGAGCTGGGCAATAAAGGCGCTGGCGTCCACATCGCGGTCGACGTCTTTGACGCCCCGCTTGTTGACGCCGACGGTGTTGTTGGCGACGTCATCATCGCCAACGACCAACACGTAGGGAAGTTTCTCGACCTTGCCGTTACGAACGCGCTTACCGAGCGGATCGGTAGCCGGATCGAGGTCCGCGCGGAATCCGGCCTCGGTGAACTGTTTGATGAGATCCTCGGCGTATTCCTGATGAGCTTCGGCCACTGGCAGCACACGGACTTGGACCGGGGCGAGCCATGCCGGGAAGTTGCCGGCGTAGTGCTCGATGAGCACGCCAAAGAACCGCTCCACGGAACCCATCAGCGCACGGTGGATCATGACCGGCCGCTTGCGCTCGCCATCATCGGCCACGTATTCGAGCTCGAATCGCTCCGGAAGGTTGAAGTCGAGCTGAATTGTGGACAGCTGCCACGAGCGTCCGATGGCGTCGGTGACGTCGACGTCGATCTTGGGTCCGTAGAAGGCACCGCCACCCTCGTCGACGATGTAGTCGAGGCCCTGGGTCTCCAACGCGTTGCGAAGGCCCTCGGTTGCCGACTCCCAAATGTCGTCGTCGCCCACAGACTTCTCTTCGGGCCGGGTGGAGAGCTTGGCTTGGAAGTCCTCGAACCCGAAGGCCCGAAGAACCGACAGCACGAAGTCGAGCAGCGACGCCAACTCGTCTGCGACCATCTCACGGGTGGCGAAGATATGGCTGTCGTCCTGGGTGAAACCACGTGCTCGCAGCAGACCGTGAACGGCGCCGGAGAGCTCATTTCGATAGACCGTGCCGAGTTCGAAGATACGCATCGGCAGATCTCGATACGAACGCTGGTCGCTGTTGTAGATCATGACGTGGAACGGACAGTTCATCGGCTTCGGGTAGTAGGTAGCGCCGTCCATCTCCATGGGCGGATACATACCGTCGGCATAGAAATCGAGGTGACCGCTGGTCTCCCACAGCACCGATTTCGCGATGTGTGGGCTGTACGCGAAGTCGTAACCGCCGCTCTCGTGACGATCGCGGCTGTAGTCCTCCATCAGTTTGCGGATAATGGCGCCCTTCGGGT
>CAZTDG010000288.1:0-2481 GCA_964612655.1 uncultured Acidimicrobiales bacterium | reverse complement strand
CTAATACGAGGAGCACGAGCGGCACGTTCAACCAGAAGATTCCTCGCCACGAGAAGATGTCGATAATTAGGGATCCGACGACCGGCCCGACCACACCGCCAAGCGCTCCCGAAGCTCCGGCGATGCCTACGGCAGTGCTTCGTCGTGAGGGCGGAAACTCGGGTAGGACCACCGCGAACCCTGCGGCCAGGATGACGGCTCCGCCTATGGCTTGGACGACGCGTCCGCCGATGAGCCAACCGACCGCCGGGGAAATCGCGGAAAGCACGGACCCGGTTCCGAAGATGGCGACACCGGGTAAGAACACCCGCTTTCGGCCCAGGCTGTCGGCGAGCCGTCCTGCGAACATGAGCAGCGACCCGACGGCGATGTTGTAGGCGCCGATGACCCAACTGAGTTGGACGTCGGTGACACCAAAGTCGTCACGGATCGAGGGGAACGCAACGTTCACCGACGACACGTTCACGACCACAAAGAAGATCGCCAGCGTGGTGACGATGAGTGCGACCCACGCTTGTCGGTCGATCGGCTCAAGCTCGGGGCTTGTCGCCGAGTTGTCGGGGTGTGTCACTACGGCGAGCCTACGCCGGTCAGCGGTCGGTGAATAGGTAGCTCAGCTGTTTGCGTGCAGATGCGCCGGGTCGATGCTCGGGAATTTGCCGAGCTGATACTCGCTCATCCAGTGGCGAATCTTCTCGGGGGACGATGCCACGAAGTTGCCGCCGATGTAGCGATCGGTCGCAAAGCGTTCGCCGCCGAAGAGCAGCAGTCGAGCGCCCCCGCTGGAACGCAGCGTGACGTCTTTGCCCGTTTCGAGAATTGGTAGGTCGTGGGTTTGGATGCGGTGGTCGTTGACGGTGGCGTCGCCTTCCAGCAGCAGGAGTGCTCGTTCGTCCCAGCTCGCTTCGATCTGCACGGCACCGTCGGGGTTGACGGTCACTTCAGCAAAGACGGTGTCGGTCGGGGTTCGGATGGGTGCTGTTGTGCCCCAGCCCGAACCGATGGTCAACGTGATGTTGCCGCCGGGCAGCGCAATCTTGGGAACCTCGTCGGCTGTTGCGTGTTGGAAGCTCGGGTCGGATTCTTCGACCTCGTCGGGGAGCGCGAGCCACATCTGCGCGAACTCGAGCGTGGTGGTAGGAGAGGGGTCATCGACCTTGGGTGGCATTTCTTCGTGGGTGATTCCTGAGCCAGAACTCATCAGCGCCACGTCACCCTGCTGAATCGTGGCGACGTTTCCGGCACTATCGGCGTGACGAACACTGCCCGACATCAGGTAGCTGAAGGTCGACAGGCCAGCGTGGGGATGTTCGGGAACGCCGCCGCTCGTGGTTGGCACTTCGACGGGACCGGCCTGATCCATGAAGATGAACGGACCGACCATCTTTCGCTTCAGGCTCGGCAGATATCGGCGGATCTCTAGCGCCCCGAGCTTGCTTGCCATGGGTTCGATGGTCTGCGAAATCACGGTAGATGAGGTGTGGGCTTGCTCGTTGGCCATAGTGGTGACTCTACGCAATCCAAAACGAACAAACCGCCTCGATGGCCAACCGGAGAGAATGGCCTCGAGGCGGTGATCTTTACTCGTTGAGGGGGGGTTAGCGCGGGCCGTCGTTAGAAGCGGGCTCCGAGCTTGCTGCCGGCTTCGTGAGCGGAGCCGCCTTTAAGGACCTGTTCTATCGGTCCCGATCGAGGGCTAAACGTCAGCGGGAGCTTCTTTGCTCCCCCAGGAGTGGTTAGTCACTCCCCGGACCAGACATGGAGAGTTGGGGCCGGTCGACTCTGGCCGAAGATCCATTCGTCCTGTACAACGAGAGCGTGATACCGCTTGTGCCCATCTTTGTCGGCACCGCCCTATTCGCGGCGGTCGGCAATTCCATCTGGCGATTGCGTCGTTACGGAGCGTCCGGCTTCTTCATCGGCGGTGAGCCGATCTATGAGGGTTCGGCGATCCCTCTTAAACGAACACCTCGCTGGAACGTGGCTGTTTTGCGGTCGACGAACGAAAAGCAGCCCATTGTCATTCGGTCTAGTGGGACAGGTGCCATTCGGTATCTTCTGTTCACTCAACAGGAGGCGGTCAATCTCGCAGAGTTCATCGACGCAGCACTCGAGGCAGTGCTCAACACCTCAGAAAAGATGAAGACGGAAAGCTTCTCGAGACGCGTGGGCCCGACCAACCAACGAATCGACGTGATCGCGAACGGTCGCCTCGGACCAATCAATCTCCGATCGCGGCAGGCATTCGGCCAGGCATGGATTCCCATGAGTGTGGCCCAGGCCACGGCGCTGCGATCGCAACTTCAGTCGGCGATCTCGATGGGAATCCAGGACGCCCCTTAGTTGCCCAAAACGAAAGATGCTCCCGTCGACGAGTGTCGACGGGAGCACTTTCGGTCACCCGAGAGCGGCTAGGCCCTCACGTGCCCTTGTAGTTGAGGATGGTCTCCAGACGGTGCTCGATCTTCACGAGATCCTTCT
>CAZTDG010000287.1:0-2485 GCA_964612655.1 uncultured Acidimicrobiales bacterium | reverse complement strand
CGGTGCCGATGTCGTCCACACCGGTGTTGGCGCCCACGATGAGTAGACCGACGATTCCGCTGTAGGTGACCAGCTGATAGCTCGGACCGATCGCTAGCTGGGCGAACTGTGACTGGCGTAGTGCGGCCGCCGCGTCGACCGCGTCTGCGTCCACACGAGTTGCCGCTGCGGAGCGCACGCTGTGGACGTCGATCTCTAACGCCAGCGATTCGAGCTCGTTGACCCGCGTTCCGAACGCCACCTGAGCATCGGCTGCTCGACGGCTCGAACGCTTCACCAGCCGCCGCAGAGGAAGCATCGCGGCGCCGAGTACGAACACGAGCAACGTGGCGACGAGGGTGATGTAGGGCTGGATCGAGAGGGCGGCTCCGACGAGCGCGATGAGGCTCATCGATGCGGTCAAACCCCTCGCGGTTGCCGCGACGACGTTGACCGCGCTGCGGGTGTAGTTGCTGAGGAGTTGTTGCACGCGTCCTGGGGCGAGACCGTGCTTGATGTCCCACGAGGTTGCGAGGAACGAGGCGGTAAAGGCTCGGCGAATACGGACCGTCGCGCGTTCGATGCTGCGGCTGGTGAATCCGGCCGAGGTGATGTTGACGCAGAAGCGCAGTACGGCCAGCACTGCTGACGCGATGAGTGCCACCACGATGGACACTGCGGCGTCGCCGAACAGCGTCACGTCATCGGATCCGTTGGCCAGCGCAACGCCAGCGCGAGCGGTCAGAACGAGGAAGCCCGCTTCGGCGAGGGTGCCGATGGCCGTGAGAACAACGATCGTGACGAGCGCTCGCCGTTCGCCTTCAATAAGGGCGCGGCCGTCCAAGCGTCGGCTGCGATCTTCGTCGAATTGGACGGACATGGTCTCCTCAACCCCTGCATTGCAGAGCACTGGATTTCTCTCGATCCAGTCGGCAATCCGGGGAGGGGATTGAGGATTTTGCAGGCCTTTTGGCCTAGACGAGCTAGGTCGGTCGACTCCGTCAGAACAGTTCGAGGTCTCCGGGTTCCCAATGGTGGTCTTGCACCCGCGGTGCGGTGTTTACCGTACGGACTGTCAACAGCGGGCCGAGGCGGGAGACCGGAACCATCTTGGGGTAGTCCACAGGACCGAGGCAATAGTCCGCGTTCGATCGCTGGAGCGCCGAGCGAACGGCGCCGGCTCGGGCCCCCGGGTCGCTCATACCCACCGTGGCGGCCAGCAACAATTCGGTGGCGGTACCGCGGCGGCGGGCCCGCACGATTACGCCGCTCCTGGAGGGGCCGGGCAGCCAACGGTAGGTGACCGGTCCTTCGCTGAAACGCCAACGCAGGGTGGAGAGATCGTGGTCGGTGACCCAGCGTTCGACCGAACCGTCATCGAGTGCGGTCGCCGCCAAACCCTCCTCGACGCTAAGCCCGAAGTCCATCGGGAGAGAGGCCTTGGTGGCAGGAACTCGTGCGCCGCGCAGGTTGGCCAAGGTGAACAGCGAGCGGGGGCGAAACCCCACCGGTATCTGGCCAGCCTCGACCCACCCCATCTTCAAGTATCCCGGTCGGCTTTGGTCGTTGGGAGTGTTGAAGATGAAATCGACCCCCTCCTCGCGAAGTAGTTCGATGCCCGCCTCGGTGAGCGTGCGAAACAATCCTTTGCCGCGAGCGTCGGGATGAGTGGCGGTATCGACGGCTCGTGCCGCGGTCAAGATGTCGTCCCCCCGGCGGAAACGCCAACGCATGAAGGGGCGAACGGCGACCAGTCGCCCATCTAATTCAGCAACCATGATGAGCGACCTACCAAATGGGTTTGCCGCGTGTTTCCACCGAAAGAGAGCGCGATCAAAGTCGGGATCTTTCCACCCGAGCGACGCGGAGCACACCTCGACAATGTCGTCGAAGTCGTCGGGTTGCGCGACACGAATCTCTATCCCATCCATCGCTGAGGGATCGTAATGGCCGAGCGGGACCGAGGGTCTCATAGTTCGTTTGGCTCATGTCCACAGGTTCGAGGCCGATTGGCCAACAATGACGACATCTCTCCCTGAAACAACAGCGACGACCTCGCGCTCGGTGGCCAAGAAGTTGGCGTTCGCGATCGACGATGTAACCCCAACGCGCTCAGGGACGGTCATCTTGGGATATCACCGTGTGGGTGGTCGCACCGTGAGCCCTGTCGATCTCGATTCGAGAATGTTCCGTAGACAGATGGCCCATATTCGGGCCGCCTACCACGTCCGAACCCTCGACGAAACGGTCACCGACTTACGAGGGGTGGCACCGACGGAACCCCATGTCGTGCTCACTTTCGATGACGGAACAGCGGACTTTCTCGATGAGGTCGTGCCGCTGTTAGTCGAGTTTTCGTTGCCGGCAATCGTGTACGTCGCTACCGATCACATCGACTCGAACAAGCCTTTTCCCGCGGACGGCAAGCCCCTTTCTTGGGCTGGCCTACGCGATGCGGTCACCACGGGATTGGTAACCGTTGGCGCCCACACCCACACCCATCGTC
>CAZTDG010000286.1:0-2494 GCA_964612655.1 uncultured Acidimicrobiales bacterium | reverse complement strand
CCCTCGGCCTTTGGGCCGGGGGTTCTTTCATTTTCTGTGGATGCTCAGCGGACTATGGACACGCCGAGGATCCACAGATTTTCTAGGGGTGCGAGTTAGTTCGACCCGAGGCTGCTCAGCGCCGAGATGTGGTCGGGGCGAATGCCGCAGCAGCCGCCGACTACTTGGACACCACGATCGAACCAGCCCTTTGCGAGTTCGGCGTGGTCGTGGGGCGAGATCGTTGGGTCGAACGTCCAGTTCTTGCCGTCCCAGGTGCCGACTTGTGCGTAGACCCCGGTGGGCCCATTCCAGTACTGGTCGACCACATCGAGGCACGCATCTACATCCGATGCTTCGGTGTGCATGATCGAGAGCGCTTCGATGTTGTAGTCATCGAGCAACTTGAGTGCGTCTTCGAGTGGGTCGGTACCGAAGTAAAGCATCGGCGTTCCGTCTTGGACGATGCACGACATGCCTAGCCACAGCGGTACATCAACCGATGCGGTCGCTTCCAGGATGGTCCGTGTGGTCGCAACATCGCGCATCATCTCCAGCGCGATCATTTCCGCGCCAGCATCGATCTGGATCTTGGCCTGCTCTACGTAGTTCGGAAACGAAACCTCAGGCGGTGGTACTTCTCCACCTTGCTCGGTCGTCGACATCGAACCACTCACAACGACGTGTGGAGCCTTGCGGTTCTCGCGAGCTTCGAGCGCCAACTCGATCCCGACGCGATTGAGATGCTCGAACTTGTCCTCGTGGCCGACCTGAGCCAGAACGTGTCGCGAGCATGCATAGGTGTTGGCGAAGATCACCTCAGCCCCTGCGTCGATGAAGCTCTCGTGGACGGTGCGCAAGATGTCGGGATGGTCGAGTGCAATGGTCGCTGTCCATGAGCCGCGCAGCGTTCCGGCACCGAGGTATTCGGCTTCAGAGCCAGTGCCTCCATCGATCACGATTCGTTCGCCAGCGGCCAGACGTGCCGCGAGATTTGTCATAGGGCGGAGGGTACCGCGGGATCTACCCGTGGGCGACTTCACCGGTTTCTAGCCTCGAGGGATACATATGGCCGGGCTACTGGCCAGAGTCTGATGCGAACAAACTGGTGGTTGAGCTCCTTTTTGGCCGCTTTTGTAGTCCAAGCGACTCAATATTTGGGGATTAGCAACGAATTGACGCCTCCTAATTTCGGTTATCGCGCCTCCTTGTCGATAGAAGAGTGTGAGCTTCGACAGCTTCATATTCAGTACGGCAGCGCGAAATTCGGCCATGGCTCGACGGGGTCAACGGCGAAACCGTCCGACCGGTGGAATCATCGCCAAGCTTTTGGTGGTGTTGGCTGTCGCGGGCGCAGGGCTGGCCCCAGCGCTCTTCGCCCTGTCATCTACAAGTGTGAACTCGACCCGCGATCTGCCGGACGCCAATGTCGGCGACGGTGTGTGCGACACCGGTGCAATCTCTGGACAAACCGAGTGCACGCTCCGCGCGGCTATCCAGGAGGCGAACTTCGATCCGACCGCGACCACGATCAACTTCGCTATCCCGACCACCGATGCCAACCACACCGCAGGGGTCTGGACGATTTCGCTGGCTAGTGAACTGCCGGCGGTCACGACCACAACAAGGATCGATGCGACCACCCAACCCGGTCACGCAAACGGCCGACCCGAGGTCATTGTCGATGGCACAGGTCTAGCCATCGGCGACGACGGCTTCACGTTCGCGGCGGGTGCAGACAATTCGGCGCTACGAGGATTATCGATCGTCAATATTCCCAACACTGGAGCAGTGGTAGAAGCCGATCTCGTGCAGCTCACCGGTAACTATTTCGGCGTCTTCCCAGACAGGTCCCCTGGTCCAAATACCAACGGCATCCAGATCTCCAACGGCGCGCGTGATGCCGACATTGGTGGGTCAGGCGATTCCCGCAACGTCATCTCGGAAAGCACCAATATCGGCATCATCGTCACTGACTTTGGAACCGACGGCACGCGCATCACCGGCAACACCATCGGTCTCGCACCAGACGGGCTAAGCGATCGACCGAACCGCACCGGTATCCAAGTACGGGGCTCGGCTGTAGACACAACGATTGTCTTCAACAGAATTTCTGCCAACGATGTCTTCGGTATCGACATCAGATCGTCAGAGGTTTTCGTCTACGACAATACGATCGCCCGCAATGGGAACGATCAGATCATGATCTCCAATGGCGCAAGGTTTGTGGAGATCGGTGAGCCTGGCCGCGGCAATAACATTGTGGACGGCGGTGCGGATGGCGTTGCAGTGATTGCTGGGTCTACCAATGTCGAGATCGTCGACAACACGATTCGAGACAACGCTGGGGCCGGGGTTGTTGTCGATGATGCCGGAACCGAGGCCCGGATCTCGCAGAACAGCATTTACAGTAACGGCGGCATCGGAATCGATCTTGGTAGTGATGGGGAGACAGACAACGATCCCAACGACGGCGACAACGGACCGAACGACCTTCTCAACAAGCCCGTGATCG
>CAZTDG010000285.1:0-2527 GCA_964612655.1 uncultured Acidimicrobiales bacterium | reverse complement strand
GAGTCGACCACGGTCCGCGACACCTCCACACTCGACCCCGAGTCGAAGCTGGCGACCGCAAGCGACGCTGGCGTGGCAAAGACTTCCCATCCATCCGGCACGATGATGTCGACCAAGTGGTTCGGGACGATTCCGGTCGTCGTTCCCTGTACGTCCTCTACCTCGGGCACCAGCGACACCGTTCCCCGCTGAAGATCGGATAGCTCTGGACCGAACGGGTACACGTCTCGGTCCATCGTGAACGTGGCCCCGGTTTCCTGATCAAAGCAGGTCAGGCTTTGGCCGTCGGGGCTGCTGCAGCGGATCGAGCCAAATCCGAACTCGTCTCCGTCAGCTAGTGGTTCGAAGGTTGCTGGTTGACCATTCGCGTCGAGGAGGTAACCGGGAACGTCGCTGACGCACGTGAATTGCGGCTGGCCACCGATGGTGAGTTCGATTTCGGAGCCGAAGTCGGCCGGACAGGTGCCGCCTTCGGGTATATCAGCGTCGCGGATCTCCCACGTCTGATCCAAGATCCGGCAGGTGAGCGTCTCCAACCGGTCCCACCCACATTGAATATTGCCGTCGGGAGTCTCGAACCGGAAGAAGTTCAGTTGTGCCCGCTCCGCTGGAACTTCCCCTGCAGCGACGTTGTCACCGAACTCGTTGCTCTCCACGAACTCGAATCGAAGGTCTGGGCCGCTCAGAACCAAGGTTCCCTCGTCGGTGATGGTCCACGCGGTCGCAGCGGCAACCCCGTCGGCAAAGGCCCGATTGAACTCATCGTCTTGCTCGCATGTGTCGAGCAACGTCTCGAAAGCGAACGCGTTGAACCCACCCGAGGCATCCCAGTCGAAGGCGCCGAACTGGGTACTGCACGAGTCGGCGGTACCGACCAGGTTCTCCTCGGACTCAGTGAGCGTGACTGGGTCCTCCACGATTTCTCGACTGAGCGACAGCAACGGCCCAAAGCCCCGGTCGGTCGGAATCGGGTCGTCTGCTCCCCGATCGAGATCCACGGCCAGCCAGAAACCCAGCAGGCTCGCGTCGGTTACAGGCGCCGCGTCGACCGACTCACCGTCGGAGTCGCTCCCCTCAGCGTCGTTCAGCTGACCGGGTGTGTCGGCGGTGTCGAGCGGCGTTGGTTCATCTTGTCCAAGCAGGGCGAAGATGCCGATACCTGCAACAAGTGCCACCGCCGCAGCGATGGCTAGCAAGAGTGGACCATTCGAGCCTCCCTCCGGTGCCGAGGTTGGGGTGATGATGTCTTGGGTATCGGCCATGCCATCTAGATGGATGACCTCGGCATTCGTATCCGCAGATTCGAGAGATGATGCTTCCAGGCGTGCATCGATGCTCTCCCAGTAGCCGGCACCCGCAGCGGGAGCCAGGTTGTCGAGTTCGGGGATGGGTGTCACGTCGTTCTCGTTCGTCTCGTCGCTCATGACTGAAGCTCCTCTTGCAGGCGTCGTCGAGCCCGGCTCGCTCGAGAGGCGACGGTGCCTCGTTTGATGTTCATGACCTCGGCAACGTCGTCGAACGAATAGCCGAGTCCCGCCGTCATGGTCAGGATCGCTGCCTCTTCGGGGTTAAGCGAAGCCATCGCCCGTTCGAGTTGGTCACGATCAGAAATGAGCAACGCCACATCAACACCGCCATCGAGCGCCTGGCCGTCGTGGACCGGAGCGTCGGGGTCATCGACCGACTGATGACGCCGCCGACCCTCATAACGAGCATGATCGATCGCCGTGCGATAACAGATGCTCGACACCCATGTCTTCAGCGATGACCGTCCGTCGAAGGTGCCGATCTTTGAGAATGCTCGTTCGTAGGCGCTCTGCATCACATCGTCGATGTGGGTTGGAGATCGAAACACCGACCACACGACATTGCGGAAGTCCCGATCGTGAGCGCGTAGAAATTGACCGAACGCATGGGCGTCACCAGCGCGCGCTGCACCATCGTTGGCTATCTCGCGGTCGTTGATCATCTGCCTCACTACTAGTTGTAGACGGATCAGAGTCGTCTTCGTATCCCTATCGGTGAGATTCTTCGCTTGTCATAGTACGTGGCACGATATATCGTGTCACTATGCATGAGTCCACCTACTTCATTCTCCTGGCCTTGCACGAAAAGGAGCGTCACGGCTACGGCATCGCGCAACGTGCAGGAGAGCTCTCTAACGGGCGGGTCAAGATGACCGCAGGAACGCTCTATGGAGCACTCGACCGGCTCGTCAACCAAGAACAGATTGAAGTAGCGAGCGAAGAACGAGTCGATGGACGGCTCCGACGCAACTACCGAATCACCCCTAAAGGCCGCACGACGGCAGCCACAGAATCCCAGCGCATGCAATCGATCGTCGAGGTCAGCGCTCCAATTATCGGGCTGGGCCCGACAGGTGCGGGTCCGTCAGGAGCACCGGCATGAGCAGCAACGGCGGATCCAACTATCGATGGGTGATGCGGGCCTACCCCGCCGACTACCGTCAGGCTGTCGGCGACGAACTCGTCGACACAGCCAACGCGCTATCGGGCAACCGCTGGTC
>CAZTDG010000284.1:0-2531 GCA_964612655.1 uncultured Acidimicrobiales bacterium | reverse complement strand
AAGGCCAATAGGTCCTCGCACTCGGCGGGGGCATCCGCCAGGACGCACGCGGTCCCAGCGCTTGTCTCGACACCCAGAATTTCTGCGTCTGGAAGGTTGGGCAATTCGACCATTGGTCCGACCTGGGTCAGGGCCGCGTTCACGTCGTCGGTGAACCCCGGCACTGCTCGCAGATCCCTAAAGAGCTCTTCAAACGACCGATCGCCCCAGATCAGCGCTTAATCATCGACCTCGAACGATCCGATCGGCGCCGACGACGACGAACAGGCCGTAGCCAGGACGAGCATCGAGATGAGCGCTCCGCCTACGCGCCGCCAGCGCATATACGGCTGCTACTCCGCGGATTCGGTGAGGAGCAGATCGGCTACAGCGCGGGCGGCGGTGATGAGGCGGAGATGACCAACGTCTAGGTCGTAGTCGTCGAGCTGATCGACGCGCACCCAACGGATGTCTTGGCTTTCTTGATTGCTCACCGGCTGGGCGCCTGCAGGAGCAAACACCAAGAACCGGACGTCGTAGTGGTCGTGTGGTTCCATGTCGCCAGGTTCGACTCGATGAATGTCGATATCGATGGCTGGGTCGACGATCTGAAGCCCCTCGATCCCGGTCTCCTCGGTCGCTTCTTTCAGCGCCACGCGGGCAAGGTTCGCTTCGCCATCGGCGTGTCCACCGGGCTGCAGCCAGCGTTGCAGCTTGGTGTGAAACAACAGAATCGTTTCGGTGGCGTCATGGTTCATCACCACGGCCGAACCGGTCAGGTGGCCAGGCATGGTGTTGCGATCGAGGGCACCCGGTTCGAGTGCGGTGAGTTCAAAGAACTTACGCTTCACGTCCTCAAGTTCGTCAACGTGGATCGGCGCAACGTGATGCCACGCGGCCCGAGGTTCGGAGCTACCAACCAATGCTGGGTCACCCGTTGAGAATCGTTTGTATTCACGCATTGACTGCACCTATCAATAGCCCGAACCGCCACTTCATAAAGTAGCAGCGTACCCGCGGTCAGTTGTTCACATCTGCAAAGAAGTTCGCTTGTTAACCGTGGGGAATCGCTTCACAAGGTCCTTGGCCTGAGGCACCCACTCGTCACGCTCGATACGTCCCGGGAACGTTTCGAGTGCGTCGTTGAGCTTCTTGATCTCACCCTTCTTGAGCGCAGCCACCTGCTCCCAAGCAGTGATGCCGAAGTCGTTGAGGATGCCTTCCATCTTCGGGCCGATGCCGCTGATCACCTTCAGGTCATCGGTGTGGCGAGCGCCCGGAGTGCCGAGCTTGGTTGTGCCCTTCTGCCAAGAAGTCTTCTTCTTGACACGCTTCTTTGGCGCCCGGACTACCGGCTTGTGGCCGTTGTCCATGATCGCCTTCGCCTGAGGCACCCACTCGTCGCGGGTGATGCGGCCAGGAAAGTCCTCTAGAGCGGCATCGACCTGTGCGATGCCATCCGCATCGAGGTCGGCGAGCTGTTCCCAGCTCTTGATGCCGAGGCCGACCAGAACATCTTCCATCTGTGGGCCGATTCCACTGATGACCTTGAGGTCGTCAGCGTGATTGATACCTGGTGTTCCGAGCTTGGTCGTACCGGACTTCCACGCGCCAGACAGCCAAGCTGCCATGTAGCGGGCCTCTACGGGCATCGCCGCTTCAAGTTCGGCAATGCGTGCCTCTCGGGCCTTGATGGTCCTGAGAGCTGCCGCAAGATCATCGGCGTTCCCTGCTTTGGGAGGCGACGATGCCGGCAACGCTTTGGGGGCCGATGCCAGCAAGGCCTCGATGCGACGATCCTTCTCGGCGATCGCTACTCGAAGCTGACCAACGACTGATGCGGTAGCCAATTCATCGGCGCTGTCCTCGACGTGCAACGGGACAACATCGGGATCGCCCGTCTGGTCTGGGGAAATGGCGGTGCGGAACCGGTCGAGTTGAGACGTGACTGCCTCAGGGCTCCCTCCGCCGTGGGTGGTCCGGCGGGTAACAGATACACCTGGTTCGAGGATCGCCGCGGCCTCGGCGCCAAGGCGTTCGTCGGCGGCAACGAGGTCCACGAGTGAACCCTTGCCTTCGAGGGCATGGCGCACGTGCTCGCCCACGACTGCGTGAGCGTCGCGGAATGCCATACCGTTTGCCACCAGGTACTCGGCCAGATCGGTAGCCGCCGCATAGGGCGAGCTCGCTTGTTCGGCCATGGCGTCGGTATTGAACGTGGTGGTCGAGATCATGCCGTCGAGCGCAAGAAGCGTGAGACGAACCGTGTCGACAGCGTCGAACAGCGGCTCCTTGTCCTCCTGCATGTCCTTGTTGTAGGTGAGCGGCAGACCCTTCACGCTGGCGAGGAATCCGGTGAGGTTGCCGATCAGGCGACCACCCTTACCGCGAGCGAGTTCGGCGATGTCGGGGTTCTTCTTCTGGGGCATCATCGACGAGCCGGTGCTAAACGCATCGTCGAGCGTGATGAACCCAAACTCGGTGCTCGCCCAAATGATCAGCTCCTCACCAATGCGACTGAGATGCACACCGATCATCGTGAGTGCATAGAG
>CAZTDG010000283.1:0-2595 GCA_964612655.1 uncultured Acidimicrobiales bacterium | reverse complement strand
GCCTTCGCGCTAGGCTCAGATGTATGTCCCGGCTCTGCGCGAAGCCAACGTGTGGCGAAACCGCCACCTTTTGGCTCGATATTCTTCGCGAGGATCGTCGCGTCGTTGAGCACCAGAGTGAGTCACTTCACGGATTGGCCCTTTGTGGCACCCATCGTGATCGTTTCGTCGTGCCGTCGGGTTGGGAGCTCGAGCGCAGCAGTGCCGACCAGTCGGTCACCGAACCCGGTGAGGCTGAGGCTGTTGCTGTAGCCGCTCCGCGTTCCACTCCGGTTACACCGAGTTCGGAGCGCTCAACCAGTCGCGAGCGGCCGTGGTTCCTCGTGGAGAGCGAAAGCGATGCCCCCGTACGCCCTCTGCTCGTCGATGATGGCGAAGACGACACTGGCGACAAGGCAGAACTGAGCAGTGGTTCCTTGTTGCGGCGCGCGTTCCAAGGTCCAGATCGAGACGACGACCGAGCTCGTCGAGCCGATGCTGCACGAAGTGACGACTCTGACGACGACGATGTCGAAACAGAGGTTGACGATGATGAGCGCTATGACCGTGAGACGGAGCGGGCAATCCGCTCGCTTGATGCGTATGGAACGGCACAGTTGCCGTTTCCTCCGGTAGATACCGAAGTACAAGCTCGAGTCTCCTAGCGCCTGTGGCCGCCATCAAACCTGACAACAAGACTCAGCCGCCTGACAACCTCACGCCGGTAGCTGGACCGGTTCGTCGAAATCGTTCGGTCCGCAAGTCTCGAAGGCTTCGCATTTACCTCGCGATCGGGGCGCTCGCGGTGGGTGCCACGACGTTGGCGGCCACACCGGTCGGCGACGCAGTGCGAACCCAAACTCAGGAGCTGCTCTCCAACGTCACCGGTGGAGAGACCGAGGAACCAGAGGTTCTCGCGGAAGAGCAAGCCGCTCCAGTGGCTGCTCCCGGCATCGTCTTTGACGATTCGGTTTTCGTCGATCCGCGGATGGTTGGGTTGCAACCGCCATGGGACTTCGACGGCATCTTGACCTTCCGAGGTTCACCGACCCGAAGTTTCTACGGCCGCGGCCCCGTACCCGAGAACCCCGAGGTTCAGTGGCGTTTCCCAGAAGAGGGCGGCGGCGGTCTTTGCCGCCAGTCCACCGTGGGGGCCGAAACACGAACGTGGTGTGGCACCGGGTGGACGGGTCAGTCTGCGCTGTTCCGGCTCGATGGCAGGCTTTGGTCGGTCTTCGGTGCGCTCGATGGGGCCGTGCACTTTCTTGACGCGGAGACCGGTGAGCCGATTCTCCCGAGGTTCCAGACCAACGACATCATCAAGGGTTCGGTAACGATCGACCCCGATGGTTTCCCACTCGTCTACACCGGGTCGCGTGACAACCAATTCCGCATCATCGCGTTCGACAACGGTGACCCCCGAGAGCTTTGGTCTCTCGATGCCGAGTCGGTCGGGGAGACCCTGTGGAACAACGACTGGGATGGTGCCGGGCTCGTCCTAGAAGATTTCCTGATCGTGGGCGGCGAGAACAGTCGGATTCACGTCATTCAACTCAATCGAGAATGGGGTGACGACGGGCTGGTGCAGGTCGACCCTGAGCTGATCTGGAGTGCGCCGGGCTGGGATGCCGAACTGCTCGCAGCAGCTGGCGACGACAACGTCTCGATCGAGAACTCGGTGGCCGTGAGCGGCGACACCGTGTACTTCGCAAACTCCGGTGGACTGGTTCAAGGATGGGACCTCGCTCCGCTGCGCGACGGTGGTGACCCGATCCGGGAGTTCCGCTATTGGGTTGGCGACGACGTCGATGCCTCCATCGTGATCGACGAGGAAGGCATGCTCTACGTTGGCGCCGAGTTCGAACGTGGCACCGCTCGCTCTCGGGAGCTCGGCCAACTCTTCAAACTGGATCCGAGCCAAGACGGCGAGGATGCCCTCGTGTGGTCGGTGGAAGAGAACCAAGGGCTCGGCACCGGCATCTGGGGAACACCAGCGCTCCACGGTGGTGCGGTGATCTTCGGTAGCGAAGGCGGCCGTTTCCGTGCCGTAGACCAACAGACCGGCGAAAGTCTCTGGGACATCGGCCTCGGATTCCACCTCTGGGCGTCACCAGTGGTCGTCGACGACGTGCTGCTTATGGGTGACTGCTTCGGAACCCTGCACGCCTTCGATGCGACCAACATCAGCAGCGAGCCACCCAAGCTCTGGGAACTCGAAATCGACGACGGGTGCATCGAATCCACCCCCGCAGTCTGGGAAGGCAACATAGTCATAGGAACCCGCCGAGGCGGCGTCTACGGGATTAGGTCCGCTGAATAGGCCGAGTGGAATGCTAGGGCCGCCCGCTACTACCAAGTCGTTAAATCCGTGGACACCTGAGCCTGATCCCCCACGAAAATCCGCAGAGCACCCCGAGCGAAGCGAAGGTGCGATTGCGGCGAATAATTGGAGTGAACGCGTGCCGCCCATAATCGGCGGAGCCGGGGCGGCTAAGCCTTCACGACTGGAGGGCGAAGCCCGGGGAACTCGCGGGTAGCTCCCAGCTGCGAAGCCGGTGGGAGCGGGCGCGGCCTCTGGCTAGCAGCCGAGCATCGAGGAGCCGCTAGGCGACGGAT
>CAZTDG010000282.1:0-2596 GCA_964612655.1 uncultured Acidimicrobiales bacterium | reverse complement strand
GCAAGGTACCCACGATGATGACCGCGGCAGCAACACCACCGCGCACTGGTCCCATCAACATGCCGACGGTTGTTAACAACCGTTCGGCAAGTCCTGATTTCTCGAGAATCGCCCCCATCAATACGAAGAATGGGACAGCTAACAATGTCTGGTCGCTCACTGCGCTGAACCAGTTCGATGGCAGCAGGGCGAGGCGTCCGGGCTCGAAGGTATCGGTGAGGTCGCCCAGAATCGAGAACGCGAGGCCGGTGACTCCGAAGGAGAAGGCAACGTTGTAGCCGATCAGAATCATGATCATGAAGATCGCGAACATCGACAGCGCAAAAAATACGCCAAGGTCCATGAGGTTTACTCGACTCGGTAGGGGGTGGAGCGCTCCGTGCGGCCAGAGCGGCCCGCGACGGTTAGCGACGACTTGATGATTTCAGAAATGACCTGGAACAAGAAGAGGCCAAAGGCGAGGAGAATGACGGATTTGAGCGGCCAACGCGCCAAGCCATTGGGGTCTGGTGAGCCTTCGCGGTTAGTGATGGACCGTTCGACGAAGGGCCAACTGACGCGGAGGGCCACGAAGCTGAAGGCCAGGAGTCCCCAGTGGAAGAAGAGGTCGACCGCCGCCTTCTTCTTCACGGAGAAGTCGGCGTACCAGAAGTCGACACGAGGGTTAACGCCGTCGCGAACACCGATGGCGAGCCCGAGTAGCGCGATGAGGGCGAACAGGTACCACTGCGCCTCGATCCAGAGGTTGCTCGTTAGTTGCTGACCAAGGGCTCGGCCGATGTAACGCAGCGTCACATTGAGGATGCCGGCGGCAAAGACCAGGAAGACCAGCGCTTGGGAGATCTTGCCAAAGGCTCCTGAAACGGCGTCAATAACCCGCGAGAAGCCTGCGGCGACGGCCCATAGACCAGTCGCCGGCTTCTCGGCTTCGATCTCGACGAGATTCGCATCCTCGTCGAGGAGTGCCTCCGCCTTGGCGATGGCTTCTTCGTCCAAGCCATCCGGTGGGCTGGGATCTGCGACCGTCTCAGACACCGGCGACCGCCGAAGAACACATCAGATGGTGATAATCAACGGACACGTGTACTCCCCCAGAGTTCGTGATGTGACTGGGGTAACACCTTAGACAGTGGCAAACGAGAGGTCGAATCCGGCGAACTACGCTTTACACAGATTTATCGAAACACAGTTATCGATATCATTTTGTTCAAGGCCCGCCGGCCATAGGGCTTATACCCGCACGATGATGGCATCGCCCTGACCGCCGCCGCCGCAGAGCCCCGCGGCCCCGATACCACCGCCACGACGACGCAACTCGTGCATGAGGGTGAGCGTGATTCGGTTGCCGGACATACCGAGCGGGTGGCCGACCGCGATCGCGCCGCCGTTGACGTTGATGACATCGGTGGAGACTCCCAGCTCGTCGGCTGAGGCCAGCCCCACGGCTGCGAATGCCTCGTTGATCTCGAAGAGGTCGATATCGGAGATTGATACCCCGGCACGCTCAGCCGCAGCGGAGATGGCCCGTGATGGCTGGTGCAGCAGCGAAGCGTTGTCGGGTCCGGCGACCATGCCGTATCCAAGGATGGTTGCGAGCGGTTCGACACCGAGCTCTTCAGCGTGTGTCCGACTGGTGACGATCATCGCGGATGCGCCGTCGGAAAGTTGCGACGCGTTGCCGGCGGTGATGGTTCCGTCGCCGACGAAAGCAGCGCGAAGTTTGCCCAGCGATGCCGCGTCGGTTCCAGCGCGGACTCCCTCGTCGTCGGCGAACTCGATCGGGTCGGCCTTGCGTTGGGGCACCGACACCGTGATGGTCTCGCTTCGCAGAATCCCGTCCTTGATCGCCCGGGCGGCACGGTCGTGTGATGCGGCGGCGAATGCGTCTTGGTCATCGCGTGAGATCGACTCGGCTCCGGCGTAGAGGTCGGTGGCTTCGCCCATAATCCGTGATTCGACGGCGCACGTCAGTCCGTCGTACTGGAGCGAATCGACGAGCTGCCCGTCGCCATAGCCATAGCCGGTTCGGCTCTTCATGAGCAGATGCGGGCTACCGCTCATCGATTCCATACCGCCTGCGATCACCGTTGTCGCCTGGCCGGTCATGATCTGCATGGCCGCGTAGTTGATCGCCTGCATTCCCGAGAGGCAGACCTTGTTGACCGTGGTGGCGTTGACCGACATCGGGATGCCGCCCTTGACCGCAGCATTGCGGGCGGCCGATTGGCCCTCGCCGGCGGTCAGGACGTGCCCCATGACGACCGAATCGATCTCGTCTGCCGCAACGCCGGTTCGCTCCAACACGCCCGCGATCGAGAACCCGCCGAGCTCGGCTGCCTTGAAGGAACTTAGCGTTCCGTTGAACCGTCCGACGGGCGTTCGAGCGCCGTCCAAAATCACGATGTCGTCAGCTTCTGCGGTCCTAGATGTAGCCATGTATCCCCCTGGTCACTGTTAGTCATCGTATTTCGGATTGTCACCGAAAGTCCCCTCCGCAATGAGCTTCGAACAAGCGTCCGTAGCCGCGCCGGGCCCGCGGTTCGAATAGCGCAACCCCAAATAGTGATGTCCAACTATTTTCTACTAAATCCAGAGG
>CAZTDG010000281.1:0-2645 GCA_964612655.1 uncultured Acidimicrobiales bacterium | reverse complement strand
GGCCCGCAACGTGTTCTGGTTAAACCCTGAGCCCAAGAGCTATTGGGATACCGGCGACTCGATCATCGGCGAGTACAGCCAGTACTGCGACGGCATCTTCGAAGTGCGCAACCTACGCCAACTAGAACGCTTCGCCGACAACCTCGTGTGACCTCGGCGCCAGCGGCTCCGCCGCCAATTTTGGCGCCTCGGTCAACTAGGCGATTCCCTCCCCTTCAGGGGGAGCGTTCAGACGGCACGCAGCCTTTGCGCCGGAGGCGGTGTTAGTGGCCGCAGATGCGTTCACCCCATGCGCCAACGATGTGGGTGAGGGGGTTCGGGAGCTGTTTGTTGTTGAGGGGATTTCGGCTGCGAATGCAGCGGTGATTGCCCGTGACCCGCAGACCCAAGCCATCCTCGCGGTGCAAGGCA
This sequence comes from uncultured Acidimicrobiales bacterium, assembly GCA_964612655.1. Lineage (GTDB taxonomy): Bacteria > Actinomycetota > Acidimicrobiia > Acidimicrobiales > SHLQ01 > SHLQ01. The sequence goes on along the minus strand of CAZTDG010000281.1, from coordinate 2,234 downwards.
AGCCCATGAATGTCGAACGGGCCTCCGACAAGGAGATCCTCGCTAACGAGAAACTTCGCTCGATCGTTCGAGCTGTCGGCGCGTGGTGTGGAGAGGCATTCGATCTCGATTCGGTGCAGTACGACCGAGTGCTGCTCCTGACCGATGGTGACGCCGACGGAATCCACGCCAGCGCGCTTCTGCTTCTGGCCTTCGACTACCTCATGCCCGAGCTCATCTCGGCTGGACGACTTGAGCGTGTACGAGCGCCGTTGTTTGCGATCGACACCGACCAACTCGACGAGCTCGTGTACGCATACTCGGCACCGCACCGAGAGCGAATCGTTGCCCAGATGCGCGAACGGAAGATGACTGGTATCGACCACGACTATCTCAAAAGCATCGCGGGCTTGAACGCCAGCGAACTGTGGCGAGTATGTCTCGACCCCGAAACCCGTGTCGCCCAAACACTCACGCGAGAAGACGCCGAAGTCGCCCGTCAAACCCTCGCCAGCTTCGGCCGAGACCTCTGACTCTCTCTCAAATTCGCGCGCCTGACGGCACTATTTGCCATTGAGCGCGCAAATTTGGGGGAAGACCAGGAAGGGTCAGCGGCCGGCGAGCATGTCGGCTACGCGGAAGGCTACGTCTAGTGCTTGGCGGCCGTTGAGGCGCGGGTCGCACATGGTCTCGTAAGCCTGGGCGAGGTCGTCGTCGCCGATGTTGTCGCCGCCACCTACGCATTCGGTTACGGCGTCGCCGGTGAGTTCCAAGTGAATTCCGCCTGCGATGGTTCCGGCCTTCTCGTGAGACTCGAAGAACCCAGCGATCTCGTCGACGATGGCATCGAAGTGGCGAGTCTTGTGTCCGCCGGGAGCGGTGTAGGTGTTGCCGTGCATCGGGTCAGACACCCACAGCACCGGATGCCCGGTTTCCTTGACGGCTGTGAGGAGAGGAGGGAGGTTCTCTCGGATCTTCTCTGCGCCCATGCGGGTGATCAGGGTGACTCGACCCTCGATCTTGTCAGGGTTCAAGGTTTCGCAAATGCCGACGACATCGTCGACCGTCGCCGTAGGACCGATCTTGCAACCGAGTGGGTTCTTCACGCCGCGTAGGAACTCGATGTGGGCGCCGTCGAGCTGGCGAGTGCGTTCACCGATCCACAGCATGTGCCCGGAGCAGTCGTACCAGTCGTCGGTGAGCGAGTCCTTGCGAGTGAGGGCTTCTTCGTAGTCGAGCAGCAGCGCCTCATGCGAGGTGTAGAAGTCGACTTCGTTGAGCGAGCTGTCGCGGCCGAGGTCGATGCCGCACGCACGCATGAACGACAGCGAGCGTTCGATGTCTTGTGCGAGTTGTTCGTACTTCTCGCCAATTGGGGAGTCGGCGACAAACTCTTGGTTCCACTGATGAACTTGGCTCAGGTCGGCGAAGCCGCCGCGGGTGAATGCCCGCACGAGGTTCAGCGTGGCCGCGGCACGGTTGTAGGCCATCAACAGGCGGTTTGGCTGCGGTCGACGTTCGCTTTCGGAGAAGCCAATGTCGTTGATGATGTGTCCACGGAATGACGGCAGCTCAACGTCGCCCTGCTTTTCCATGTCCGATGACCGTGGCTTGGCGAATTGGCCAGCGATTCGACCGACCTTCACTACCGGCATGCCGCCGGCGTAGGTCAACACGACCGCCATCTGCAGAATGACCTTGAGGCGATCGCGGATGCTGTCCGCAGAGCTATCGAAGGACTCGGCACAGTCGCCAGCTTGAAGCAGGAAGGCTTCGCCTCGGCTCGCCGCAGCGAGCTCCTCGATGAGGTTTCGAGCCTCGCCAGCAAATACCAGCGGCGGCTGGTCGCCAAGGATCTTTAGGGTCTGCTCGAGGTCGCCATCAGTTGGCCATGCCGGTTGCTGCAGGGCAGTAAAGTTTCGCCAGCTCTGTGGGTTCCACGTCGGTGCGTTCACACGTGAAAGTGTACGAGGCCCAACGGTGGAACGCCCATCGGCCGTGAGCCTTCTATGCGGTTTTCTAGTCGTTGGCGAGCTGTCCGATGAGTTCGCGCAGGGCGGAACTGCGGCTCGTTGAGCCGGACCTCTCGGTTGGTGCCCCTGGCAAGTGGTCGTCGAGCGAGCCACCATCACGGAGGATCTGGCGTAGCTGAGATGCCCGAACCCGGCGGGGCGGCTCTTCGGGGGCAGCTGAAGTCTCAGCGGTTGAGGGGGTTAGCGGGGTTGGGGCAACTGGTGCGTCGCCCGCGGTAGGTG
>CAZTDG010000280.1:0-2659 GCA_964612655.1 uncultured Acidimicrobiales bacterium | reverse complement strand
CTCGAGGCTCTGAGCAACCATCATCCCAAACCAAACCGGCTCAGGAAAATGTCAACCACCCACCAGGGTCCGCGTCAGATACGTCATAGATGGGTTCCTCTACGCCACGCCACTGTTCTGGGAACATCAGTGGTCATGGACAGACAACGGTGAGGGCGAAGATCATCATGAGATCGTCACCACCTTCGAGTTTCAAGCGGTGACTGAAACCGAATTGGTAGCAACCTCTGCGACGACCCACGGCAGCAGTTTCTCCCCAAATGGTCAAGAATTTATCGCCGAAATACGCGCCGTTAGCGGTGACAACCGGTCACCACCGCTCATCGGCGGAAAATGCTCAGACTTCGGAATCGGGGTACCCGACGACATACTCATCGGTCCCGCCCCGGACGCGCCGCTGACAGATGCGACGCCGATACGCATCCCTGTCCGCGCTGATCGAGACTGATGGGCCATACCTTCACCTACATTGCATCGATCCGGCACGCTCCGAGGCCATGACATTATGAACGCGGTCACCGACAACAGCCTTACCGTAGAATTCTGCGACGAACGAACCGTACTTTCGCCGACCGAGACAATGACCTTCGGTCGCTGCGGAGACCTGTTCGTCGACGAGAATCCTTTCCTACATCGGATCGTGGGTGAGCTCTACTGTCTCGACGCTGCGGCACGGTTCAACAGCGAGGTACGCCCGGTCGCCGGAGCCATGGGCGCCTATGTTCACGGGCTGAATGTCACCGACCTCGACGCAGGTGGCCTCGCGGAGATTCGCTCGCTCCTCCACACCTACAAGGCAATCATGTTGCGCGGGCAACCAGCCGACCTCAGCTTTGCCGACTATGCAGCTTTTGGTGCACGCCTTGGCGATCTCGCCGTCGACCCGTTCGTCAAGACCCTGATCCCCGAGCACCCAGAGATCATGGGCCTGATCCGCGAATCCGACGACACGTCCTACAACTTCGGCGGCGACTGGCACAGCGATCGCACATACCTCGAACAACCCGGTGGCCTCACCGTGTTGTGGGGCAAGGAGATCCCAGCGGTCGGTGGTGACACGTTGTTTTCGAATATGGAGCTGGCTTGGGAGATGTTGTCGCCAGCGTTCAAAGAGATGCTCGACGGACGGCGATGCCTGCACGCAGCGACCGGCCTTGGTCAAAAGGCGCCGATCACCCGCAAGGGCGACTACGCAGCGGTTAACTTCGGCGCCGAACTCGACCGGATCGAACACTTTCACCCGATCAAACGCACGCACCCCGACACCGGCGAACATTCGCTGTTCGTCAATCAGGCCTTCACCGTGCAGATCGAGGGATGCACCGAAGACGAGAGTGCCGGGATCTTGCAGTTCCTCTTTGATTGGGCGCAGTCACCGGCAATGACGGCTCGGCTGGTATGGGAACCAAACACGATCATGATCTGGGACAACCGTTCGACCACCCACTATGCAATCGCCGACTACGGCGGATCGCGCCGCGAAATGTACCGTCTAGCCATCACCGGGGAGGTGCCGCAGTGATGTTGGAACGATGGACTGCACCGGCGACCGAGGCCGAGGCACGAGTCGAGCTCGCAGCGGCGTATCGCTATGCCAGCGACCTCGGCTGGACCGATCTTGGCGCCACACATTTCAGCCTCCGCGTGCCGGGCGAGCCCGATGCCTATTTGATGTTGCGCGAGGGCCTCTTCTTCAACGATGTCACGGCGAGCAATCTGGTGAAGCTCGGCCTCGACGGCACGATTCGCACCGAAGGCGTCACCGTGAACCCCGCCGGGGTCACCATTCACGAAGCGATCCTGGCCGGAAACGCGAATGTGCACGCCGTGATGCACACCCACACCGTTGCCGGCGTTGCCGTGTGCAACCACCCCGACGGCATGTTGCCGCTATCGCAGCACGCCTTGCGCTTCCACGACGACTTTGGACGCCACACCTATGAAGGCGTTGCGCTCGACGGTGACGAGGGCCCGCGTTTGGTTCGCCACCTCGCTGATCACGAACTGCTGCTGCTCGATAACCACGGGCTACTGACCGCCGGCGCAACGTTGCCGATGGCCTTCAGCGCCATGCACTACGCCGAAGTCGCCTGCCAAATGCAGGTCGCCACGCTGTCGACCACAAACAACCCGGTCACTCCAGACATCGACACGTGTCGCTTCACCAAGAAGCAGCACGACCTTGGTCATGGCTACATGTATCGCGACTGGACAGCCATTGTTCGAGACGTTGAACGCAACCACCCTGACTACTCGTCCTAGCCGCTAGAAGAACGGGCTAACCCAGACCGCTTCGATTTCGGTTTCTGGTTCAGGCTCGGGGACGAATCGTGGGCCAAGCCGCAAGGCCCGCATTGCCCAGGCACCAAGGATTGGCCCTGGCGCCAGTAAGAAGAACGCCCATCCCCACCCAAATGCATCGCGCACCACAGGCAGCAGGAAGATGGTGAATACGGTGAGGATGAAACCGGCGGCCGGCTGAACAGTGAGTGCAGTTCCCACGTAGCGAGGATCGACGACCTCGGTGACAATCGCAGAGAACTGGGCGCTGTCGGCCACAACCCAAAAGCCCCAGACGAGACCAAGGCCGAGCACGATCGGAAGCGGTGCGTCGAGCAAGAAGTCGCCCCCGACATGTGGTTCATCGCCGGCCGCATAC
>CAZTDG010000279.1:329-2663 GCA_964612655.1 uncultured Acidimicrobiales bacterium | reverse complement strand
AGTTCACCCCGGCCGAAGCACTACACGCCGGCGAAGTCCTCGGCGTCTGCTAAGACGTGTAAATAGAGAACTGTACACCGCGGCAGAAGCGGAGTATGCCGCCACCGAACTCGGCCACTGCTGATCGCTAGTTGGGCTTTCCGTATAGCCGCGGAGACTTTCGGTAACGCGAACGGCTACGGTGTGCACTCCGTGGGCGCGACGGGAGCTTTCTCATGATTCGATCCAGCTTTGGACTCGCCATTGCCGCCTTCACTGTGGTGGCAACCTTGGGCGCAACGATGGGCATCGCCGCAGCGGCGAACCCCATCGCCGACCCGATCATCAACCGTGGGGTAGAGATAGAACTCACTCCATGGGTCCAGATTCCCAACAGCACCCGCGGTACCGCCCGGCTCAACCACTTCGCCACGACCGGCGAACGGCTCTTCGTGGTCGAGGACTTCGACGGCCGCATCTATGAGATCAACGGCCGGGGCGATGCGGAGTTGTTCTTCGACGTCAAGGCCACGATCGCAGCGGTCACGCCACGGCGCCTCGACAACACATCGATCCCACAGGGTGGCTTGCGGGCGGTTGCCTTTCATCCCGAGTTCGAACAGAACGGTCTGCTCTACACCACCCACATGGAGACCCGCTCAGCTGACCTGAGCGCAGATCTGTATTTGAGCAACGTGTCGAACCCGATCATCGCCGATGGCGTGCTGGCCGAGTGGCAGATCGATCCTGCGAGCGGCCAGGTCGACCCGAACAGTTACCGCCAAGTGTTCCGGGTGGGCATGCCCGTCTATGACCACGCGATCAAACAAGCTGCGTTCAACCCGTTCGCCTCACCCGGCGATGCCGACTACGGGGTGCTCTACGTCGCCCACGGCGACGGTTCGACCCAGGCAGCAACATTGGGTGGGGGACAGAACGGCGATGCTCTCGGCAAGGTCCTACGCATCGACCCAACTGAGCAAAACAACGGCGACCGGTACGCGGTTCCCGCCGACAACCCTTTCGTGGGCGACTCCTCCATGCTCGACGAGGTGTACTCGCTCGGGCACCGCAATCCGCACCACCTGTCGTTCCACAGCGATGGCCAGCTCATCGTGGCCGAAGTGGGTCGGGGCAACGTCGAAGAAATCAACCTCATCGAGCCGGGAGCGAACTACGGGTGGAGCCGCAGGGAGGGCACCTTCGTGCACGTCGGGGCCGGATTGGTGACCGGGGTGCAGGCACTGCCAGCCAATGAGGCCGACTTCGGCTTCACCTTCCCGGCCGCACAGTGGGGTCACGACGGCGTCGTCGGCGACTCGTTCACCGGACAGGGGATCGCTGGATCGCACGTGATCGAGAACGGCTCGGACCTCGACGGCGAGTATTTCCACGCCGACTTCGCTACCTCAGGGCGCCTCTTCCACACCAACTACGACGAACTCACCTTCGCAGTTACCTCGCTGAACCCAGGCCAAGCCCCATCTGCGCTCACCCAAGCGCCAGTGGCAGCGCCGTCGATTCGCTTCGACCACGACTCGAACCCGTTCACAGCGCCGCTAGTGCGGTCCGATCTGCGTGACGTGTTCAACGATTCACCCAACTACGACGGTTCGGGCCGTGCCGATGTGCGATTCGGCCAAGGCGTGAACGGCGAGCTCTACATCTCGAGCAAGCGCAACGGGCTGGTGTACCTCGTAACGAACTCGCTCCCCGGATCGATGTTGTGCGATGGTCACGCTGCAACCGTCGACGGTCCGACCGGTACCGATGGTGCCGACGTGATCATCGGAACGGGTGGGGCCGACAGCATTCGGGGCAACGGCGGCAACGACCTCATTTGCGGTCGCGGAGGCAACGACACGATCGACGCTGGAGCTGGTGACGACGTGGTGTTCGCCGGTGACGGCGACGATGTTGTGCGTGGCAAGAACGGCGAAGACTCGCTCTTCGGCGACGACGGTGCCGACCTGATCTTCGGCGGCCGCGGCATCGACTTCTTGCGCGGCGATGCCGGCGACGACGAATTGCGTGGCGGGCTACTCGACGACGTGCTTCTAGGTGGCCAAGGTAACGACGTGCTGTTCGGTCAACGCCACAACGACGATCTTCGAGGCGGACAGGGCGACGACGAACTGCGCGGTGGAGCCGGACAGGCCAATACCGCGATTGGCGGAGCGGGCAACGACGAGTGCCGCAATGTCGTTAGCGCCGTCGCATGTGAGAGCTAACCAACCCTGACCGGCTAGCCAGCTACTGGACGGTGAACGTGGCCTGACCGTTTTGTGCGGCGAAGGCGTTGTTGCCGGCGTTGTCGGTGGTGAGGAGCACGATTCGGTAGTTGCTTCCGGCGGG
>CAZTDG010000279.1:0-229 GCA_964612655.1 uncultured Acidimicrobiales bacterium | reverse complement strand
TGCGTACGCGTACTCGGCTGACGCCGGAGAGGTCGTCGGTTGCGATGCCTTCGATATCGCGCAGGCCAGGGGCGACGGTGCTTCCATCGGCTGGCGTGGTGATATCTCCGAATGGGTCGGTGGTATCGCCGATGACGCTGAACGTGGCTTGACCGTTTTGTGCAGCCGTAGCTGTGTTGCCGGCGTTGTCGGTGGTGAGGAGCACGATTCGGTAGTTGCTTCCGGCGGG
>CAZTDG010000278.1:0-2728 GCA_964612655.1 uncultured Acidimicrobiales bacterium | reverse complement strand
AGACCAGACGGTCCGTGAAGTAACGCTGTCATGTGTTTCGAACCCCATCGGCGGCGAGCTCGTCGATAACGCCATCTGGACCGGTATTCCGGTAACCGAACTTCTCGAAGAAGCCGGCGTCCAGGACCCGACCAACGACCAGCACCAGTTCTTCAGCCGGTCAGTCGATGGCTTCACCTGCGGTTTCCCGTTACCACTCGCCTATGACGGCCGAACCGCAATGCTTGCACTTCAGATGAACGGTGAGCCCCTTCCGATCAATCACGGCTTCCCCGCCCGCCTAGTAATTGCTGGCCTCTACGGATACGTCTCGGCCACCAAGTGGATCGAACGAATCTCGATCACCGACTGGATCGGCGTCGACGGATTCTGGATGCCTCGCGGCTGGAGCAAGGAAGGCCCGGTCAAAACCCAGTCACGAATCGACGTTCCGGTCAGCGGAGCAACGGTCAACAGCGGCGGAACCACTGCCATCGGTGGCGTCGCCTGGTCACCCACGATCGGCATCGAGCGAGTCGAGATCGCAATCGAAGACGCTGACGTCGTTCGTGGGAACCAAGCCTTCTCCGATGACGAGTGGGTTCCAGTAGAACTCGCAAACGCCGAATCCGACGAAACCTGGGTCCAATGGCGACACGAGTGGGAGGCCACCCCAGGCGAATGGGTTATGCGAGTGCGCGCTACCGACAAGGCCGGATTCACCCAGTCACCGTTTGTTGTCGCTCCTCAACCAAATGGCGCAGAGGGCTACCACACCACTGTCGTACGGGCGCTCTAGCCCGCGACGAACTAACTAACGACTCGCGCAGCCGCACGCCTGCTCTACGCGGCGACGTCTGCTTGGGTCTCCCAGACCTCTGCGTTGTCGTTGCGAGTGAAGTAGATGTTCGCGACACGATCAATGGCGTCACGGTCCATGACCTTTGGCCGACCTTCGTAGTCACAAATCGCCAGAAGGGTCTTGCCGAAGTCAGCCGGGTAATAGGGACGAAGCTCCGTACCGGTCTGCTCACGAATGAGGTTGCGAAGATAATTCGCCGACTCCTGATTGCAGCCGATTCCCATGCCCTTGCAGACAGCAGCGAGGATCTGATCGAAAGCAGCATCGTCGATGGAGCCGACATACACCTTGTTTGGGATACGACGAGCAAACGCATCATCGCCCAGCTGATCAGGGCGCATATTGGTCGAGAACACGACCTTGGCATCGAATGGAATCGTAAGCGCCGCGCCGTGGGCGAGAGTCAGGAAATCAATACCGCGAGAAAGCGGAACGATCCAGCGGTTGAGGAGCGCCTCCGGGGTCATCTTCTGACGGCCGAAGTCATCGATCACGAAAATGCCGTTGTTGGACTTCATCTGCAACGGAGCCCGGTACACACCAGACGATGGATCTCGTTCAAGTTCGAGCTGTTTGCCGGTGAGCTCACCACCAACGATGACGCACGGACGCAGGCAGAGCACCCAACGGGCGTCAAGGCCTTCAGGTTGAGGGGTGATCGGCTCGTGAATCGATGGATCGAACACCGTGATGACCGACTGATCAAACTCGACCGCTCTCGGGACGAGGACGGGGTCCTTGTACATCTTGATCATGCGTTCCGCGAGGCTGGTCTTACCGGTGCCGGGAGGCCCGTACAGGAAGACCGCGCCCTTGGAGACGAGGGCTGGACCCAATTCGTCGAAGAACCCAGGAGGAATGATGAGATCGTTAAACGCTTCTTCCAAGGTCGCGGCATTGATCGGCGCTCGGCCGCGCTGACTTTCGACGGTAGCGGTGTACACGTCTAGTGAAACTGGAGCTGCACCGGCGTACAAGAGGGCTGCCGCGCGGTTGGCTGCCTCGGTCTTGCCCTTCTCCGTAGGCGCCAAGATGTAGTCACGCCCGTCCATTCCTTGGATCTCGAGGAGCAGGCGCTGTCGCAGCCCATCTACCGTCGAGTCGACGACGCCAACCGAAAGTGCCGTGGCCTGGGCCATGCGGGTTACCGATGACCGGCCGTCCATCACCAAGCGCTGGAGAATGATGTCCTCGATCAGCGATGGAGTGATACCAAGGTCTTCAATCGACGATGGCATGGTCGGGTAGGCGGGGGGCGCGTTCTCTGCCGTTGACATGGCTTCCTTATCGTCCTGATCGGCCGATTTGTGAGCTATTGCGGGCGCCGTTCTTCGATCGGGATTCGGTACAGCAACGAGCCGCTCGGTCCCAAATTTACTTGGGGCGGGTCCGCTTTACTTGGGGGGTCCGCGACTTACGCGTTGCGATTTACTAAAATATGTCAGTTTGTCACTCATGCCACTAATTATTTCGACGATAATGACGATGTGGACGAACGGCGCATTGATCGAAACCTCCTCGAGGGCGAACCCTCCGGGCCGAAGGTTCTCTTCGCCACGACCGAACTTGCCCCACTTGTAAAGGTCGGCGGACTAAGCGAAGCCTCCTCAGGACTCGTCGGCGTCCTGCGCACGATGGGTGCGCTCGTCGAACTCGTCATGCCCGACTATGGCCTGATCGAACTACGAGACGTCACCGAAGACACGCTCGACCATTTGCCCAGCTGGTGCCCACCGGTGACAGTTCGGCGCGGGTGGGCGGACTACTCGGGCGAGATCACCCTGTTGTCGTTTCCCGGAAGTGAGCGCCCTCACCCCTATGTCGACCCGGCCACCGGCCAAGGGTGGGGCAACAATGACGAGTACTTCATGACCTTCGCGATAGCGC
>CAZTDG010000277.1:0-2743 GCA_964612655.1 uncultured Acidimicrobiales bacterium | reverse complement strand
TTGCCTTTTCTCGACTTCGCAGCCTTTGCCGCAGCCTTTGCGCTTCGGTAGCGGGCTACCTCGCGGAAGATCCCCGAAGCGAGCGAGAAGAGAAGGACCAGAATTCCAACTTCAGGATTGACGAAGATCCAGAAGATCGCGCCCACGATGAGCCCGCCGAGCAGTGAGCCAGCGAAGGCTGCTCCCGGAGCGGTCTCCGCGTCGGGCGTGCCAAAACCAAATGCTTCACGAGCCAGGGTGCCAGTCGACTTCTCTTCCTTCATAGGTAGAAACTACCGCGCTGTGCCTTGGTCCCTGAAATGGAGCCTCGGGGTGGCAGACTGCCGTCATGTCGATTGCATCACCCATCACGACCGAACTGCTCATCGCTGGGGCGGTCGGAATCTCTGAGGTCCACGCCGATGGCAACGACGTGTACTGGGCGGAGAGTCGCCCCAATGAGAGCGGCCGAATCGCAATTGTCCGCTGGCGCGACGGCGAGATCTCCGAGATCACCGGGCCCGACGCGAGCGTTCGCACGCGGGTTCACGAGTACGGCGGTGGCGCCTGGTGGGTGGCCGATGGCGTCCTCTATTACAGCGACGATTCTCGTGGCGGCGAGGTGTTCCGCCTCGACGCCGACTCGGGCGCTGAGACACAGTTGACCTCCTCGAGCTATCGCTATGCCGACGGGCGAACGAGCGCCGACGGCAATTGGTTCGTAGCCGTGCGTGAGCGCCACGATGGCCCCGACGGCGACAAGGTCCAGAACGAAATCGTCGCAGTGAGTGCCGATGGGCAAGGCACTGAACTGGTGCTCGTGTCGGGCCACGACTTCTACGCCTCACCCCGACTCGGGTTGGGTGGCGAGTTGGTGTGCGTCGGGTGGAACCACCCGAACATGCCGTGGGATGACACCGAGTTGATCGTGGTGGAACCGACCTGGCTCGACGGCGAGCCTGACCCTGTCGCACGCGTTCTTCCCTCCGTCGACGCAGACCCCGAATCGATCGTGCTGCCGGGGTGGACCAGCGACGGTCGCCTGCTCGCGGTCACCGATCGAAAGAACTGGTGGAACCTCGTTGCCGTCGACACCGAGACCGGGCGTCAGTCGCCAGTGGTCGAGGGCGACTTCGAAATCGCTACACCGGGGTGGGTCTTCGGTTTGAGTCGTTGGGTTGAGGTTTCGACGGGCCTTGTTGTGGTCGCCGGTACGGCCTATGGCGACACCATCGGATTCCCGAACGGCTACGTCGAAGACCGCCACACCTCGGTCAGTTCCATTCGGGCGCTAGCCGATGGGCGAGTGGCCTACGTGGGTGCATCGTTCGGCGAGGAACCCGCGGTCTGGGTGCACGACGGACAAGAGGCCACGAGAATCTCTGAACCGCGCGACCTGGGCCTACCCGCCGAACTGTTCCCCGATCCTGAACTCATCACGTTCGACGTATCCGGTGTTGATCCCACCCAACCGCCTGGCACCACCGCTCACGCGTTGTTCTACGAGCCGGCCCTCGCTGACGGTCAGACCCTCGATGGTCCGCCGCCGCTACTCGTCCTCGTTCATGGTGGGCCCACAGCGGCTGCTCGCCGCCAACTCAACCTCACCATCCGCTACTGGACCAGTCGAGGCATCGCAGTCGCCGACGTCGACTACCGAGGCTCTACGCTCTACGGTCGGCTCTACCGAAACGAGCTCCGAAACGAATGGGGTGTGGCCGACGTAGTCGACTGCGTCAGCGCGGCCAAGCATCTCGCGGACCAAGGCCGGGTCGATCCGAACAAGCTCATAATCGAAGGCGGTTCAGCCGGTGGACTCACCGTGCTCAATGCGCTTGCACATCACGACGTCTTCTCGGGAGGCGTGAGCCGATATGGCGTGACCGACCTGCGAGCGCTCGCAACCGAGACTCACAAATTCGAAGCCCGCTACCTCGACAGCCTTATCGGCGCATGGCCCGAGGATGAAGCCATCTACGTCGAGCGCTCACCGATTACCCACGTCGACAAGATCACATCCCCCATGCTCGTGTTGCAAGGCACCGAAGACAAGGTCGTCCCGCCCAACCAGGCCGAGATGATCGTCGACGCCCTCAAAGCCAAAGGCGTGCCCGTCACGTACCACCTCTTCGAAGGCGAAGGCCACGGCTTCCGTCAATCCGAAACCATCGTCGCGGTCCTCGAAGCCACCGAAGCCTTCATCGCCTCCCTGTAACAACGAAGATTTGTACGTAATTTTCGACCTATACGGTCAGAAATTACGTACAAATCATTAGGTGCGGGTTTGGCCGAGGAGTTCGTCGGTGGGGAGCCACGTGGTGCCCGATCGGGAAGCCCGCATGGTGACGCTTATGCGTGGTGCGGCGTGCGCGGCTTTGGGAATCGCGTGCTCCCAGTGATGTTGTGTGGCGCCGCCCATGACGAGCAGGTCGCCTGACTCGAGCGAGATCGACCAGCTCGAGCCGCCGCCTTGTGGGCGCATGCGAAACGTTCGCGGTCCCCCGAGGCTGACGATCGCGACGAGCGGATCGACTTCGGTTCGCCCGATTCGATCCGCGTGCCAGGCAACGCTGTCGTCGCCCGATTCGTAGTAGTTGCAGAAGAGCCCTTGGAAGCTCATGTCGTAGTGCGCTGACAGTTCGCTTCGGATGGCCTCGATCGCGACCGGCTGATCGCCGTGTGCTTCGGTGCTGGTGCGGCGTGGCTCTTCGTGCCATTGGCCATACATCAGTCGCTTGCCCCGAAACCAGTCCATCCGATCCTC
>CAZTDG010000276.1:0-2818 GCA_964612655.1 uncultured Acidimicrobiales bacterium | reverse complement strand
CGAACGCTCCCGCCAAAAAGAAAGAACCGGCCCCTCGACATTGTCGAGGGGCCGGCTCCCCACGGGAGGCAGGTGTGAGTGCCTGGTGGAGCTTCTTCGTGCGACTACTACCTATGAAGGGATAGGCAGCAACTGGCAGCAGGAGAGGAAGCTCAGCCGAGTGTTGCCTCGCCGGTGAGCACAGGGCCGCTTCCGAGTTGAATCTCATCAGCTGCTTCAGCATCTGCTGGGACCTCAGCCAGAAGTGGCTTCAGCGTGAATGGTGCGTCGCTGTCATCGTCAGCAGGCTCGATGCTGATCACGACGGTCGACTCGGCCAGGTTCGCAGGGAACTCGAGACCTTCGGGAGCGTTCTGGATGAAGTCTTCACCTGGGAACGGTGGAGCTGGGGCGTCGTCGCCTCCGAAACCGTCGAAGTCGTCGGGCCCGGCTGGGTCGACGAAGCGACCGGTGCTAACGGCTTGACCGTCGATGACGACCCATCCTTCATAGATCCACTCTTCGGGAAGCTCAGGAAGGTCGAGTCCGGCTACCGGGGCACCGTCGACGATGTCGATGAACCAGGCTCCGTAGAGCTCGTCGTCGGTCGATTCGGTACTCGGCGTTGCCAAGATGAACTGACCAGAGGCATCGCTGAAGTCGTTGCCGAGCGCAGCCGGGTGACCGACCGAGAGGTCGGCTTCACCGTCGACGAAGTCGCCAGCGAGAAGGCGGACTGTCGATGGGGCGGGATCGTCACCTTCTGCAGGCTCGATCGAAAGGACGAACGTTGATGCGCCCGACACATCTTCGATTGCTGAACCGGTGAGGTATTCGTTGTTGCCGTCGGCGTCAACGATGAAACGGCCGGTGCTGTACGGCTCGTCGTCGATGATTACCCAACCTTCGTAGACGAAGGCGTCGCCGAGAGGCTCAAGGCCTTCGAACTCGAGGTTCACGTTGGTGGAGATATCTGCCAGAGCGAGGGAGTCGTCGTCGGCGTCGCCTTCCTCGTCGTCTTCCATGGCTTCTTCGTCATCTTCCATGGCCTCCTCATCGTCTTCCATGGCTTCTTCGTCTTCGTCTTCCATGGCTTCGTCTTCGACGACCTCGGCAGAGGTGTCGTCGACGACATCGGCGGCTAGGTCGGTAGAGGTATCTGCTCCGCAGGCCGCGGCGACTAGGCCAGCCGAGACCAACAATGCCGCCATCCGTACCTGCGTGTTCTGCTTCTTAGAAAGCTTCATCGGAGGTGTGTTCCTTTCACTGGTGCATCAGGTTGAGATTGTTATGCACATGGACAGTGAAGGTTCTTACGGCAAAGTTCCGTCCCGTTTTGAACTCAGTTCTGCGTCAATTCCCGAGCCGTTCCGTGTTCATTTCGAAGTCATGAGACGCCTGGCTCATCGTCATGAACCAGGCGTGAGAATTCGGTGAGGAGCTGGGCCGTGCGACCTATGTCGGCCTCGTCGGTCCGATGGCCGCACACGCTGATGCGCATCACCCTTCGGTCGTCCCACATAGAACCCGAACACCAGATCTCGCCACTCCCCTGCACTGCCGAGATCAGGGCCTCGGTCGCCTCATCGGTGTCGAGGCGAACGAGGATCTGGTTGAGCACGACCTCGTTACAAACGGTGATCTCGGGAACGTCCTCCAACGCGGCGGCGAGTTGCGCCGCGAGTTCGCAGAGGCGTTCGGTGTGCGCTGCGACGCCGTCAGCACCCAGTGTCGACAGCACCGCCCATGCTTCGACCGCTCGGGCACGTTGGGACATGTCGGGTCCGCGGTCGAGGGGTTCAAGACGAGGCGAACCGGGCACATATTCAGCGCCGACCTTGAACGTTCGGGCGAGGTCGCCTCGGTCCCGCACAACGGCAACGGCGGAATCGTAGGTGGTGTTGAGCCACTTGTGTAGATCGGTAGCCCATGAGTGCGCTCGGTCTGCTCCAGCGGTGAGATGGGCGTATTCGGGCGACGAGGCAGCCCACATCCCGAAAGCCCCATCGATGTGGATCCAGTGGGGCGTGCCCTCGAAGTGGTCGGCAATCGCGTTGAACGGGTCGAAGGATCCCGAGTTCACGTTGCCAGCTTGGGCAATCACCAAGGTGGGCTCACCGGCCTCCGGGAGCGCCGAGGGGTCGAGGCGTCCTTGGGCATCGCTGGGCACGGTCACGACCCTGTTGCGGCCGAGCCCGATGAAGCCGAGTGCCTTCGTGATGCTCGCGTGCGCGGCATCACTCACCACGACACGGATCGGCGGGGCGCCAAAGAGCCCCTCAGCCACCGAGTCCCATCCCTGCTCGGCCAGCAAAGTGTCTCGCCCTGCAGCCAGGCACACGCTGTTGGCGAGCGACGTTCCGGTAACGAACTGATGTTGTGAGCCCACGGGAAGACCGAGGAGCTTGACCAACCAGCCCCCGACAACGGTGTCGAGCACCGCGGCGGTGGGCGACATCACGCCGAGCGCCGCGTTCTGGTCCCAGACCGCGCTCAACCACGAGGCTGCGATACCAACCGGGAACGCGCCGCCAGTGACGAATCCGAAGTACCGGCCGCCGGTGGTGGCGACTGTCGCCGGGCTACCCACCCGATCGAGCAGATCGATCACCGCGCCTGGCTCAGCACCTTGGACGGGCAGCGTCTGCACGAACTCGCTTAGCCCCTCGACCGATGCGGCATCAGGAAAGACCGACCGCTCCCCTACACCACGCAGATAGGTAATCGCGCGAGCGGCCGATAGTGCGAGGAGCTCATCCATCGCCTGACCCTACTCGTGCACGAGTGTTTGCTGAGCACGATCCCTAGGCGCATGCACCATCCAAACACTCGCCAACGG
>CAZTDG010000275.1:0-2843 GCA_964612655.1 uncultured Acidimicrobiales bacterium | reverse complement strand
CGCCTCGGTTGAAGAAGTCCAACACGAGCTGGTCAGCAAACTCGATGTGATCGAAACCGACCTACAGAAGCAAAGCCGTGCGTTGCTCGACGCAGCCGAAGAAACCGTCGAGCTGGCGATCAAGGCCGCAGATAAGGCCGAGTCGGCAGCCGACAACGCCGACGGCATTCGAGCCGACCACGACGCAGCCTTTGACGCAAACCGAGAAGAGTTCGACTCCCACAGCGAGCGCATAGACCTCATCGAGGAGCGTGAAACCGTCGAACGACGTGAACTCATCGAGGTCGACAAAGGATTCCGCGAAGAGATCGAGACCCTCGTCAAACGTCTTGTCGATGTTGAACGCGCCGTCGCAGAAGGCCCAACACCTGACCGCCCGGCACCGAAACCTCCCAAAACTCCCAAAGCTCCGAAGGCTCCCGCAAAGGGTAAGGGTGGAAATCTCATCGACCTGCGCGAGCCCGAAGCTGAGAAAGACCGAAAGTTCAAACGCCGCGGCCGTTGGTGAAGCTTCCTTCGGGCAGTCTTGAAGTCCGCCGCTACGGGTATCCTAAGAGAAGCTTCCTCTTCCATGAAAGGGCGCCATGACTACTGCAGATATCGGTGTTGACCTCTCGAAGTACGACCTCGGCTGGTCTGACGCCGAGGATTACATCTATAAGCCGAAGAAGGGCTTGAATACCGACATCATCAATGAGATGTCGTGGATGAAGGGCGAGCCGTCATGGATGCGCGACTTCCGTCTCAAGTCCTACAAGCGATTTCAGAATCGTCCGATGCCTAAATGGGGCGGCGACATGTCCGAGATCTATTTCGACGACATCTTCTATTACATCAAGCCGACCGAATCGGTGAAGGACGACTGGGACGATATTCCAGACGCCATCAAGGACACCTACGAAAAGCTCGGAATTCCCGAAGCTGAACGCAAGTATCTCGCTGGCGTCACCGCTCAATACGAGTCCGAGGTGGTCTATCACCGCAACCGCGAAGACCTCGAAGCTCTCGGCGTCATCTTCTGCGACATGGACACCGCTCTGCGCGAGTACCCACAGCTGGTCAAGGAGTACTTCGGTACGGTCATCCCTCCCAACGACAACAAGTTCTCGTCTCTCAACTCGGCCGTCTGGTCGGGCGGAAGCTTCATCTACGTACCTCCAGGAGTGCACGTCGATCAGCCGCTTCAGGCCTACTTCCGTATCAACGCGGAGAACATGGGCCAATTCGAGCGCACACTCATCATCGCCGACGAAGGCTCATCGGTCCACTACATCGAAGGTTGCTCAGCGCCGGTGTACACCAGCGATTCGTTGCACTCTGCCGTGGTCGAGATCATCGTCAAGGAGAGCGCTCGCGTCACCTACACGACGATTCAGAACTGGTCGAACAACGTATTCAACCTCGTGACCAAGCGAGCCAAGGTGTACGCCGAAGGCCACATGGAATGGATCGACGGCAACATAGGTAGCCGCCTCACCATGAAGTACCCAGCCGTTGTGATGGTCGGGCCAAAGGCATCGGGCGAGGTTCTCTCCGTTGCCTACGCCGGAAACGGCCAGCACCAAGACGCCGGCGCAAAGATGGTGCATGCGGCACCGGAAACCACGTCCAAGATCGTGTCGAAATCAATCAGCTCCGACGGCGGTCGAACCAGCTACCGCGGCCTCGTGCACGTGGCCGATGACGCTCATGGCTGCAAGAGTCACGTACAGTGCGATGCGCTGATCCTCGACGAAGACTCCATCAGCGATACCTATCCCTACATGGAGATTGGCTCTCGTGACGCGATCATCGGCCACGAGGCAACCGTGTCCAAGGTGGCCGACGAGCAGCTCTTCTATCTCATGAGCCGCGGCCTCTCCGAAGAGCAGGCAATGGGCATGATCGTCAACGGATTTATCGAGCCCATCACCCGTACGTTGCCGATGGAATACGCCGTGGAGTGGAGTCGCTTGATCGAACTGCAGATGGAAGGCTCCATCGGATAGCCCGCTGGGCCTAGGTCATCTGCCCTTCTTTGATCCAACACAATACGTAGGGATTGCAACACTGAATACCACTTCGCTACAATTGGGGTTGTGAAGGAATTGCAAGTTATCACGCTCAGTGATCATTTGTGCGGGAACAGATCACTATGAGCCAACTAAAAGTGGTTGGATCCGTGGAAGAACCCACGACTGGTGTCGACGACCTTCATCTCGTGAGGTCTCGTTCGGTGTACGAGCGACGGTTCAAGCGTCCCGTCGATTTCATTGGCGCGGTTTTGATCCTGCTGATCTTTAGTCCGCTGTTTCTTGCGATTGCGGCCATGATTCGCATCAAGCTCGGCAAAGGCGTCTTCTATGAACAAGAGCGCGCAGGAGAACACGAGCAGCCTTTCACCATCTATAAGTTCCGCACGATGGCCCACGATCGCCGTCAACGCCAGAACGATCTTCCTGTCGTCAACGACCGTCGCTCCACACACAAAGCCGAAAACGATCCCCGCCATACCGGTGTCGGGCGAGTACTGCGCCGCTTTAGCCTCGACGAACTACCGCAACTCATCAACGTGATCCGCGGTGAGATGAGCCTGGTCGGTCCTCGCCCCGAGGTATACGAAGTTGCCCAAGAGCGTGGCTACCTGCACCATCCACGTCACGAGGTGAAGCCGGGTATGACCGGTCCATACCAGGTGTCGGACCTTCGCCTGAGCGGCGACCTGCGTGACGGTCTCGACGCAGATGCCGAGTACGTCGATCAGGTGTCCTTGACCCGTGATCTCGGCTATTTGGTGCGAACCATAGGCGTCATGGCGAGCGGCGCAACTGGCTCCTAACGGGCCTCTCAGCACCTAAGGAGCT
>CAZTDG010000274.1:0-2936 GCA_964612655.1 uncultured Acidimicrobiales bacterium | reverse complement strand
CCGCGAATGGGCGGCTGCTCTACATCTTCGGAGGCGGCTTCATCGTGGGCGACCCCGAAACCGACATGCCAGTCATCGGCGCGCTGGCCCAATGGTGTGGGGTAGAGGTCATCGCTCCTCGGTACCGCTTGGCCCCCGAGCACACCGCGCCCGCTGCTGGGGACGACTGCTGGTCGGTCTACGAGGCGATGGCGGCCGATCCCGGTCGACTGTTGCTGGCCGGTGAGTCAGCCGGCGGCAACCTGGCATTGCTTACCGCACAACGCGCAGTCCGGCAGCAGGTTCGAATTCCCAGCGCCATCGCACTGCTCTCACCGGCCGCCGACCTGCGAACCGAACGCGATCTGTTCGGCACGGTGATCGACCAGGATCCGTCGCTTCGCTATCAGTTGATGCTCGACGTGGCATCGGTCTATCCGGGAGACCTATCGCTCGACGACCCGCAGGTGTCACCAGCGCTCGGATCGATGGAGGGGCTCGCGCCAACGATCATCACGACGGGAAGCCGTGACTTGTTGATGGAGCCATCGCTTCGAGTGGCCAAGAAGCTGCGACGTGCAGGCCTTGATGTCGAGTGCAATGTGTGGCCGGGACTATGGCACGTGTTCGAGTTCTATGACGAACTCCCCGAAGCAGCACAGTCGCTCGGCGACATCGCCGCATTCGTGAACCGGCACTAGACGAAGCTGCGAGCCTTCGGATACCCGGCACCACGTTGGTCGGTGTGCCCTGCGTAACAGCCGTCGGCTACCGTTGGGTCATGGAAATAGCGAATTCGTTTACCGTCGATGAGCCAATCGAGAAAGCCTGGGAACTCCTCACCGACATTCCCTTCATTGCGCCTTGTCTTCCCGGAGCGAAGCTGACCGATGAGGTCGACGGCGTGTATTCGGGTGGAATCAAGATCAAGGTCGGTCCGGTCACCGCGGAGTACAAGGGGTCCGCCGAGTTCGTCGAGAAGGACGACGCAACCTATAAGGCCGTCATCAACGGCAAGGGTCGCGACACTCGCGGTGCGGGCAATGCGCAAGCCCTCATCACCGCACAGATGGTTCCCGTCGGCACGAGCACCCAAGTCGATATCATCACCGACCTCAAGATCTCGGGGAAGGTGGCCCAATTCGGTCGCGGTGTCATGCAGGACGTGTCGACCAAATTGCTGGGACAGTTCGCCGACTGCCTCGAAGTGAAGATCGCTGAGACCAAGACCGTCGCACCGGACCCAACACCAGCGGCTGTCGCACCAGCTCATGGCGCAGCAACCGCAACCGCTGGAGCTGCTGGGGCAGCAACTTCTGGAATCGCGGCTGTAGGAGCCGCTGCGGCAACGAATGGAGCTGCTGTTCCAAATGCGGCGACGACTCCTTCTTCTGGCGCGCCAACTACGGCGACTGAAATCACCCCTCCCGCCGGGCCATCAACTTCGTCGACGCCGGCGTCGAGTGCATCAGATGACGATGACGTGCTGGACCTCGGTGACATCGGCGTAGGAAGCGCCCTTGCAAAACGAGCGGCACCAGCGGCTGGCGCGCTGGGCGCGTTGCTCATCTTGCGATGGCTCATTCGCCGCTTGGGTTCTTCACGCGGCAAGTAGGAGCCTCGATGTGAGACGGCATGTCCGACCGTGGCGGCCCTCGCTTCGCCTTCTGTAACTACGGCGGCTATTGTCTCCCAGGTAACTACCGACCGTTTTGGTTCGGGCGGGTGGGGCCGCGAGCTATCTGTCTTGGGGGAAGAACCTGTGTCTGTATCTCGTCTTGTGCGCTTACTCACGATCTTCATTGGGTTCGCGCTATTCGCAACCGCATGTGGAGGGGGCTCCTCGGATGGCGATGGTGGCAACGCCGCGGCAGTCGAAGAAGCTGACACAGAAGCCGACGATTCCGACGCCGCTGTCGTGCCAGGAGCCGACGAGAGCGCAGACGGCAGCGACGTGGCCAGTGCTGACGACGTAGAAGCAGTCCAAGCAGGGGGCACGATCCGTATGGCCCTCCAGACCGAAGCCGGATCGTTGAACCCGACGAACACGCCGTTCAACCGGTCACCGCTTCTGCTTGGCACCGCAATCTTCGACACCTTGGTCGTTGTCGACGCAGACGGCCAATGGCACAACAACCTGACCGAGTCATGGACTCCCGCCGATGACTTCTCAACCTGGGATGTCACGTTGCGCGAAGGGATCCAATTCAGCGATGGCACCCCACTCAACTCCGACGCGGTAATTCGAAATCTGGAAGCTTTCCTCGGCGACCCGCTCGTGTCGTTGGTCTTCCGCCCGGCGTTCGACGCAACCAACCCCATCGAGCGCATCGACGACCTTACGTTCCGTCTCACCGGCAGCTCCCCGAACGCGAACTTGCCGTTCTTCTTCGCCGAGCAGGTCGGCATGGTCGGCTCCCCAGCGTGGCTCGACGCCCGGGACGCTGACCCATCACTCGACCAGCTACCGATCGGTGCCGGCCCGTACATGATCGAGAGCCGCACCCAAGACCAGGAGACCGTCCTGGTGCGCAACCCGAACTACTGGGGAGAGCCCGGGATCGTCGACCGGTTCGAATTCTTCCCCGTGCCTCAAGGGACTGCCCGGACCGATCAGTTGTTGAGTGGCGACGTGGAGATCACGCACACCACCGACACCGCTGGCGTGTTGTCGCTTCGTGACGAAGGTGATGCCATCACTCGCATCGAAGACAACAGCGGCGAAGAGTTCACCTTCCTCTTGAACGCCGGAGTGGCACCCTTCGATGACATCCGAGTCCGAGAAGCCGCAACCGCAGCGTTCCCGAAGGCCAGCTACATCGACTTCCTCGTTGGCGGCACCGGTCTCGAAGCCGAAACTCTCTGGTCGGTGGAAACCCCCTGGCACGTGCCCGGTATTGAACAGCCCGACGACCGCCCAGAGATTGCGGGCACCTTGATCGAGGCCTATTGCGCGG
>CAZTDG010000273.1:0-2950 GCA_964612655.1 uncultured Acidimicrobiales bacterium | reverse complement strand
GGCTTGTTCTGCGAGAAGATCTTCGGTCCTACCAAGGACTGGGAGTGCTACTGCGGCAAGTACAAGCGCGTTCGCTTCAAGGGCATCATCTGCGAGCGTTGTGGCGTAGAAGTCACCCGCTCGAAGGTACGCCGCGAGCGCATGGCACACATCGAGTTGGCCGCGCCGGTCGTACACATCTGGTACCTCCGCGGTACCCGCTCATGGTTGGCATACCTGCTCATGGGCACCGAAGCTCGTGAAGAGCTCAAGGCAAAGCAGCTTGAGAAGGTCATCTACTTCGCCGCCAACCTGGTCACCTGGGTTGACGAAGAGCGTCGTGACGAGGATCTTCCGAACCTCGAAGCAGAAATGCTTGCGGAGAAGGAAGAGCTCGAAAAAGAGATGGAGCTCGAGCTAGCTCGCGTCCATGAGGATCTCGAAGCCGAGATCGCTCAAATGGAGAAGAGCAAGGCCAAGGACACCGAGATCAAGGCGCGCCAGCGCGCCGTTGACAAGGACCTTGCTTCGGTTCGCGAACGCTTCGAGATGGAGATCGACGTCCTCACTCGTAGCTTCGACGAGTTCAAGGGACTCTTCGCTCGCCAAATCATCGAAGACGAGATGCTGTGGCGTGAAATGCACATCCGCTACGCCGACTACTTCGAAGGTGGCATGGGCGCTAGCTCACTGGCCGCCCTCATCGCTCGCATCGACTTCGATTCAGAAGAAGAGAAGCTACGAGTACAGATCGATCCGCCAGAAGGCCAGAAGGGCCTGTCTGCACAGCGCAAGCAGAAGGCGATCAAGCGCCTCAAGATCGTCGCAGCGTTCAACCGCCGTGATGAGCGTGGCAACCGGGTCAACGACCCACGCGCCATGATCCTCGACGTCGTTCCGGTTATCCCACCAGAACTGCGCCCAATGGTGCAGCTTGACGGTGGCCGTTTCGCTACTTCGGATCTCAACGACCTCTACCGTCGTGTCATCAACCGCAACAACCGCCTTAAGCGACTGTTGGATCTCGGCGCTCCCGAGATCATCGTGAACAACGAGAAGCGCATGCTTCAAGAGGCCGTCGACGCGTTGTTCGACAACGGCCGGCGTGGCCGCCCAGTGACCGGACCGGGTAACCGTCCGCTCAAGTCGCTGTCGGACATGTTGAAGGGTAAGCAGGGTCGCTTCCGTCAGAACTTGCTCGGTAAGCGCGTCGACTACTCAGGCCGTTCGGTCATCGTGGTTGGCCCGACCCTCAAGCTGCATCAGTGTGGACTTCCAAAGCTGATGGCACTGGAACTGTTCAAGCCCTTCGTCATGAAGCAGCTCGTCGATGGAGACATCGCACAGAACATTAAGTCCGCGAAGCGCATGGTCGAGCGTCGCAAGCCACAGGTTTGGGACGTTCTCGACGACGTCATCAAGGAACATCCTGTTCTACTCAACCGAGCGCCGACGCTTCACCGCCTCGGAATCCAGGCGTTCGAGCCGGTCCTCGTAGAGGGCAAGGCCATCCAGCTGCACCCACTCGTCTGCACCGCATTCAACGCTGACTTCGATGGCGACCAGATGGCAGTTCACTTGCCGCTGTCCGCCGAAGCCCAGGCAGAAGCCCGCGTGCTCATGCTCAGCGCCAACAACGTATTGAGCCCGGCCAACGGTCGTCCACTGGTCACCCCGACCCAGGACATGATCATCGGTGCGTTCTACCTCAGCATGGAGGTTGAAGGCAGCGTTGGTGAAGGCCGCACGTTCCGTAACCTCGACGAGGTCAACATGGCCTACGAGCTCGGTGATGTGAAGCTTCATACCTCGATCACCTTCCGGCATCAGGCCCTGCGTGAAACGCCCGCAAATGGCGAAGCTGCCAAGTACACCCCAACCACTGTTGGGCGTGTCTTGTTGAACTCGGTTCTTCCCGATGACTTCCCGTTCATCAACGAACAAATCGGCAAGGGCGGTATGGGCGACATCGTCGATACTCTCGCCCGCGAATACCCGAAGGCTGTCGTCTCGACGTCGCTCGACGGTATCAAGGATCTTTGCTACCGCTACGCAACTCAATCTGGCCTCACCGTCTCGATCGACGACGTGAAGACGCCAGCGACCAAGCGCAGCATCCTCGACTCTCACGAGAAGGATGCAGAGAAGGTCGAGACCCAGTTCCGCCGTGGCATCATCACCGATGGTGAGCGTCGCCAGAAAGAGGTCGAGATCTGGTCTGAGGCAACCGAGCAGGTCAAGAACGAGATGGAAGCCGGTCTCAAGGCCGAGGACTTCAACCCCATCGACATGATGGTTACCTCGGGTGCTCGAGGAAACATGATGCAGGTTCGTCAGATCGCCGGTATGCGTGGTCTTGTCGCGAACCCTCGTGGCGATATGATCCCTCGTCCGATCAAGAGCAACTTCCGTGAAGGCCTCGCCATGCTCGAGTACTTCATCGCTACTCCAGGTGCTCGTAAGGGCCTTGTCGATACGGCCCTCCGTACCGCAGACTCGGGTTACTTGACCCGACGTCTCGTCGACGTCGCCCAGGAACTCATCGTCAACACCGAAGATCCCTTCGAAGCTGGCGGCACGGTTCGTGGTATCTGGGTCGACGACGTAACGCCTGATTCGGGCAACAAGCGCACCTACCTCGAGACGCGTCTTCTCAGCCGCTCGCTCGCAGATGACATCAAGTTGGCCGACGGCACCAAGCTGGCTGCCGGCACTGAGGTCACCGAAGAGATGATGATCGCGATGCGCGACGACGACACGATCGATCGTGTCCGAGTCCTTTCGCCACTCACCGACGAGTCTGACCGAGGCGTATCGGCTGCCAGCTATGGCACGTCGCTCGCTACCGGCAAGACCATCGAACCTGGCGAAGCCGTAGGCGTTATCGCCGCTCAATCGATCGGCGAGCCCGGTACCCAGCTCACCATGCGCACCTTCCACACCGGTGGTGTTGCAGGTGGTGGCGATATCG
>CAZTDG010000272.1:0-3009 GCA_964612655.1 uncultured Acidimicrobiales bacterium | reverse complement strand
GTTGCCGACCATCTCGATCGTCGACATCGGATCCACAGAAGCAATCTGCACCGAGATGTAGTCCGCTCCGATATCGGTCACGAGCGGTGCGTACGCGTCGATTAGCTGATCGACGGAGGAGACCACGGTGAATTTCTCCAAGATCTCGCTTCGATCCATCTCGTCAGCGCGTTCTCGTAGAACCATCGGGTCGACCGCTTCGAGCCGGCCGGGTGCCCGAAGGCCGCGCATCGACGCGAGGGCTTCCCAAGCCTCATCGTCGCTTTCGGCCAACACAACCCAACGGGTTCCCATGATTGGGAGGTCGCCGCGCCCAGCCTCGTTCGACGACTCGCGAAATGGTGCGATGACGCGCTCCATGGTGTCGGCTGGGTCTTTCACCGAGGTGATCAGGCCATCGGCGTTCGCTCCTGCAAAGGCTGCGGACTTTGGGCCGCCCGCCGCCATATAGATGGGTACCTCTGAAACCGGTGGGCTATAGAGCTTGGCCTTATCGCTGGTGTAGAACTCGCCCGAGAAGTCGACCTTCTCGCCGTTGAGCAGGCGGTGCATGATCTGCAGCGCCTCGTCCATCCGCGCAATGCGTTCTTTGTAGCCGGGGAAGGGAAAGCCCAGCGGTCCGGAGTTGATGTTCTCGCCGGTGCCGACACCGAGGAAGAACCGTCCGTTGGACAGCCGGTCGATGGTCGCCGCAGCTTGGGCGATCATCGCTGGGTGGTAGTGGAATAGTGGGGTGGTCACCGACGGAGCGAACTCGATCCGTTCAGTAAGCGCAGCGGCGGCGCCGAACCAACTCCACACGAACCCAGCGGCCGATTCCTGGTCGACCCAGGGATGAAAGTGATCCGATGCGAAGACCGCGTCGAAGCCAACCTCTTCAGCGCGAACGGTTTGGTCGATCAACACCTCTGGCTGATTCGACTCGTGGCTCGCAAGCCATCCGAATTTCATTTGGGCCTCCTTCGTCGGTAGCGCCACGGTAGTGCGTTCGTCTACGATGCGCGTGTTCGTTGACGGGGTCGGACCCCAACGACAACAAATGACGCGGACGGCGTCTGACCCCAGGGGGAACTATGCAGGTAGAGATCGAACGATTCTTCGCGGCGTGGAGTCACACGGATGCGGGTTCTCGAACCGCGACCATTCGAGGTGCGCTTGGCGAGACAGCTTCCTATTCAGACCCACGCAGTGGTGGTCGCCTGGTCGGGGTAGATGCGATCAGTGAGTACGTTGGTCAATTCGCTGCGAACGCTCCGGGTTGGACGGCGGTGGTCAATTCCGTTGACGAGGTCAATGGGTATGCCAAGGCCATTGTGAGCTTTGGGGGGCCTGGCCCCGACGGTCAGAACATGGCTCAGCTCGGCACGTACTTTGTTGAGGCTGACGAGGCGGGTTCGCTCGTGGCCCTGGCAGGTTTCGTCGGCGGGTAAGGGCAATTGACATCTAGCCTGCGGGCATGGATGTCATCGAACTGCTTCGTAGTCACCGGTCGATTCGAAAGTTCACCGGTGAACCAATCGACGACGGGACTGTCGAACAAATCGTGTCTGCCGGGTTCGCCTCAGCGACGTCGTCGAACCTCCAAGGGGCCACGGTCATACGGGTGCGAAGCGGGGCGACACGGTCCGCGATCGCAGAACTCGCAGGCGGGCAGTCCTACGTAGAGAGCGCGGCGGTCTTCCTCGTGTGGTGCGCCGACCTACACCGGTCGTCGGTCGCGTGCGAGATGGCTGGCGGCGCGTTCCACTCGGGAATGACCGAACACTTCGTCATCGCCGCCACCGATTGCGCGATCGCGGCGCAAAGTGCGGTCGTAGCAGCGGAGTCGCTCGGCCTCGGCATCTGCTACATCGGAGGCATCCGAAACGATCCAGCCAAGATGACCGAACTACTGCAACTGCCTGAACAGGTCGTTCCGCTTTTCGGCATGTGTCTCGGATATCCCGACCAAGACCCAACTCTCAAACCGCGACTCCCATTGTCGGTCACCTTGAAAGAAGAAACCTACGACGAGGCCCACGATCGTTCGGGCATCGAGAGCTACGACGAGCAGATGCGGGCCTACTACCTCGACCGAACCGATGGAAAGGTCGACCGCACGTGGAGCGCGGACATGTCGGCCCTGCTCGGCAAAGAGAGTCGACCACACATGCGGCCTTATCTCGAGGGTCAGGGCCTCAACGTCAAGTAGACCGCTCAGGCGTCGAACGAGGTAGCGCCAGGAGTTTCGCCGGTGGTTGCACCCGTGGGGCCAGCGCCATCAAAGTCATGTTGCCTCCACGCCTCGTAGGCCACCACCGACACGGCGTTGGCGAGATTGAGCGATCGGTTCGCGGGCCGCATAGGTATTGCTAGGCGTTGTTGTTCGGGAACGCTCGCGGCCACATCGCCGGGAAGGCCATGACGCTCTGCGCCGAAGACCAACACATCACCCTCCTCGAACGACACGGAGTCATAGCGCCGTGTGTGTCGTGATCCGAAGGTGAACATTCGGTGCCCCTCCACGACCTTGGCGAAATCCTCGAAGTTGGCGTGCACCATCATGTCGGTGAGCTCGTGATAATCGAGACCGCCACGCTTGAGCTGACGATCGTCGAGGGAGAATCCAAGTGGCTGTACCAAGTGCAGCGAAGCTCCGACGTTTGCGCAAAGCCGGATGATGTTGCCCGTGTTAGGTGCGATCTCGGGCGCGACGAGCGCGATGTGTAACTCCACGCCCTCACGCTATCGCGGCCCATTTTGCGTAGCCGTCGTCGTTCGTCCAGATTGGAAACATGGACACGTCAGTGGGCTCACGATGATCGACGGCGGTCCGAGTCCTGAGGCTGTCGCCAAGCGCAATAGCTATGTGCCCGACGATGAGCCGATCGACTTCGCCACGATCGTCCAACTGCGCGCTGCGGCCAAGGATGGCTTCGCTGCAGCAGTCGACCGAGCGATCGAACGACACGACCTTCAGCTTGAGGCAGTCACCATCGGCGGGGTCGAGTGCTTGCGAATCACCTCTGC
>CAZTDG010000271.1:0-3014 GCA_964612655.1 uncultured Acidimicrobiales bacterium | reverse complement strand
GGCTCGTCGGCGATGAGTAGCTGCGGGTTGTTCGCTAGCGCCATCGCGATCACGACGCGTTGTCGCATGCCTCCCGAGAGTTCGTGGGGATACTGGCGAGCGCGACCCTTCGGGTCGGGAAGACGAACCAAGTCGAGCAGTTCCAGCGCTCGTGCATTTGCCGCCGACCCGGACATGGCCTGATGAAATTTCATTCCCTCGGTGAGCTGGTCGGCTATCCGCTTCACCGGGTTCAACGAGGTCATCGGGTTTTGAAACACCATTGCGACATCGACGCCATAGAAGTGTTTGCGGCGCGCCCGGTCCATGTCGGCGATCGATGTGCCATCGAAACGGATGTCTCCGGTCACCTCGGCCTTGGACGGAAGCAGGTCCATGACCGCCTTCATCGAGACCGACTTCCCGGACCCGGACTCCCCCACGACCCCCAACGCGGCACCTGGCTCCAAGGCAAGCGAAAGGTTCTTCACCGCGTGAACATCGCCTGCCGGTGTGTCGAAGGTGACCGACAAGTCGTCGATCTCGATGAGTGGAGCCATCAGAAGTTGAGCTCTTTGGTGTCGAACACTTCACGGAGCCGGTCGCCCGCGTAGTTCAACGACAGCACCGTCAAGAACACGACCCCGATCGGGAACAACGCGGCGTGCGGACCTTCTTGCAAGTTGCGGGTGGCGCTCGCTTCGGCGATTTGGTTGCCCCAACTCTGCGCTCCACTAACGGAGATGCCGAGGAATGCGAGCGTTCCTTCTGCGACGATTGCGATGCCCATGCCGAGCAGTGCCAGTGCAGACATCGGGATGACCACGTTCGGGAAGATCTCGCGCCGGATGATCCGCAAGTGGCTCGCTCCGAGCACCCGCGCAGCGGTCACGAACTCCCGCTCGGCGAAGACCAGCGTTTGGGCCCGAGCGAGTCTGCCGACGGGCGCGATGGCCAGGATTCCGAGCGAGATCGCTACCCAAAAGACCGTCCGTCCCAAGATCGTGGTGATGAGAATGGCGAGGATCAGCGCCGGGAAGGACAGCAGCGTTGCGAAGACAAAGGACACGAGCCGGTCGAACCAGCCCCGAAAGTATCCGGCTGCGATCCCGATCGGGCCTCCGATGACGAAGCCCACAAAGATGGCGAGGAACCCGACGAGCAACGAGATGCGAGAGCCCCAGATCGTGATCGAGAACACATCTCGGCCGAGTATGTCTGCCCCGAACCACAGGCCGGGGCGCGGCCCTTCGAACTGGCCGCCTACTGCCGTTGAGGTGGGATCTGCGATCGGAAGCACAGGTGCCAACACTGCGAGGATCACCATCAGCACGACGAAGCTCGCGCTGAGCCAGAACCCAAGGCCGAGCTGACGCGCTACCGAACGGGTATCGGCAACGTCGCCGTCGGAGGAGGTAGCCGGAGCAACGGTGCTAGCCATTGGCCTGCACCCTCGGGTCGAGGAACGAATACAGCATGTCGACGAGGAAGTTCACGACCACGAACACCACCGACACCACGACCACGATCGCCAACACCACCGGGAAGTCGTCGCCGAAGATGGCCTCGATGATCGTGAAGCCGAGGCCGGGGACGGTGAAGTACTGCTCGACGATGATCGAGCCACCGATGAGGGCGCCGGTCTGGATACCGAAGACGGTCAACATCGAGAACAGCGACGGTCGCAACGCATGACGGAAGAGCACATGGCGTGATGGCATTCCCTTGGCCTTGGCGACGGCGATGAAATCCTCTTGAAGGGTGGCGATGAGATCGGTGCGCAAGAGCCGCTGGTAGGTGGCGATGAGCGGGATCGACAGCACCACCGATGGGAGGAACAGCGACCAGAGTTGCGAGAGGAATGTGGTGTCGTCGTAGCGGGTCGGGAAGATGTCGAGGCGCACGGAGAAGAGCCAGAAGAGAATGACCGATAACGCAAAGACCGGCAGGCCGAGCAGGGCGAACGACAAAACCGTCGATGCCTTATCGACGAAGCGATTGGCTTTCGAGGCGCTCCACACCGCCCACGGAATCGAGACCACCACGGCAATGAGTTGAGCCATCACCATCAGCAGCGCCGTCACCGGGAGGCGTTGGGCGAGGATCGATGACACGGTCGTCTGATTCGCGATGCTCCGACCGAAGTCCCCTTGCACGAGGTTGCTGAGCCACAGGCCGTATCGGATCACGAAAGGTTCATCGAGGTGGAAGCTATCTTGTGCCTGCTCGATCGACGCCAGATCGCGTTCGCTCAGGGTTGCGGGGTCAGCTTCGGCGATTGGACCGACGATCAGGAACAACGGATCGCCCAAGAAATTGAGCGCGCTGAACGCAAGAAAGGTCACGGCGATGACGACCAGCACCATTTGTACGAGTCGAGAAAGTACGAAGCCCATCGCCTTGCGAGTCTCGCGGACTTAGTTGGTTAAGAACAGTTGCGGCAATCGGATCACTCCACTGTTTTGACATGGCAACTCAACACCCTCTGGCGTCGTTGCGTCGCAGATGCCGCCTACCGCTGGGTCAGCAGCGACGACCCAGTTGGTGTGGTTGATCAGAATGTATTGGAAGCTGTCGCGCAGGTCCTCTTGGATCTGTTCCCAGATCTCGTAGCGCTCGTCGAAGTCGGTGGTGACTCGCTGCTGTTGGAACAGGGCGTCGCGCTCTTCGTTGCAGTTCCGAGCGAAGTTGACCGACAATGCCCCGATCGTGGAACACGAAAGGAAGGTCGAATCGACCTCTGGGTCAGAGAAGCCGTGGTAGCGCCAGGTAGCGACGTCGTACAGGCCGAGGGTGACCTGCTGGATGTGTTGATCGTTCGGCACCACGTCGAGGGTGATGTTGAAGAACTCTGACCACGGGTCCCCAACGAAGGCAGCGATCTCATCAAGTGCAGCGCTGATGTCGTGCTGGAACTCGATATCGACCCGGCCGTCGGTGCACTGTTCGGGAACGTCCGCGCAATAGGCCTCGATCAAGGGGCCCGCAATCTCTGGGCGGTCGTCGGGCTGTTCAATACCGGGCACGTGCCAGGG
>CAZTDG010000270.1:0-3015 GCA_964612655.1 uncultured Acidimicrobiales bacterium | reverse complement strand
CACGGGCATCTTCGCCATCTCCACCATGATGGGCAAGGGCGTGATCGATGAGCGCTCCGAGCAGTACGTGGGAACAGCGGGAATGCCAGGCATGGGTATCCCGAACTGTGCGGTGCAACACGCCGATGTGATCGTGAGCATCGGGCACAACATGGTCGAGAAGTCGCCGTTCATCATGTCGCCCGATGGCCCCGAGGTCATCCACGTACATGAGCGGTCTGCAACGCCAGACACCATTTGGTTTCCGCAGCTGCAACTCCTCGGTG
This sequence comes from uncultured Acidimicrobiales bacterium, assembly GCA_964612655.1. Classification (GTDB taxonomy): domain Bacteria; phylum Actinomycetota; class Acidimicrobiia; order Acidimicrobiales; family SHLQ01; genus SHLQ01. The sequence continues at coordinate 2,749 of CAZTDG010000270.1, read as the reverse complement.
ACATGGCACTCAGCATGGATGCGCTCACCGCGGCGCTCGATCCACTGCCGGGCTGGGACCTCGGCGGATTCTCCAAGCTGTCGTCGGCGTTCCGCATGGCCATCGATGCACCTCCCGCGTTGGAAGCGCTCGACGGGGTCCTCAAACCCCAAGCTGTTGCGTCGGTGATTCGCGGAGCCCTCGAGCCCGACGATGTGCTGGCGCTCGACAACGGCATTCATAAGCTGTGGCTCACACGTAACTACTTCGCGTCGCAGCCGCGCGGCGTGATCGTCGACTCGGCGCTCGGCTCAATGGGCACTGGGGTGCCCTCGGCGGTCGCTGCAAAGCTGGTGCACCCCGATCAGCATGTGCTCGCCGTTGTGGGCGATGGCGGCTTCATGATGACCGGCGGCGAACTCGACACCGCGGTCAGGCTGCAACTCGACTTGGTCGTCGTGGTGTTTAACGACGGTGGCCTCGGGATGATTCGGCTGAAGCAATCCATGATGGGGCTCGACAACTATGGGGTCGATTTCCCGAGCCCGGACATCGTTGGGTACGCGAAGGCGCACGGTGCCCATGGCAGCCGTGTCGAAACCACCGAAGAGCTCGAAGCCACGCTGTCGAGTGCGTTCGCCTCCGGCGGCGTACATGTAATCGACGTACCCGTCGACTACCGCGAAAACGGTCCGCTCATGCAGTCGATGAAGATGATCGACTGTTCCACGATGCTCGGCTCGTGATCCTCTCCGACGGAATCATCGGCTCGATCTTCATCAGCGATGAAGTACACCATCACTATGAAACGTCCCGTTGGGTCGAGCTCATCTTGAAGGTCGAGTCGGCCTTGGCTCGCGCTCAGGCCGAACTCGACATCATCCCCCAAGAAGCGGCGACGGCGATTGGGTCACTCGAACCGCCACAGTTCGATTTTGGTCGCTTGAAGAATCGAACAGCCGAGGTTGGATTCCCGATCGTGGCGATCGTCGAGCAGATCGCCGAGGTGCTCGACGACGGGTTGGGTCAGTACGTCCACTGGGGGGCGACGACTCAAGATGTGATCGACACGGTGCAAGCGCTGCAAGTGTCATCGTCGATGGATCGACTGGAGCAGACGTTGTTAGCCGTTGGCGACCGGCTCGCCGGCCTCGCCGACGCAGAGCGTGCCACGCTGATGCTGGCAAGAAGCCAAGGCCAGGCCGCCTTGCCGACCACGTTTGGCTTGCGTGCTGCGGGTTGGCTCTCGGGGATCACTCGACACCTCCAACGGCTCGGCGAGACCCGCAATCGCGTACGGCTTCTCCAGCTCTCCGGAGCCGTCGGAACCGCCGCATCGTTTGGACCTCGTGCGGAGGAAGTGCACGCGAAGGTCGCCGAGCGGTTGGGTCTAGAACCAGCGCCGGTGAATTGGCATACGCAGCGCGACAAACTGGCCGAAGTGAGCTCGGTCTATGCCGGTATTGCTGGTTCGCTTGGCAAGATAGGCCTCGACGTGGCTTCGGCCTCGCAATCGGGAATCGGCGAGCTGAGCGAGGTTCCCCGCGGAACCAGCAGCGGAACAAGTTCGACCATGCCTCAAAAGCAGAACCCGATTCTTTCCCAGCAATTGATGCAGAACGCACGAATTGTGCGAGCACTCTCTCCGCTATTGGTCGAGGCGCTCGTCACCGATCACGATCGAGGAATGGGCATCTGGCCGGTGGAGTGGTTCGCGCTCCCGCAGGTCATGGCACTGACCGAGACCTCGGCCTTGAAGACCCAACAATTGCTGACGACGCTCACGCTCGACCGAGACGCCTTGGCAGCGAACCTGGCCCAGGAGCCGGGGATAATGGCCGAGGCCGTCATGATGTCGCTCGCTAGCGAGATCGGTCGTCAAGAAGCCCACGACCGACTCATCGGCATCATCCGTTCACACCCGGATCTCTCGTTGTCAGACGCACTCGCTGCCGAGGAGGTCGACGTCGATCCTGAAGTCCTCGACCCGAGTTCGTATCTCGGAACGACCGGGCGCCAGATCGACGAAGCGATCGCCGGATTCGAGCGGGTGGCAGCTGGTCGAAGGACCTAGGCGCTCAGGGCCTTACGAGGGCGAGTTGAACTAGTTTTTCGTGCGTTATGGAAATCGCTCGGCGATATTGTGGGATTACCAAACTGGAAGGCTCTACCATGCGTCAAGCACACCTCGGCATCGCCGACAACCCTGCACCGGAGTGGAACGTTCCAACCTGGTTCAACCTGCCCGACGGCAAGACCTCGCTCACGGTCTCTGACATCAGCGAGTCGGTCATTTACCTGTATTGCTTCCAATCGTGGTGCCCGGGCTGTCATAGCCACGGCTTCCCGACGATGGCGGCGACACGTGAGAAGTTCAAAGACTCCGATGTTGCCTTCGTCGCGGTGCAGACCGTATTCGAAGGCCACCACGTGAACACCGAACAACGGGCGGTCGCTGCGGCCGCCGAACATGGACTCTCGGATATACCGCTGGGCCACGATCCCGGCGTTAACGGAGGCCAGCCCGACTTGATGCGGTCATACCGCACCGGCGGCACGCCATGGACGGTCATCATCGGGCCTGAGCGCCGGGTGTGCTTCGACGGATTCCAGATCGACCCGGGAACGGCCAGCGCCATCGTCGGCCAACTTCTCACCTAGTCCGAAGGGGCCTCGACATGAGCAACGAGCTACTGACTTCCCAGAAATACTCGATCCCGAGCTACATGGTCGAAGGTGTGGAGCGCGCACGCAGGCACATCATTTCGTC
>CAZTDG010000269.1:0-3032 GCA_964612655.1 uncultured Acidimicrobiales bacterium | reverse complement strand
AGAGCTTCCGCAACGAGATCACGCCGGGCAACTTTGTCTTCCGAACCCGCGAGTTTGAGCAGATGGAGATGGAGTACTTCGTTCCTCCAGACGAAAGTCAGAAGTGGTACGAGTACTGGAAGGCCGAACGCATGGCCTGGTATCTCGATCTGGGCATGACCGAAGACGTCATTCGCATGCGTGAGCACGACGCCGATGAGTTGAGCCACTACAGCTCGGGTACCGCCGATGTCGAATATCTCTTCCCCTGGGGTTGGGACGAGCTCGAAGGTGTCGCCAACCGGGGCGACTACGACCTGACCCAGCACGCAAAGCACAGTGGTCAGCGCATCGAGTACTTCGATCAGCAGGCCAACGAGCGCTGGCTTCCCCACGTGATCGAACCCGCCGCGGGTGCCACCCGTACGGCCTTCGCATTCCTGCTGGATGCCTACGACGAAGAGACGGTCGGCGACGACACTCGCACGGTGCTGCACCTCGACCCTCGTCTGGCTCCGTACAAGGTGGCGGTGCTGCCGCTATCGAAGAAGGACACGCTGACCCCGACCGCCCACGAAGTGTTCGACACCGTCAAGGGCCATTGGATGAGCGACTACGACGAGACTCAGGCCATTGGCAAGCGTTATCGCCGTCAAGACGAGATCGGTACTCCGTTCTGTGTCACCGTCGACTTCGAGACCCTCGAAGACAAGGCCGTCACCGTGCGCGAGCGAGACAGCATGGAACAAGACCGAGTCGCCATCGACCAGCTCGTCAACTACCTCTCCGAACGCCTCCCGAACTAACCGGTCGGCCTCGTTCTCTCTGAAATTTGCGCGCTCAACGGCATTATTTGCCATCCGGCGCGCAAATTTGGGAGAAATTCGAGCAGGTCGGGCTAGTTGAGGGCGAGGGTGAAGAGGCCTGGCTCGTTGAGGTTTGAGTCGCCGTTGTTGAACAGGACGAGGTCTTGTTCGCCGTCGCTATCGGACATCTGCTCAAGGGTCAGCTGAATCTGTACGGCCGAGTCGCCCGCTTCGATGGCAGCCGTTGCGGCGGCGGTGACGTCGCAGGTAAGCGAGGTGTCGCTCGGGCGATCGCAGGTGACAGCATCACCGATCGGCTCGATGTTCCATAGTGCGGCGCTGAAGCCGTCGTAGGAAACCGGCGCTGCTCGCAACTCGCCGAGAGCCTCAAAGACGTTTCCACGGGTGCTCATGACGTCGGAGCTCAGGGTGGCGGTCGTGGGTGCGTCGACGCCATCGGGCAAGGCGAAGGTCAACAAGATCTGTAGGCCGACGCCGTCGGGAAAGTTCGGGTTGAGGTTGTCGCCGGCGAAGAGTCCAACGCCGCTTCCCATGAAGCCGAGGGGAGTGTGGCCTTCCCACGCGGTGGTGCCGTCATTGGCGATGCTGACCGACGTGCCCGACGAACCGCTATCCGCAGAGTCATCTGTGGATTCGGTGCTTGCGGTTGGCTCAGAAGCATCGGCAGATCCGGCCGACTCGGTGGTGTCGGCGCCCCCACAAGCGGCCAACACGACGGTGAGACCAGCAATGGCGAGAAGCCACTGAACCATTCGTTTTGGACCTGCCTCGGTCACGTGGGTGTTCGCTTGCGCCATTGAGGTCTCCTTGTCGGCGAGTCGGTGTATCAACCCTATGATGGACCCGTTACTTCCCGGGGGAGCGTCGCTTTGCCAATCGAGTGGTTGGAGAAGCAAGAATGTGTGGTCCCCAGCGATTCGGGAGGGGGTAAGCAGTGATTCAAGTAGTCCTTGTCGTAGTGGTTATCATCCGCTTCTTGGTGCCGCTTGGGACCTTCCGTTTCCCGTTGCCTGCAATCTTGCTGTCGCTGGTCGTCGACGCTGCAGATCAGACGGTCCTCGCCGCCTTTGATGCCGAGCCAGGGAATTACCAGCAGTACGACAAGGCGCTCGACATTTACTACCTCAGCATCGCCTACATGTCGACGCTGAGAAACTGGACGGTAGGGCCAGCGTTTCGGGTGGCGCAAGTTCTTTGGTATTGGCGACTGATCGGGGTGCTGATCTTTGAGGTCACGTTTGCTCGCTCCGTGCTGTTGATCTTTCCCAACACGTTCGAGTTCTTCTTCATCTTCTACGAGGCCATCCGGTTGCGGTACGTGCCGAGTCGACTTCCCTCACGCGTCGTGATCGGGGTCGCTGCAGGCATCTGGATCTTCGTAAAGCTGCCCCAGGAGTACTGGATTCACGTCGCGCAGCTCGACTTCACCGAGGTCGTCGCGAACGACCCGATCTTGTTGTTGCCGCTCATACTGCTGCCTATGGTGCCGGCGCTGTGGTTCCACAAACACATGGTCGATCTGCCAAAGGTCGACTGGAACACCAGCTTCGCGGTTGACGCGCACGACACCACGGTATTCACCACTCCAGCGGCCGCTCCCTCGGGTCCCCATGCCCTCATCAACCATCCGCTCTTCGAAAAGACCGTCCTCGTTGCCTTGGTGACCGGCATCTTCCTCCAGCTGGTTCCCACGATGAGCGGAAGTCTTATCGCTGTCGGGGTTGGGGTGGCCATCATCATCGTCAGTAGTTCGTTCATTGGGCACTGGCTGTGTCGCCATGGGAGTACGTGGACCACAACCACCGCCGACATCGTCGCCACCAGCCTCGTCAATGTTGCCGTCCTGTTTGGGCTGAGCTTCTTGCCGCTAAACGGTGGCCCCGGGCTGTTGTTCGCATCGTTTCTTCTCGGACTGCTTACCCTGATCGTCACCTTGTACGACCGATACCGCAGCTTCCGATTGTCGAGCGTGGCGCCTATGCGTAAGGCCGCTGTCGCCTAGTGCGGGTCGTCAGTTGGAACATCGAGCTCGGACATAACATCGAGGCTGCTGCCGAGATCTTGCTCGGTCACCCAAACCTCCAGAGTGCCGACATCGTGCTCACCCAAGAGATGAGCACCGAGAGCTCCAACGAACTTGCCCAGCTCTTGGGGATGAACGTCCTCTATGACTGGGCGGATTTGCACTGCAAGACCGGCGAACCCTTCGGCAACGCGATCATGACT
>CAZTDG010000268.1:0-3084 GCA_964612655.1 uncultured Acidimicrobiales bacterium | reverse complement strand
GACCACCCATGCGGCCGTTGGCCGGCATCTGGAAGAACGGGATGACCTCGGTGATGTTTCCGATGAACACGAAGACGAAGAATGACAGCAACAGCGACAGGTACGGCAATCCGTCTGGGCCGATGGCTGGAAGGATGATCTGGGTCTCAACAAACTCGATGACGCTCTCGGCGATTCCTCGGATGCCGGTAGGCACCAAGCTCTTCTGCTGGGCGGCCATGATGAACACGACAGCGGGGATCAACGCACCGAGAAGGTGGGTGAGGCCGATCTTGTCGAGGTCGAGCACGCCGCCGATCTCGATGATCGGCGCCCATTCGATGAGGTTCGAGAGCGACGGGAACTCGAGTCCTCCGCCTTCGGCTTCTGCAGCAAAGAACAGCATCAGGTGAGCTCCTGTAGGTTCGAGTCGGGCGCCTCAGGCGACGACGCATGGTTGATAGGCAACTTGGTGGTCGGCTTAAGGCCAGGGTTGGCAAGCGACCCGGAGATGTAACGCATCTCCCAGAACAACAGTCCGACGTGGGCAATGACCAAGGTCAGGCCCAGCGCAACGAGGTTGACCCACGCAGCGTCGCGGACGACGAGTACAGCAACGGTGATGATGCTGAGTCGAGTGAAGAATCCAAAGACGGCGGCAGCTCCCATCGCCGCAGCCGAAATCTGGCCGGCGTAGGCGAGCATGAAGGCAGCCATCAAGAAGTTGATTGCGACCAGCGCCAATCCGTAGGCGACGGAGTACGCACCTTCGCTCTGCCACAGCACTGCGCCGATGACGATTCCGATCGGCGCCAAAATCACGCCACGCTTCACGAGGTCCTTGGCGATGTCGACTACCGGCGCTGGGCCCTCGAGGCGCAACGTGTTCGGATCGTGCTCTACTGGCCGCTTCATTAGGCAATCCGTCCCGGTCGAGGTTCGGTGAAATCGATCGAGGTGTCGACCTCGACACGCTCAACGCGGCCGAAGGAGCGACGCACCGACGGTGCGGCCTCGGCAACCTTTGGTTGCTGTTCGAGTCGCTTTGCGGTCTCGATTTCCATAGCGGCCTTGTAGCGGTAGTACTGATTGGCGACCGAGCCGACCAATCCGAGCACTGCGCCGATGATGAGAAAGAGCGGCACGGTTCCGATGAGGCTGTCGAGCAGCCAACCGAAACCACCGATGATCACAGGAGAGAGCGCGATCTCGTATCCGCCGTGTCCTCGCCACATGCCTTCACGTAGGGCTTTTTCATGGGGTCGTGGATCATCGCCGACGACACCGTCGGCAACCTCATCGATTCTCCCCAAGTCCTGTTGCACGTTGCTAACCCGTCTCCCCAAACCCATTAAGGGCTTGTGAACCGTTTCTCAAAGTATCCGGAACTTACTACGAAATTCCAACTTTGCCCTGGGAGAATCTATAACCATTGTCACAGCTTGCGCGCCGCATTAGGAAAGCTTTTGGCATTCCTTCGTCCAAGAGTCATGTTGTGGCGGTTCTCTCAACCTTCGCCACTCTTCGCGATCGCGCCCCAGGCGATCTCGGTGGCGAGGCGATAACCACTAGGTTGCGAGCATGGTCACCAAAGCCCTTACCGCCCTCGCGCTCATCGCCGCGCTGCTGACTCCAGCGTCGAGCATCGGCGCCCAAGAAGTCCAAGACGAGGCCAAGCCCAGCGCGGCGATCTCGCTCGGCGACTCCTACCTCGCGGGCGAAGCTGGGCGCTGGCAAGGAAACTCGCCGATCAGCTGGGCTGATCGGGAGGGAACCGATCGCGCCGCGGTGCCGCTGCGCTTCTTCGGTTACCGCTACGACCTCGGACGTGTGTACGGCGACACCTTCGAATCAGGGTGCAACCGCTCCGACGTGGCGCCGCTGCTCTCGGTTGACCTCGAGGTCGATGAGGTGTTCAACCTGGCGTGCTCGGGCGCAACGACGGCCAACGTGATCTCCGCGGCTAACGGTGGCGTGGCCCATAACGGTGAGGCTCCACAGGTCGACCAGCTGGCAGTGATCGCCGAGGATTACGACGTCGACGTGGTGGTCCTCTCGATCGGCGGCAACGACCTGGGCTTCTCCGACATCATCGCCGACTGCGTCATTCGCTACGTGACGAGCACTTCGTTTGCGCCCAACACGTGCGCAGAGACACAAGCCGAGAACGTCAACGACGCCATGAGGGACATGGTCCTTGGCGCCGCACAATCGCTCACCGACATCCGAGAGGTGCTCGACGCTGCGGGCGACGACGACTACCGGATCATCCTCCAGGGCTACTCCGTGCCGATTCCGAGCAGCGACGAGTTCCGTTACCCCCAAACCGGGTTCCGACGAACCTTTACCGGCGGGTGCCCGTTCTGGGATAGCGATGCTGATTGGGCTCACGACGAATTGCTTCCCGCTATTCGCGACAACCTCGAAGTAGTCGCCGAAGTATTCAATGCCGAGTTCCTCGACATCTCCGAAGCACTCGCCGGCCGCGAAGCTTGCGCAGAGGGCGTGAGCCACGGTCCTGGCCCTGACGCCGAATGGATCCGTTTCGTAACCACCGGGATCACCCAGGGTCAGGCGGGCGAGAGTGTTCACCCGAACTTCTATGGCCAGCAAGCGATCGGACGCTGCCTAGAACTCCACATCGACGCGGGTCCCGGAGACTCGGAGTGTTTCAACACACCAGGTGGATCTCCCGACGAGATGATCCTCACCCGGCCATAACGCCCGTCAGAGCGATAGCGGCCCTAAGGCTGTTCCGCCGCCGTGGGTTGGGTTTCCCGACGACCGAAACCTGGGTTGAAGATCGTGAAGAGCAACAGCGCAAAGGCGCCGCCAGCGAAGGGCAGCAACGCCTCTCCTGAACGGGTGAAGGTCGAGTACAAGACCACGCCGCACAACAGTGCCGTCCACGCCCAAAGGATCAATACCGTTCGACGGTGTCCATGACCGAGCCGCATGAGCCGGTGATGAAGATGCTCTTTGTCCGGTGCGGACAGCGACACGCGACGTGAGGCTCGCCGAAGCACGGCCAGTCCCATGTCTACGAGCGGTACGCCCAGCAGCAGTAGCGGGATGATCAGCGGAGCGAAGAAGAAGAACACCTGT
>CAZTDG010000267.1:0-3093 GCA_964612655.1 uncultured Acidimicrobiales bacterium | reverse complement strand
CATATAGCCGGATACACGCAGCGCGAAAAGCTCTCAAGATGGTCACGCGAGCGTGACCGGTTATGCCATCGAGTAGGTCAAATAGCCCTAACCAGGTTCTATCGGTCGCGTAGGGCTAATTCTAAAGATAAAGCAGTCGACAAGTAGCAAATCCAACTGAATACATAGAGGTAATGAAGATGAAAAAGATGGCGTGGGCTCTTCTAATGCTTGGTGCACTGTGGGTAGCTGTCCCAGTATCGGCCCAAGATAGCTACGGCGGGTCAGATGGTCTCGTGATTGAATCAGATGATGGTGGAGCCGTGCCGGGCTCTACCATTCGGATTGTTCAAACCGGGTTTGACCCCGACACGGAGGTTCTTATCCGTATCGTCGACAACAACGGCAACGTTATCGACGGCGTTGAAGTACTCGGTGCAATCGCCGTTCGAGCCGATGCGCAGGGAACGGTGGATGTAGAACTCCGCCTACCCGAGGGCACGGCTGCTGGGGTGTATGACATTTTGCTCAGTGGAACAGTCGGCGGGGAAGCCGCCGAGAGCATCGGGCAGATCCAAGTGCTCGCGGCAGCGAACACGACGGTCACCCCTGATGCCGGCACCACGGCAAACACCACGAACACCACTAGCCAGGCTGACGCAGCGTTGGCACTTACCGGTTCGGAGTCTCGTATCCGGGCTATCGGCGGTGTTCTCCTGGTCGCACTCGGACTGGGGTTGGTAGTTGTCGCAGCTGGGCGTCGCTCCGAGACGAGTGAGCTACCAGCTAGCTAGTAGAAAAGAAAAACTGTGTGACGCCTCTCCGGGCGGTCGGTGGTCAGGTGGCCTGTAGTGTTTTTTTACCTACACCTCTACACCACCCCCGGGAGGCCGAACCATGCCGTGGCCTGGCGACCGTGATACCGAAATCTTCGATCTCATCGAGAAAGAACGGGAGCGGCTCAATACCGGCCTACAACTGATCGCATCGGAGAACCTCACCTCTCCAGCAGTGATGGAAGCCACTGGATCGGTACTCACCAACAAGTACTCCGAGGGATACCCGAAGAAGCGGTACTACGGCGGCAACGCGGTCGTCGACGATGTCGAGCAGCTAGCGATCGATCGAGTCAAGGATCTCTTCGGTGCAGCGCATGCCAACGTGCAACCCCACGCGGGCGCCAATGCGAACATGGCCGTGTTCCTGTCGATGCTCAACGTTGGCGACACGGTGATGGGCATGAGCCTGGATCACGGTGGCCACCTCACCCACGGCTCGCCCGTGAACGCGAGTGGCAAGCTCTACAACTTCGTGAGCTACGAGGTGACCAAGTCCGATGAGCGCATCGACATGGAACAACTCCGAGAGCGGGCCCACGAGCACAAGCCGAAAATGATCATCGCTGGTGCGACCGCATACCCGCGCATCATCGAACCCGAACCCTTCCGAGAGATCGCCGATGAGGTCGGCGCGCTGTTGATGTTCGACGCGGCCCACATCGCCGGTCTCATCGCTGGCGGCGTCCATCCAAACCCGATGCCTTACGTCGACGTAATGACCTTCACCACGCACAAGACGATGCGCGGCCCACGCGGTGGTTGCATCTTGTCGACGGAGGAACACGCGAAAGCGATCGACAAGGCGATCTTCCCTGGCCTTCAGGGTGGCCCGCTGGAAAACCACATCGGCGCGAAGGCCGTTGCGTTCCGAGAGGCGCAACATCCTGACTTCAAGGAGTACGCAGCGCAGATCGTAAAGAACGCCGCCGCTCTCGCCGAAGCACTGGCGACCCGTGGCTTCCGTTTGGTGTCGGGCGGAACCGATAACCACCTGTTGCTCGTCGACCTTCGAAGCTTCGATGAGGAACTGACCGGCAAAGAGGCCCAGATCGTCCTCGACGACGCGGGAATCACGTTGAACCGAAACACGATCCCCGACGATCCTCGTTCGCCGTTTGTGACGAGCGGTATCCGCATCGGCACACCAGCGGTCACGACGCAGGGAATGGGCGAGCCCGAGATGGACCGAATCGCCGATCTCATCGCACGCACCCTGCAGCAACGAGACGACGCAGAGGCTGTCGCGGCTCTTCGGAACGAAGTCGCCGAGCTGTGCTCCGGATTCACGCCGTATCCATAGGGATTTCCCGAGCCAACTAGCGCTACTCGGGGCCACCCCCCGGTTACAGAATTGCTAGTTTCGATATTTCTCGGGCAGACTGCACCCGAGAACTCAGGGGCATCGGGTGACTTGCGTCTTGCATCCGTCAAACACGCCCCAGAACGGACGATACTGAGACCATGGCTGGCGTTGCGCAGTTTCTGATCGTGGGCGGCGTTACCGCTGTGGTCACGCTCCTTGCCACGCCGTTGACTCGGATCCTTGCCTTCCGCATCGGCGCAGTTGCTGCGCCGAGTTCTCGCAAAGTCCACGAAAAGCCGACCCCCAGCTTGGGCGGACTCGCCATGTTGGTCGGTATCGCAGCCGGGCTGGGCACCGCCTGGGCGATGAGTTCCTTCGATGCGGTCTTTAGGTCCTTCACCGATATTGCCGGTGTCGCCGTTGCGGCGTTGATCATCTTCGCTGTCGGTCTTCTCGATGACATCCGTGATGTGTCCGCTCCGGCCAAAGTCGCTGGCATTGTTTTGGCAGGCGTGGTTCTCGCGCTCGCCGGTGTTTCTTTGCTGTGGTTCCGCGTGCCGTTCACCGGCTTCATTCAGCTGTCTGCAGATCTATCGGTCGTTCTCACCGTCGTCTGGCTGCTGGTTATCGCCAACGCCATCAACTTGATCGACGGACTCGATGGTCTCGCCGGTGGAATCGTGGCGATCGCGTCGGGCACCTTCTTCTTGTACTCAGTGATCCTGGGAAGTGAAGGACTGCTGTTCGAGTCGAACCCCGGCCCACTGCTCGCAATCTTGACCGTCGGCGCCTGCGTCGGGTTCTTGCCGTTTAACCTGCACCCGGCCAAGACCTTCATGGGAGACAGCGGAGCGCTTCTGCTCGGGCTGATGTTGGCCGCCTCGACCGTTTCGGTGGGCGGACGTATCGACCAAGCGGTTTCGGGACAGGTGTTCTTCTTCTTCGCTCCGCTGATCATCCCGCTACTGCTGC
>CAZTDG010000266.1:0-3145 GCA_964612655.1 uncultured Acidimicrobiales bacterium | reverse complement strand
CTTCAGCACCGGAGAGTGCGTCCGCGGTGAGGTCGACTTCCACCGTTCCAGACGGAAGGTCGTCGGGGTCGATGTGGGAATCGATGACCGACACCTTCGCCCCCAGATCGAGCAAGCGATCTGCGACTCGGACCGATGGGGACTCGCGAGCATCAGAAGTATTGGGCTTGTACGCCATCCCGACGAGCACGACGTGGGCCCCATCGAGCGTCTCGCGCTCGGCGAGACCGGCCTCGAGACGACGGATGACATAGTCGGGCATGTGGCGGTTGATGTCGTTGGCGAGTTCGACGAAGCGGAAGGTCTTGCCGAGCTGCTCCTCGACCGCCCACGAGAGATACGAGGGATCGACCGGTAGGCAGTGCCCGCCGACGCCGGGACCAGGGGTGAACTTCATGAAGCCAAACGGCTTGGTCGCCGCGGCATCGATCACCTCCCAAATGTCGACGCCGAGGTCGTGGGCGAACATGGCGAGTTCGTTGATGAGCGCGATGTTCACATGGCGGAATGTGTTTTCGAGCAGTTTGGTCATCTCGGCCTCGCGGGTGCTGCGAACCGAGATGGTCTTGTCGATGAATCGGTCGTAGAACCACTGGACTTCAATCGCGGATCGCGGTCCGACACCGCTCACGACCTTGGGTGTGTTCACCAGGCCCCACACGGGGTTGCCTGGGTCGATTCGTTCGGGTGAGTACCCGAGGTAGTAATCGCCCTCGGCGACAAGGCCCGTGGTGTTTTCGATGCGCGACGCCACGAGCTCGTCGGTCGTGCCCGGGTAGGTCGTCGATTCCAAGATGATGGTCGCATCCGTTCGGAGGTGCGGACAAAGGAGGTCGACAGCCGCTTCGATATAGCCCAGGTCAGGTTTGTTGTTACGCAATGGCGTCGGAACAGAAATGACCGCAACGTCAAAGCCACGGAGGTCATCGGTGTTCGAAGTTGGAAGGTAGTTGCCTGCGTGAATGACGTCGCAGAGGTCGCGATTTGAGATGTCTTCGATGTGGGATTGGCCCTTCCGAAGGCCCTCTGTCTTGTTCGTATCGATGTCATAGCCGACAACACTGAACCCGGCTCGGGCAGCTTCTATGGCTACCGGTAAACCGACATAGCCTTGGCCGATTACGACAACCTTGGTTCCAATAGCCTCACGCATATGTCTCAATCGGCCGTTACTTCTCGACCGTGAGCCAAACGGCCTATCCGTCATCGAATTGTGACGCGGTCGCGGTCCTCTTAGGCGCTTGCCCGAGGACGCATCGATTGCTGGCGTCGAGAAACCGCTACGAGCAGTGCGCCCATGGCGACGACGCCGATGGCTAGTGAAACAACTCGGTCCGAGTCGCGGCCGGTGAAGGGCAGCACGCCTGGTGGGGCACCGTTGCGTGTGGTGGTTTGGTTCTCAATCGGCGCGGCAGGATCTGGCGACAAGAGGATCAGACCGTTGTCATCGATTTGAATCAAGACCCGCAGGTCGAGGCCACCACAGCGCGCGTGAACCTCGTAGACGCCAGGTTCCACGTCGGGTAGACGCACATTCGGAAAGCTAAACGTTCCGTTGAGAAGTGGGTCGGCGCTGGCGGTCGAGGTGGTGATGGCCAGAATTCGGCCAGGAACCGATTGGGAGCCGACAGGGTCACCGGCGGTGGGCTGTAGACCAGGGAAGTACAAGATGACTTCCTGATTTCCCGAGCAACCGAGGCCCGTAAAGTCAGCGAAACCAGGGTTGTCGGGCGACGTGGTTACGAACAAGCCCGAGATTCCGCCGTACTGAGCCGCTACAGGTGCAGCGAAAAATGGCAGAACGAAGAGCGCGATCAGCAATGCTGACAGAAAATTCCGAAGCCTGAAATGACCTTGCACCTCGTCCCAGTCGGTCAAAACGGCCGCGCGATTAGACGACTTGCAAGGATTGTTAGTCGCATGTAGCGACATGGTTAAGCGACAAGGCCTATCGAGGCAAGGTGAATTGCAAGGCTTTGTCGCGATCGATGGCACTAGACCAGCGAAGGCCTTCTAGTCCGCTCGACCAATCCGCCGGACCATCCACTCGAGAGCCATCAGCGGTCATTAATTGCCATTCGACCTGCTCGTGGCCTACGAGTGGTTGTGAACCCAAGGTGATGTCGTAGGTGCGGTCGTTGGCCATCTCCCCGACCAGGGTGAGGTCGATGGCGGTCGATTCTCCGGGGCCGAGATCGACGACCACGGAGTACACGCCCAGGCCAAATTCGGTATCGACCTCGACCGGTACCGGTTCGCCGTCTCTGCGAGCGTCGAGGACCGAGTGTCGGGCGTAGGTCGAGAGAATCATGCGGTTGGTGCCCAGCGCTAGCCCTTGGTCGTTCGAGGCCAGGATGGCGTCCGGGAGGCCAGCGGGTGGGGCGGTGTTTTCAAGGTTGATCGTGAGGTCGTGGCGAACCGTACGCGTGGCCGGATCCAGCACCGTCACGATTTCTAGGTTGCGTTCGAGGAAGCTGTCGATCTTGTTCTGACCGCTGTTTTGGTGCACCACGGCGATGATGTCTTCGGGTGCTGCGGGGAAAGCTCCGCTGAGTCCGAGTCGCTCGGTCACTTCGCTATCTGGATCGTTGGCAAGCCAAAGGTTGATGCGGTCTTGATCGGCGAGGGGTGCAAGTTCGCTGACGAAGGCGACCGGGTCTGGAGGTTCGGAGAACAGCGATGTTGTCAACTGGTCAGTTAGGGCGAGGAGTGCGGCTTCTCGGCCCGACTCATCGCTTTCGAACGCAACGTATTGTTCGACGAGGAGTTCATTCGCCGCATTTGCGCCCGTGAGCGACAGTTCGCCGGCCTGGATGGGTCCCGTGAAGGCGATCAAGTTTTCGAGCACCAGCGGGTCTACGGAAATGACCGCATCGACAGAGATCTCGGTGGCCTGTTCGAAGAGGTCTGCGGCCACTGCGGCTACGGATGGGAAGTGAGGCGAAATCGTGACGTCTTGAATGTGTGAGGCAATATCGAATCGGTCGTAGCGACGGGCGTAGTCAGCGTCGGCGTTGAGGGTGGCGGCGTTCTCTTCGAGGAGTCTGTTCAGTTCCACCGAGCGATACGACGAATCG
The DNA here is from genome assembly GCA_964612655.1 of uncultured Acidimicrobiales bacterium. Classification (GTDB taxonomy): domain Bacteria; phylum Actinomycetota; class Acidimicrobiia; order Acidimicrobiales; family SHLQ01; genus SHLQ01. The sequence goes on along the minus strand of CAZTDG010000266.1, from coordinate 68 downwards.
ATGCGTAGTTGACCCTCGGACGCTTCGACGAGCGCCCAACTACCGACGAACCCTCCGGCCCCACGAGC
>CAZTDG010000265.1:0-3150 GCA_964612655.1 uncultured Acidimicrobiales bacterium | reverse complement strand
AAAGAGTTTGATCTGCGAGCGCCGAAAATCGCGGCGGAGCCGCTCGGCGCTTGCAGGTCATAACTGAAGCGGGTCGACGATATCTCGGACGATAGAGATCACGCCCACGACTAAGAAGAACGCCACCACCACGTAGGTGAGTGGCAGAAGCTTCGCTGCATCGGCGTGGTAGCTGCCCTCGCGACGACCGATCGAGCGAACTCGTTCGTAGGTCGCCAGTGCGATGTGGCCACCATCGAGCGGAAGTAGTGGCAACAGGTTGAAGAGCCCGAAGAAGAGGTTCATGATCGCCAACAATCCAATGATTGCTTCGGTCTCCAGCTGGTTCGCGAGCCGCACGATGCCGACGATCGAAATAGGGCGGTTTTGGTCTTGAGTTTCACGTGGACGAAGGTCGCTGGCGGCGATTTCACTCACTTGGTCCTGCGTGGCATCGACGTCTCCTGAGCCCAGAGCAAAGAGGCTGAGAAAGCCATCAGATGTGGTTACGAAACCCGCACTGCCTTCGGCGATTCCACCGACCAGTTCAACAATCTGCCCTGGCGAGCGGCGAGCCGCCTCGGCAACGGAGAGTGGCGGGGCCTGAAGCGAGCCACTGCCAACTCCGAGGAAGCCACTGACAGCAACGTCCTGGTCGGCAAGTGCTCCGATCTCAACCTGTTCGGTGTGAAGCTCCGCGTCATATACCACCTGAAGTTCGACGGTTTCGCCGATACGGCCTTCGGCGAGCGACACGAATTCCTCGTAGTTCTCGACCGGCGCCCCTTCGAATGCAACGATCGCATCTCCGACATAGAGGCCTTCCAGATTTCTAGCGCCCTCTACGGTGAGCCGTTCCCAAATTCGAGCTTCCAGGGTGAGGTTTTCAAGGTTTCGATCGTCGTTCACTCGAACAACTTCGAGCTCCACTTCTTGGCCTCGAATCCCAGGAATCAATGCTGCGACGTCAGAGAAAAACGGTGTTTCGACGCCGTCGATGCTGACGAGCTGGTCGCCAGGCAACAATCCAGCCTCCTCGGCGGCACTGAACGGTGTTATGGACCCGACCGCCCACTGAAAGACATCTCGATCGGGTTCGCCACGTTGGAAACCGAGGGCTGCTTCAGGGTCATCTGTCGATGCCGTCGGCAACGTCAACTGCGTGCCGCGCAAGACGCTCCCCGCCCGTTCCTGGGTTTGGTAGACGACCGAAACGGCCTGTCCGTCGGCTACCTCGACCGCTTCGAGAAATCGATCCCATGTTTCTGTACTGGTACGGGGCTCTCCGACTGGGGCGATGCTGATAAGCCGGTCCCCGTTCTCAAGTCCGGCCTCTGCCAACACTCCAGATGGATTGATATTTTCGATCGCCCAAGCTTCTTCGTCGACAACACTTGGCCCGTATTGCCAGAGCAAGAACGTGAGTAAGACAAACGCCGTTACGAAGTGGGTCGCGGGGCCGGCAACGATCGTGAGCACTCGCTTGTACCAGGCAGCCTGTCGATATGTGCGATGTTCGTCGACTGGGGCTACATCCTCGAGGTTGTTCATACCGACGATGCGCACGTAGGCGCCGAAGGGAATCCCAATCTTGACGCCAAACGTGGTTTCACCGCGTTTAAAGGCGAAGATCGTTTGGCCGAAGCCGATGAAAAACTCGGTGACCTTCATCCCTGACCATCGGGCGGTTAGGTAGTGGCCAGCTTCGTGAAAGATCAAGAAGCCACCGATGGCCAGTGCGACAAAGAGAATCTTTGGTCCGCCTAAGAACAACAACGCTGCGAGAAGTCCGATAAGCGCAGCGAACCAAGGCCAGTTAATGCCGGTGAACTCTTCTACCTCTACCGGGGGGTCCTCGGGAGAGTCGCCTTCGTCGAGGATCTCATCTTGAACAATCGATGTCGTCATCTGTTACAGAATCTCACGGAGTCGGGTGGTGGTGGCGTCGCGGGCTCGACGATCTGCGTCGAGGACTGCTTCTAAGGAGTCTGCGTCGCTTCCATCGTGTCTTTCCAACAACTCTTCATTTACTTCGGCTATTCCGCTCCATGGGATGAGTCCTTTAAGAAACGCGTCAACGACGACCTCGTTTGTGGCACTCAGCCAAGCTGGGGCTGTTCCGCCTTTCCGACCTGCCTCATAGGCCAGATCGAGGCAGCGGAAGGCGTCCCGGTTGGGCGGTTCGAACGTCAACGACATCGCCTTGTCCCAGCGCATCTCGCCGTAGGGGATATCGAAACGATCCGGATAGTTCAATGCATAGGCGATGCAGAGCCGCATGTCCGGTTCGGACAGCTGCGCGATGGTGGCTCCGTCGGTGTAGGCGACCATCGAGTGCACGATCGACTGAGGATGCACCACCACTTCGATGTGGTCGTAGTCGATCCCGTAGAGCTCATGGGCCTCGATGACCTCGAGCCCCTTGTTCATCAGTGTGGAGGAATCGACGGTGATCTTGGGCCCCATCGACCACGTGGGATGGTTCAACGCATCCTCAACGCTGACCGCGGCGAGCTCTTCTGGCGTCTTGTCACGAAAGGGCCCGCCCGACGCAGTGAGGACCAGCTTGTCGACGCCTTGGCCATCGGTGGTTGCCCGTAGGCACTGGTGGAGGGCGCAATGTTCGGAGTCGACGGGAACGAGTTCGGCGCCCGGGGTATTACGCACCTGTTGCACGACCGGGCCGGCGGCGATTAGCGATTCTTTGTTGGCCAGACCCAGTCGTCGCCCGTTCTCGAGTGCCGACATCGTTACCGCGAGCCCGGCGAAGCCAACGACGCCGTTGATAACCACGTCCGCTTCGGCGCTCGCTTCGGAGAGACCGTCCCAGCCAGCGAGAACCTGGACCCCTGGTCCTACCGCGTCTCGGGCGTCTTCGATCCGGGTCTCGTCGGCCACGACGACGACCTTTGGGGAGAACGTTGCCGCTTGCTCGGCAAGTACCTCGACGTTGCTCCCAACCCCGAGAGCGACGACATCGAACCGGTCAGGAGAGTCAGCAATGATGTCAAGAGTCTGGGTCCCAATAGACCCAGATGACCCCATAACCGACACCGACAGACGCATGGACTCAGCCTAGAGGCCGCGGCTCACCAGCGAGTTCGAAGCTGCGAAGCGGCAAAATCGCGACGGAGTCGCTGCCGCCTTGCCAAAATCCGCAGCGCGAATCGA
>CAZTDG010000264.1:0-3158 GCA_964612655.1 uncultured Acidimicrobiales bacterium | reverse complement strand
GTGGCCGACATCATCGAATACACCAGCGAGAACATGCCGCGGTTCAACTCGATCAGCATCAGCGGCTATCACATCCAAGAAGCCGGGGCGACGTGCGACCTCGAACTGGCCTACACCCTCGCAGATGGCGTCGAATACGTTCGTGCCGCCCTCGAAGCTGGGCTCGACGTTGACGCCTTCGCGCCGAGGCTCAGCTTCTTCTTCAACATCGGCATGGACTTCTTCATGGAGGTCGCCAAGCTGCGTGCCGCCCGCCTGTTGTGGGCCGAGTTGATGGCCCAATTCGAGCCGGAGAACCCGAAGTCGTCGATGCTGCGCACCCATTGCCAGACGTCGGGAGTGTCACTAACCGAGCAGGACCCGTACAACAACATCGTTCGCACCACCATCGAGGCCATGGCCGGGGTGCTCGGCGGCACCCAAAGCCTGCACACCAACAGCTTCGACGAGGCGCTCGGGTTGCCGACCGAGTTCAGCGCCAAGATCGCCCGGAACACCCAGCTGATCTTGGCCGAGGAAACCGGCATCACCCGCACCGTCGACCCACTCGCGGGCAGCTATTACGTGGAGTCACTCACCGCGGAGCTCGCGGAGCGGGCACGCGAGATCATCGCCGAGGTCGAAGCCGCCGGCGGCATGACCAAAGCGATCGCCGCTGGCACACCCAAGTTACGCATCGAAGAAGCCGCTGCACTGCGCCAGGTGCGCATCGATCGCGGCGAGGACACGATCGTCGGGGTGAACAAGTACGTGGCCGACGACGCGGATTCGGTCGACGTGCTCGACATCGACAACACCGAGGTTCGCCAGCAACAGGTGCGACGCCTCGAAGAGGTCCGGTCGCAACGAGACGCCGGTGCCTGTGAGTCCGCACTGGCGGCTATCACGCAGACCGCTATTGGCGACGGGAACTTGCTGGCCGCCTGTGTGGAGGCCGCACGAGCACGGGCCACCGTCGGCGAGATCTCCGACGCTATGGAAGCGGTGTTTGAGCGCCACCAGGCGCAGACCACCTTGCTGTCTGGTGTCTACGCCAAGGCCTATGAAGACGACGAGGAATTCGCTGAGCTCACAAAGGCCATATCGGACTTTGGGGATAGCGCTGGTCGAAAGCCACGGATGTTCGTGGCCAAGATGGGCCAGGACGGTCACGATCGTGGCGGCCGGGTGATCGCCACCGCGTTCGCCGACATGGGCTTCGACGTGTACGTCGGGCCACTGTTCCAAACGCCTGGCGAGGCAGCGGCCGAAGCTGCCGAGCACGACGTCGACGTGGTCGGCGTGTCGAGCCATGCAGCCGGGCACCTCACCCTCGTCCCCGAGCTCATCGCTGCGCTCGGCGAGACGAGCTCGAACGCCGTCGTGGTGTGCGGAGGAGTGATCCCGCCCAAGGACTATCCCGCACTCGAGGAGGCTGGCGTGGCCGCGATCTTCGGCCCCGGCACCAACGTTCCCGAAGCTGCGACGAAGGTGCTCGCACTAATCAAAGATGAGAAGTGATGGGTAGCGACGACAACACCGCTCGCCCGTTTCGCATCCTCGGTCTCCAGCAAATCGCCGTCGGCGGGGACAGCCTCGACGCGCTGCGAACGCTGTGGGTCGACACGCTCGGCATCACCAAGACCGGCGAGTACGAGTCCGCGAGCGAGAACGTTCGGGAAGACATCTTGACCCTGGGCGATGGTGTCCATGCCGTGGAAGTCGACCTGATGGAGCCCCTTGACCCTGACGCACGACCCCGTGTCAGCACTCCCCCGCTCAACCACATCGGCCTCTGGGTCGACGACCTGGCCGCGGCCTACGAGTGGCTCGAAGCTCAAGGCATGCGCTTCACGCCCGGAGGCATCCGCAAAGGGGCAGCCGGACACGACGTCTGCTTCATCCACCCCAAAGCCAGTGACGACTTCCCCCTCAGCGGCGAAGGCGTTTTGATCGAGCTGGTGCAGGCACCCAGCTAGCTACCCGCCGTTCGATCCGCACGCATGGCGCGATTCGCTAGCCTCAGCGGATGCGATCTATCCCACTTGGTTCGACCGATATTGAAGTCTCCCAGCTGTGTCTTGGGACGATGACCTTTGGGACGCAGACGCCCGAGTCCGACGCCCACGCGCAGATCGATGCCAGTTTGGATGCGGGCATCAATTTTGTTGACACGGCCGAGGCCTATCCGGTGAACCCGATGCTGCCCGAGACGGCGGGGCTCACCGAGACGATTATCGGCAACTGGATTGCAAAGTCAGGTCGGCGCGATGACATCGTCTTGGCCACCAAGATCTGCGGGCCGGGCGGTCCATGTCGTGACGGCGCGCCAATCTCCGTCGAGGGCATACGCGAGGCGGTCGAGGGATCGCTGTCGCGCTTGCAGACCGACTACATCGACCTGTATCAGCTGCACTGGCCCAACCGGGGCGGCTACATGTTCCGCCAGAACTGGACCTACGACCCGTCGGAACAGGACAAGGCTCGAACGGTCGCACACATGGAAAGTGTGCTTGGCGAGCTGCAAGCCCAGGTCGAGGCGGGTCGCATTCGCCACGTCGGTTTGTCGAACGAGACTGCGTGGGGCACGGCACAGTGGCTGAGCATCGCTGAGCGGATGAGCGCTCCTCGGATGGAGACCGTGCAGAACGAGTTCTCGTTGATGGACCGCCTCTACGACACCGACATGGCCGAACTCAGCCACAACGAGCAGGTCACGCTGTTGGCCTACTCCCCGCTCGCCGCGGGCATGCTCACCGGCAAGTACACGGGTGGCGCAATACCCGAAGGATCGCGCATGACGCTGTCTCCTGACATGTTCGGCCGGAAGAACGACCGGGCGCTCAGCATTGCCCAAATGTATGTCGATATCGCCGAACGTCATGACCTGCATCCGGTGCACATGGCCCTCGCCTTCGTGAACCAGCGGCCGTACCCCAGCTCCCCCATCTTCGGCGCCTCCAACATCGACCAACTACAGGTGATCCTCGACGGCAAGGACGTCGTCCTCAGCGACGAAGTAATCGTCGAAATCAACGACACCCACCGAGCAAACCCAATGCCGTACTAGGGGGCTGCGGGTTCATCGGGCTCATAACCCGAAGGTCGCAGGTACGCCCAAATTTCGTTGTCACACCCCCTCTGTAAGTTCTGGGTATGGCGATTGGGGCTTCTCTCTT
>CAZTDG010000263.1:0-3158 GCA_964612655.1 uncultured Acidimicrobiales bacterium | reverse complement strand
GTTGAGGTCTTCGATGTTGAGCGAGGACCGGGGCTGATCCGATAACGTCGAGCGGGTGATGCGCGTCGTAGGGGAATCCGGGGATCAACTAGTGCAGCGCGTCGGCGAGATTTTGGCCGACGATCCTGAAGCGCGGATCGCCGCAACCGTCCCCGACGGACTCAATGAGGATGAAACCCTCGCCCTGTGCGCCACGCTGGCGGCTCTTGGCGTGGCCGACATTCACGGCACCGATGCGAAGATCGTACGACGCTGCTTGGACACCGCTCGAGCGGTGCAGGCCGGCGAAATCGGGGCGGTCGCACAATGACGGTCACCGTGCTCAAGGCAAATGACGACACGCTGCTGTCGAAAGCCGTCTCGTCGACGGTCGCGGCGCTTGTCGGCGACGGTGATGCCTCGCTCATGGTGGAAGAACTCACCGAAGAGCAGTATCGGATGGAAGACGAGTCGTTCGCTCTCACCCGTCTCATCGACTCGGCGCAGACTCCACCGTTCCTCACCGACCATCGTGTTGTCGTGGGTCGCCACCTCGGCCGCTTCTCCAAGGCCGCTGATGTGGAGGGCCTGGTGTCCTATCTCGAGGCGCCCTTGGCCTCCACGAACCTCGTACTGGTCTGGGAGAAGGGCGTTTCGCCTCGCCAGGACCGTTTGAATGCGATCCCCAAGAGTCTGGCCGCGGCGATCGACGCCGCTGGCGGGAAGGTGCTCGATGTCGGTATCCCCGGCGGAAAAGGAGCCAAGACCTGGCTCGACGCGCAGCTCAAGTCAGCCACGGTCCGTCTCGACGGCGCCGCGAAGGCCGCGATCGTCGACCGCCTAGGTGAGGAGCGCTCACGAGTAGTGGCGCTGCTCTCGACCTTGGAAGCGGTCTTTGGGTCCGACGATGTCATCACCGCCGAGCAGATCGAGCCCTTTCTCGGTGAATCGGGCGACGTGCCACCATGGGAACTCACCGACGCCATCGATTCTGGGCGCATCGACGTTGCCCTTGAGAAGCTTCAACGAATGCTCGGGTCGGGCGGACGGCACCCGTTGCAGATCATGTCGACACTGCAAACGCATTACCTCCGCATGCTTCGTTTGGACGGTGCGCCGGTGGCGGGGGAGAAACAGGCTGCGGAACTGTTGGGGATGAAGGGGTCGACCTTCCCGGCAAAGAAGGCACTCACCCAAACCAAACGTCTGGGTTCGGCAAACATCAAGAAGGCCATCGAGTTGCTGGCCGAGGCCGACCGCAATCTTCGCGGCGAGATCGCCTGGCCCTCCGAGCTGGTCGTTGAAGTTCTGATCGCTCGATTGGCGAATCTCCGATGAACGTTGTCGTCATCATCTTCGGCATCTTTTTGGTCGTGTCCGTGCTGGCCGATGTGGTCAACACGTTGGTCACCACGGGTACTTCGACGGGCCGATTCTGGCTGACGAGAATCCTATACCAGCTGTCGTGGCGGATGGTCTCGGCATTGGGCAAGCGCTGCAAGACCGACGCGGCCCGGGAGCGTCTCTACGGCGTGTACGCGCCGATTTCGGTTCTGATGATCCTCGTCGCCTGGGTAACCCAACAGGTGGTCGGGTTCGGTTTGATCTGGTGGGGGCTTCGGGCCGGGATCACGGGCGATAGCAGTGTTCTCGATTCGCTGTATTTCTCGGGCGTGGTCTACTTCACTATCGGATTCGGCGAAGTGGTGCCGGTGGGTCATGTGCCGCGCCTCGGTGCACTTATCGAAGCGTTCGCTGGCGTACTGACGACCGCCCTCGTGATTGGTTACCTGCCTTCGCTCTACTCGGCGTATAGCGAACGAGAACAACAGCTACTCACCCTCGACGATGGATCCGAGCAGCGCATTACGCCCACAAACCTCGTGCTGGCGAGGTCTCGAAATGCTGACCCGACGAGCCTCGACGATTTCTTTCGTGAGTGGGAAGCATGGATCGCGCACGTTCTTGAAACTCACACCACCTTCCCGATGTTGCGGCTGTTTCGATCGGAGCACCCCGGCCAGAACTGGATAACGGCGCTCGGGCTCATCACCGATGCTGCACTGCACGTCGATCTAACCGTCGAGGGGCGCGGCGGGCCCGCGTATTGGGCCATGCGCCGCGCCGCCACGCTCATGAGCGTGCTCACCGAGGGGGCTGATCTGAGTGAGTACCGAGCCCGACTCGACGAGAGCTATGACAACCCTGACACCTTCCGCAGCATCTGTAACGCCATGCAAGAACACGGTTTCGAGATGCCACCTTTCGAGGAGGCCCAAGCACACGGCTTAGCGTTGCGGCGAACCTTTGACGCCCAACTCGAGTTCCTTATCGATACCTTCGACGCGCCGCGCGGATTCTGGGGGCACAAGATCGGTCATCGGATGGTCGTACCCGGTGCCGTGCCCGTGGACATGACGGAATCGTTCTTCGATAGCCCTTAGCCATCGGCGAGCTTGCGATAGACGAGCACCGCGTAGTCGGCGTCATCGTTAACGGGCTGGCCATCCCAGGTGCTCCAATGTTCTTCGAGCGTTAGGCCAGCAGAGGACGCCATAGCGTCATAGTCGGTGACCGTGACTCCACGCGACAGCTGGAACCCGGCGATGAGGCGGCCACCATCGTGAAGATGGTCCGCCATATTTTGGACCACGGCGGCTTCGGTGCCAGGGGCAACGAACAACATGACGTTGCCAGGGAGCGCGACGACATCGAACGTGCGGTTCAGATCGATGGTTGCGAGGTCGCCGAGGTGGAAGTCGATCTCGGGCGCCTTCGCTCGGGCGGCCTGAATCATCGGTTCGTCGAGATCGACGCCGACCACCTCACAGCCCCTTCGTGCCAACTCGATAGCGACCCGGCCAGTGCCACAGCCCCCATCGAGAACCGAAGTTGGCGAGAAGCGCTCGACGAAGTCAACCTCGCCGTGAACGTTGTGGCCATCTTTGGCCATGGCAGCCCACTGGGCGTCGTAGTTCGTGGTGTCTACCGATTGCCATTTGCTGGCGACAGCGTCGTCGTTTGTGTTGCTCATGGAAGAAGCCTATGGGCTTGGCGGGTGGTCAAATACGGCTTGGCTACGAGGTCGTCTCGCCGTGGCCCAAAACGACAAATGACGCCCGAAGGCGCCAGTTTGCTCGATATCCCCGCGGGGATCAGATCTTGTTGCCGTTAGGCGT
>CAZTDG010000262.1:0-3181 GCA_964612655.1 uncultured Acidimicrobiales bacterium | reverse complement strand
TGGCCGCACTGTTGATCAAAGGCGATGACGAGTCGGTCGACGAAATGTACGCCGGACTCAAAGCAGCCGCCAAGAAACTGTGGAAACGAGACGGCGGACGCGACGTCCCAGCATCCAAGCAACCGCGCACACGCGGTCAACGCATGTTCGATGCCGCCTACAGCAGCCTCACTCGACCCAGCACCAGTGAAGGCCACGACGGCAGTGGCACCGGTTCCGGTTCCGGGTCGGGGTCGGTGCAAGGCCACATTCATATGTGGGTGCAGCTCGACGACTTTATGGCGGGTAAGAACACTGCCGAATTCGCCAACGGAAATGTCGTACCCGACACCGTTCTCTCCCGGTATGCCTGCAACGGCACTATTGCGGGAACCGTGTTCGGCGCCGATGGCGAAGTTCTCTACCAAGGTCGCCAGCAGCGCTACGCCACACCAGCACAGATACGGGGCTTGATCGCCAGAGACAAAGGCTGTGTCCGCTGTCGGGCCGATATTTCCGAGTGCGAAGCGCATCATCTGATCCCGTGGAACGCCCCACTCGAAGGCAACACCAACATCGACGAGATGGCCCTCGTATGCGTCGACTGCCACCACTTCATCCACGACACCAACCAAACCCTGTTTCGCAACGCGAAAGGGTTGTGGAAACTCCGGGCAGCATCCCCCGACGAGATTCCACCCAAGCGACCCCACCCAGACCAAAACCCATCGGGTTCGAAACATCGAGCCCGCACCCACCAAGTCCGCCATGAATGAACGGCGGGAGTGCGTGCCTGAAAGAGCCTCGCAACGGGAATAGATCCTTGATGTTGGAGCTAACATACGTAGTTACTTGATTACAAAGAATCAAAACGCGGTCGTAGCGCAGTGCGCGACGGCCGGAAGAACGACGTGTGAGGAACACCTATGAATGATCAACAAGAACGAAAGGACAAGTCCCGAAAGGGTGGAGGCAAAGGCAGAGGCCCAGGAGGTAGAGGTCCCGGTGGCCCTGGCCGACGAGGACGTGGCCGTCACCCCGAACCGCCGACTACCTCGGCTGAAGAACTGCGAGCGTGGTTTGCTGGCAACCTTCCCGACGACTGGTTCACCGAGCCGGTCGCGATCCGCTTCGACCGAGACGAGATCATCGTGCACGGCACGCTCGCTCCGCCCGCTGTGGATGGAGACACCAGCGAAGCGCTCGCGAATCGAGCTCGCATCGACGCGTTCCGTGAGACCACCCGGGAGGACCGGATCGCCATAGCGCTGCGAGCCGAAGAGCAGTTTCTCCGCAAGGTCTCGTGGACGGTCAGCTGCGGCGAAGAGTACCGCGAGTACACCGTTGCCAACGTGCCGGTGATGACCCGGCTACATATCGAAGATCGGGCGATTCTCGACACGCTCATCGACGCTGGCGTGGCACGCTCTCGAAGCGAAGCGCTCGCGTGGACGGTACGCCTAGTAGCCGAGAACGAATCCGACTGGCTCAACGAACTACGTGAAGCAATGACCAGTGTCGAAGAGGTGCGCAAGCAAGGCCCAACGAGTCGCCGCTAGTTAGGCTTGACCAACTAGTTCGGAGGAAGAAGTGAACAACGCTCAGACCTACCTCGCTCGATGGCAGGCATTGCGTCAGCGTGCCGCGGCGGCTGACGCCAACGGTGTCATCGTCGGTGGCGGTACTGATCTTGCATACCTGACGGGGCACGACGGGATGTCCTATGAACGATTGACCGCAGCGGTCGCCAACACCGACCCCGATGCCGGACCAGCATTGCTGGTCACACCCAAACTCGAAGCCGAACGCATCACCCAAGTCCCAGAGGTGTTCTCACTCGGGCCGTGGGAAGACGCCGACGATCCAATCGCATTGGCAGCCTCGGGCTTGCCTTCCACGGGGCGGGTCCTCGTGTCAGACGGACTCGCGTCGAGTCATTTGCTGGGGCTTCAGCGGGCCCTGCCCGCGGTCGAGTTCCTCGCATTGAACGAGACCCTCGGCGGAATGCGGGCGGTCAAGACCCCCGAGGAACGTCAGGCACTGCGAACCGTCGGCAGCCTCGCCGACAAGGTCCATACGCAGATCCAATCCGGTGAGGTTCCCCTCATCGGTCGAACCGAGCGTGAGGTAGAAGCCGATGTGCGAGATCGTCTGCTCGCCGCTGGTCACGACAAGGTCGTCTTCGTCATCGTTGCATCGGGCCCCAACTCGGCGAGCCCGCACCACCATCCCGGTGACCGGGTCATTGAACCCAACGAAATGGTCCTCTTCGACTTTGGTGGCCTCTTCGAAGGGTTCAACAGCGACACCACACGGTGCGTCTTCACCGGCCCGATTCCCGACGAGGTCGCCGCTGCGTGGGACAGCCTTGTGAACGCTCAAGAGTTGGCCTTTCAGGCAGCCCAGCCCGGAAACCGTCTCCAACAGGTCGACCTCGCTGCTCGCGACAGCCTGACCGCCGACGGTTACGGCCCGGAGTTCATCCACCGCACGGGGCACGGGATCGGCACCGAAGTACATGAGCACCCCTATGTGACCGCAGCGAACGAATCGCCCATCCAGGTGGGCAACGCGTTCAGCATCGAGCCGGGCATCTACCGGGTTGGACAATGGGGCATGCGGCTCGAAGACATCGTCGTCATCGACGAGGACGGCCCGGTTCGCTGCAACCACTCCAATCGCAGCCTGGTGTCGGTCGCCTGATCATGGGTCAAGCGCCGGGCGCCGATATTGCCCGAATCGCTCGCTTTCCTTACCAGCCCGCCCGCACTCGACAAAAACTACTCGGGCTGTGCCCGACCGAAGTCGGGCACAGCCCTCGTCATTGGAGATCTATTGCCGTCGTTGACTACGAGAGGATCTCGCAGCTCACAACTGCAGAGTCGCCAGCATCTTCGACACAGGAGTCAGTCGAGCTGCCGCCACCGTCGATGGTGTCGGCGCCAGCGCCGCCATCGATGGTGTCTGGACGGGTTCCGCCGACGATGGTGTCGTCGCCGTTGTCGCCGTTGAGTGCGTCGGCCTTTTGGCCACCGTTGATGGCGTCGTTACCAGCACCACCGGAGATGGTGTCGGTTCCGTTGTTGCCACGGAGGTCATCGTCGCCGCCACCACCAACGAGGGTGTCCTTGCCACGGCCGCCGGAGACGAAGTCATCTCCGCCTTGACCGTAAACGGTGTCACGGCCCTGACCAGCGTTGAT
>CAZTDG010000261.1:0-3228 GCA_964612655.1 uncultured Acidimicrobiales bacterium | reverse complement strand
GCTCTGCGGATTCCGATCCCTACGGCGAGAACGGCTCCGCCGTCGATTCTCTCGCTTACCGGGGGTCGGGGTCTGCGTGCAGCGGCGGGAGGTTGGCCCAATCGAGGTCGCTCTCCTCGTTGGTTGGGGCTGCGGTGAATCCCGACCCGCCGAGTAGCCCGGTGAGGTGGAGTGCTTCGGTCAGTGTTTCGGCTCGAAGCCCGAGGATGCCTTCGGGGGTTGGCGGTGACCCTGCCGGAATTACCGCGGTGGTAAACCCGACCCGAGCGGCTTCGGACAGGCGTCGTTCGGTCTGGCTTGCTTGGCGCAGTTCGCCCGCGAGGCCGATCTCACCACAGGCCACAAGGCCTGCATCGAGTGCGCGGCCCGTGATCGATGACGCTAGCGACAACGCGATGCCGAGATCGGCGGCCGGTTCGGCAATTTTCACCCCACCGATAGCCGAGGCAAAAACATCGGTCTTTGCAAAGCCGATCTCCGATCGACGTTCGAGTACCGCAATGATGAGCGACAGTCGTCCGTTGTCGAGGCCGGTCGCCGAACGCCGCGGTGAGGCTAACGACGATGGGGCGATGAGTGCCTGGACCTCCACGAGGAGAGGACGGTGCCCGTCGAGTGTTGGCACCACGACACTGCCCGCCACCCCTTGGGCTCGGTCCGCGAGGAACAGTCGGCTCGGGTCGCCAATGGAACGAAGTCCGGTGCCGGTCATCTCAAAGACGCCGAGTTCGTCGGTGGCCCCGAAACGATGCTTCACCGCACGAAGCAGTCGAAGTGCGTGGTGGCGATCGCCCTCGAAGGCCAGCACGGTGTCGACGACATGCTCGAGCGCACGTGGGCCGGCTAGGCCACCTTCTTTGGTGACGTGACCGACGAGGATTGTGGTCATCGACCGGCGTTTGGCCTCGGTGACCAAGCGGTGTGCACAGTGTCGGACTTGTCCGACCGACCCCGGGGCCGACGAGAGTTCGGGGTCAAAGATGGTCTGGATCGAGTCGATGATGACGACGTCGGGTTCGATCTCATCGCAATGCGACATGATGGCCGAAACGGACGTTTCAGACACTAACCACAGTCCGTCTACGACGGCGTTGAGCCGATCGGCTCGCATACGAACTTGTGCGGTGGACTCCTCGGCGGAGACGTACAAACAGCGTTTGCCCTTGCGGGCCAGTGCTGCGGTCGCTTGAAGCAGCACCGTGCTCTTGCCAATGCCGGGTTCCCCACCGAGCAGGGTGACCGACCCCGATACGAAACCTCCACCGAGTACACGATCTAGTTCGCTGGCGCCGGTTGAGACCCGTGTCGCGTTATCGATAGCAACGTCACCGATCGGCGTCGGAGCTTCTTGGATGACGACCGGCGCTTTGGCGATCTTCTCCGCGATCTCCTCGTCGTGGCTGTTCCATTCGTTGCAGTCGGGACATTGCCCGATCCACTTTGGGGCGGAATGGCCACATCGGTTGCAGACGAAGCGGGTCTTGATCTTTGCCATGGCCGAAGACTACGAAGTGACTGTGACAGCGAATAGTTGTCGGTAGCGCGCAGCGACGGCGGCTCGTTGTTCAGGAGTGTCAGCTGCACGAAGTGCCCGGTGGTACACGGCGAGGTGACGACGGCGGCGATCGCCGATCGTTGGCTGGCGCAATGACGGATGGTTAGTGCTGTACATGGTGTCTCCTAGCAGCGGTTCTTGGTGTGAAACGCATGCAGCCGGGCCAAACCTGGCCCGGCTGCTGCGAGTTCTCCGCCCGCATGCGTGTTTCACCATAGACGAACAGTTGTTCGTCGTACAAGTGTTTGTAGGAAAAACTTTGCCAGGCTGACTCGAAATCAGCTCGCAGAGGCGCGTGCCACTTTGGCTCGGGACGCCAGAAAGGCCCCACCGATCGTGATCACTGCACCGATGATCGCAAGCGCCGTGACCGCATCGTTACGAATCGCGACACCGAGCGCCAGTGACACCACCGGGATGAGATAAGTGATGAACGATGCACGCACGCCGCCGACTCGACCGACGAGCGTCGCCATGATCCAGTAGGCGAGTCCCGTGCCTACAGCGCCGAGGAAGAGAACCGCTGCGATAGGCCCCACGGACCAGTCGTTGTCGCCAATCGACCAAAGACCCAGGGGCAGAACCCAGAGGGTCGCCAGCCCAAGTACGGCGCTCATGATCGTGATTGGCCCATAGCGAGCTTGCAACGGTGCGGCCATGTTCACGGCAAAGCCGTAGCAAACCGTCGCCGCCAAAACCATCAGCACGCCTCGCACTTCATTCGATCCCCCACCTGCGGAGCCGAGGCTGATGAGCACGATGCCGATGAATCCGACAGCGATCCCAACGAGCTGCATACCCCTAGGCGCTTCCTTGACCAGCCAGGCGGAGACGATCCCGGCGAAGACGGGCGTGGCGCCGTTGAGCAATCCGGTAACGGCGGAGTTGATGTGTTCTTGCGCGAGCGGGAACAAGGTAAAGGGAATGGCGACCCACAGGAGCGAGAGCAGCACGACGGGGCCGTAGTCCTCACGTTCGATTCGCACCGTGTTGGAACGAACCGCCCTAATCCCCCACAAGACGATCGCGCCGACACCGACGCGACCCAGCGTGACGGTGGCTGGGGTCAGACCCTCGAGCGCTTCGGCGATCAACAGGAAGCTCGAACCCCAGATCAGCGAGATGCCGACGAACAGCACCCAATCGACGGTCGCGAATGCTTCGTCATTCGCAGCCTGCACACCCCGGAAGAGGGATTTCGCTTGGGTCATACCTATGAGTCTCGCATGGGTCGCAGCGTTCGGCTACGCGCACGAAAACGGCCAGAGCCCTCGGCCTGGGCCGAGGGCTCTGGTTAGTGCGTGTTGTTGGACTATGCCGCTTGTTCTTCTTCCTCGCGGCGGCGGCTAAATCCGAGCAGGAGCAAGCCTCCAGCCAAGAAGGTGAGCGACAGCAGTGCGAGCTGCCAGCTCTCCACACCGGTCACTGCCAGAGGACCTGACGGTGGAGGGGTGGTGGTCGTGGTGATTGCTGGTGGAGTCTCGGCGCTTGCCAGGATGAGGCTCGCTCCGTCGTTGTCATCCTCGTCGCCATCGAGATTGTCGATCACATCGTCGACTTGAACGTCGTCATTGATCGCGTCGGGGACCGAGTCGATGTCGAGGATCGGCGAACCATCAGCGTTGGTCAGCGGGTCACCATCGGCGTCGACTGCGAGTGCTCCGGAAATCTCG
>CAZTDG010000260.1:0-3272 GCA_964612655.1 uncultured Acidimicrobiales bacterium | reverse complement strand
ACGGACATCTGTTGACAAGAGGTGTCGGAGGGAGTGTCCTTGTGCCATGGAGCAAGTGAGCTGGACGCAGATGGCCGACGGGACACGCGAGGACTACGAGATGCTGGGGCGGCTCTACACCGAGCACACCCAAGGCGAAGCGGTCGAGAACCTGGTCGCGATGCTCAAGGTCATGAAGGGTCCAAAGCTCGGCTACCAGATCGACCGGTACGACCACTCGCTCCAATCGGCCACCCGGGCACTACGTGCCGACGAGTCGATCGACATGGTGGTGGCTGCGCTCCTTCACGACGTGGCCGACTCGTTCTCACCCGAAAATCACAGCTCAACGGCTGCTGCGATCCTTCGCCCCTACGTCGATGATCAGACCCACTGGGTCGTCAAACATCATGGCCTGTTCCAGGGCTACTACTACTTCCATCACATGGACGGCGACCCCAACGCCCGAGACATCCATCAAGGCCACGAACACTTCGACGCATGCGTCCGGTTCTGTGAACAGTACGACCAGAACAGCTTCGACCCCGACTACCCGACCCTCCCCATCGAAGACTTCGTCCCCATGATGGAAGAAGTGTTCGCCCGCCCATCCAAGGTCCACGCAGTCGCACCAAAAGGCACAAGCACCGACACCGAGATCAACTGAGTTTCCCGGGCTTCGCCCTCCAGGGCTCGGATCCGGCCCTAGCGGGCCTCGACCTCGCGCCTGCTGGCCAGAGGCCCCTTTTCGCCCAGGCGGCGGAGCCACCAGGGCTACCACTGATCTTCCCGGGCGGATCCGTTCCCGCTGGAGAGTCAGAGCGACCACTAGGTTGACGGAATGCCATTTGTGCCGATTACTGGGACGCTCGGATATCTCTGGGATCAGCAGAGCGATGACGTGTTGATGATTCGGCGCAATGCCCGTCCCGACGACGACCACTTCGGCAAGGTCAACGGCTTGGGCGGCAAGCTCGAAGCAGATGAGGGGGTCGTTGCTGGCTTTCGCCGAGAGATCGACGAAGAGACCGGGCTCGTGCTCGACGACCTGTCGTTGCGGGGCACGATCACGTGGACCAACTTTGGCCCGAAGCGCGAGGACTGGCTGGGGTTCATTTTCCTGGTCACGTCGTGGACGGGCGAACCCCCGGCTACGAACGACGAGGGCAGCCTCGAATGGATCCCCCGCACTCGCCTGCTCAACGCGTGTAGCGAGGACGCCTCGGTTCGCAAGAGCGCAGACCTTCCGATGTGGGATGGCGACCGCTACTTCGTGCCGCTCGTGTTCGACGACGATCCTCGGGCCTTTCACGGCACGATGCCCTACGACGCCGACAAGCCGACCGGCTGGGAGTACGAGCGACTATGAGCAACGAGGCGATCATGATCGACGGAGTTGCCGGTTCACTCGCGCTCCATCAACTGGGCGGCGACGACGACTCCGCCCACACACTGCTGATCGGCCACGCCAACGGATTCCCTGCACGTGCCTACCGGGCATTTGCTCGTGCGTTGGGCGACGACATCAGAGTCTTTGCGTTGGACTTTCGTGCCCACGGAGAAAGTGCGGCACCCGACGACCTCAGCGGGTTCGCTTGGGCCGGGATGACCGAAGATCTCCAGACCGCCACCGAGTACCTGACCACCTTAGGCATCGACGAGCTACACGGATTCGGCCACTCGCTCGGTGGCGCAGCGATGATCGACCTCGAGCGCAAACACCCAGGCACCTTCGCATCGGTATTCACCTTTGAACCGGTCATGGCCCCAAAGGGAGCGATCGAGGCCGACTCGAAGCTCACCCGGTCAGCCGAAGGTCGCCTTAGGACGTTTCCCTCCAAAGAGGCCGCGCTGATGCGTTACTCCGCTCGTCCGCCGCTAAGCCTGTTCCGTGCCGACGTGTTGTTCGACTACGTCCAACACGGCTTTGTGTACACGCCCGATGGGTCGGTGACCCTTGCGTGCAAACCCGAGCACGAGGCCGAGATCTACCGACAAGGTGCCGACACGATCCACCTCGATCAAGCCCGAGATGTCGAGACCGAGATCGTCATCGGGCGAAGCGGTGACGGCGGACTCGCGGCCAGCCTCGGTGGCCCAATCGTCGAACTGTTAGCGAAGGGGCGCATCGTCGACTTCCCCGACCTCACCCACTTCGGACCGTTGCAGGACCCCGTTGGTGTGGCGAACGCGGTCCGAGCCAATATCGGTTCTTGATCCGCTAGAACTAGCGCTCAGCGAAGCTCGCAGGAGTCGCTCGCCTCGGCATCACCGTCAGGGTCGGCGACACATGCATCTGCACCCGAGCCGCCGTTGAAGCGGTCGAGCCCAGGGCCGCCGTCGAGAACGTCGGGCCGAGTACCACCGATCAGCTCGTCGTTGCCCGTGCCGCCCACGAGCAGATCTGCTTTCTGGCCACCGCGTAACTCATCGTCGCCGGCACCACCATCGATGGTGTCGGTTCCCTCGTTGCCACGGAGGTCATCGTCGCCAGCGCCGCCGAAGATCGTGTCCTTGCCGCGGCCGCCCGAGACGAAGTCGTCGCCGCCTTCACCGAACACGGTGTCGAGACCTTGACCGGCGTTGATGGTGTCGTCGCCACTTCCACCATTGATGAGGTCTTTGCCGTCGCCTCCGTTGATCACGTCGTCGCCGCCCTGACCACAGATGATGTCGTCGCCGTCGCCTCCGTTGATCACGTCTGGCCCAGAGGTTCCCAAGATCACGTCGTCGCCATCGGTGGGTTCATCGCCGACGGCGAGGTTCACCGTGATCGCGGCGTTCTCACAGCGAACCAAGGCAACATCATCGAGCTGGAAAACCAGGGCCGCGCCGGTGTCTGTCTGACCGTCGATGTCCACCGACGGCGCACCAACCACCACGGACCTGTCGGAGAGGTCAACGGCTGCGCCGAAGCGATCGCTCACCGCAGGGCTCGACGACCCGAGCACCTCTTGTTCGACCCAGCGAAGGCCGGTCCTGGCGAACATGTATGCGGAACCGGCAGCACCGCCGGCGGAGTCGCCGAAGGTGGCTCCGACCAGGATGAAGTTGCCATCGATCGACACCGCAGCGCCGAAGAAGTCTCCGGTCTGGGTATCGGAACCGATCAACACCTCTTGTTGAGACCAGAGGGTTCCGACCCGCGTGAAGACATACGCTGCGCCACTCAGACCGATGCCGTTACCTTCGGCTCGGGGTGCGCCCACGACGACTGTGTCGCCGTCGATAGCGACTGCGTCGCCGAACTCGTCGTTCTCGCCAGAGTTCTCTGCCTCGAGAATCGCCTCTTC
>CAZTDG010000259.1:0-3272 GCA_964612655.1 uncultured Acidimicrobiales bacterium | reverse complement strand
TCGACAGGTGTTGGAGTATGGGCTCACGGGTGGAATCGGTTCCGGTAAGTCGACGGTTTCGTCGGCGCTGGCCCGTCGCGGCGCGACCGTCCTTGACGCCGACGCGATGGTTCGCGAGATGCAAGCACCAGGCAAACAAATGTTCGATATGATGGTGGAGCGATGGGGAGATCGAATCGTGACCGCTGATGGTGTACTCGACCGGGCCCGGGTTGCCGAGATTGTCTTCGGTGACCAGGCCGAACTCGACGCGCTCAATGCGATGGTTCACCCCGCAGTGGCGGCCGAGACCGATCGCCGCCTTGTCGAGGTTCGGGGAACCGACGCCATCGTGGTGCACGACATTCCGCTGTTAGTGCTTCCCGGCGGAGATCTCCTCGCCAGCCGAGACCTGCATTCGTGGTCGGGGATCGTTGTTATCGACACCGCACCCGAGACCGCGGTACGTCGAGTTGTTGCATCACGAGGGCTCGACGAGGACGAAGTTCGCGCTCGCCAGGCCAAGCAGGCCACGAGAGACGAGCGATTGAACGCCGCCGACTTCGTCATCGACAATGAGGGCGGCCTCGATTCGCTGGATGTCGAAGTTGATCGTTGCTGGGCGTGGATGTTGGCCGGAGGAACCGTCGTTGACGATCCCGGCTCCGCCGACCAGGAGACAACCTCATGAGCTCAGTGGAAGTGGTTTTCGAAGACGATCGCCCGTTTGAGATGGTGACCGACTTCGAGCCTGCCGGCGACCAGCCCAAGGCGATCGAGGATTTGGCCAACGGGATTGAACGGGGTGACAAGTTCCAAACACTGCTCGGCATTACCGGCTCGGGTAAGAGCGCCACGATCGCCTGGACGATCGAAAAGGTGCAGCGGCCGACCTTGGTCATTGCGCCCAACAAGTCGCTGGCAGCCCAACTCGCGAACGAGTTGCGGGAGTTCTTCCCCAACAATCGTGTCGAGTACTTCGTCAGCTACTACGACTACTACCAGCCCGAGGCGTACATGCCGTCGAGCGACACCTACATCGAGAAGGACAGCTCGGTAAACGACGAGATCGACCGGCTTCGGCACTCATCGACCAGTTCGTTGTTGACTCGCCGAGACACCATCGTCGTGGCCTCGGTGTCGTGCATTTACGGCCTCGGCGCCCCCGAGGAGTACGAATCGAACCTGATGCATCTGCGCTCGGGCCAAGAGATCGATCAGCGGGACATCCTCCGGTCGCTGGTCGACATGCAATACGAGCGCAACGACATGAACCTCGTGCGGGCAAAGTTCCGAGTTCGTGGCGACACCATCGAGGTGCACCCGGCCTATGACGAGACGGTCGTGCGGATCGAAATGTTCGGCGACGAGATCGAACAGATCACTCGCATCGACCCACTTACCGGGGAGCGTGTAGCCGAGCTCGACGATGTCTCGATCTTCTCGGCTACGCACTACGTGGCGTCCGAGGATCGGTTGCGAGCCGCGGTTATCGGGATCGAGAAGGAACTTCAGGAACAACTGGCGCTCTTCGAAGACGAGGGCAAGTTGTTGGAGGCGCAGCGCCTACGTATGCGCACCCAATACGACCTCGAAATGATGGCCGAGGTCGGGTACTGCAATGGCATTGAGAACTACTCGATGCACCTCGACGGTCGAGATTATGGCGACCGGCCCTACACACTGCTCGATTACTTCCCCGACGATTATCTGATGGTGCTCGACGAATCCCATGTCGCCGTGCCTCAGCTGCACGGCCAGCACGCGGGCGACCGCAGCCGCAAAGACATGCTGATCGAGCATGGCTTCCGGCTGCCTTCGGCGGCCGACAATCGACCCCTGCGTTTCGACGAGTGGCTCACCACCACCAACCAGGTGGTCTTCTTGTCGGCGACTCCGGGAGCCTACGAGTTGGAAGTCTCCGACCAGGTGGTCGAACAGATCGTACGCCCGACGGGCTTGGTTGACCCCGAGGTAATCGTGAAGCCGACGAAGGGTCAGATCGACGACCTGGTGGCCATGATCAACGAGCGCATCGAGCTCGATCATCGGGTGTTGGTTACGACGCTCACCAAGAAGATGTCCGAAGACCTGACCGATTACCTCCTCGAACTCGGGTTGCGGGTTCGATACCTCCATTCCGAGGTCGACACGCTCGAGCGAATCGAAATCTTGCGAGACCTTCGGTTGGGCGAGTTCGATGTGCTCGTTGGCATCAACTTGTTGCGAGAGGGTCTTGACCTTCCAGAGGTCTCCCTCGTCGCCATCCTCGACGCCGACAAAGAAGGGTTCTTGCGCTCAGAAACCTCGCTCATTCAGATGATCGGCCGTGCAGCCCGAAACGTCGACGGCCAAGTGGTGATGTACGCCGACAAGATGACCGATTCCATGCAGCGCGCGATCAGTGAGACGATGCGACGTCGAGGCCTCCAACTCGCCTACAACGAAGAGCACGGCATCAATCCCCAGACCGTTCGAAAGGCCGTCACCGACATCTTGGCGATGTTGCGGCCCGCGTCGGAGACGGCGCCCGTGCCGGGTGAGGGTAAGCGAAAGCGCTCGCGCGATGCTGACCGTCGAGTGGTCGATGCCGAAGGCATGGGGCGCACCGACCTCGAGAAGCTCATTCGCACCTTGGAGGAGGAGATGCTCGAGGCGTCGGGTGAGTTGAAGTTCGAATACGCTGCCCGCTTACGAGACGAAATCAAGGACCTCAAACGCGAACTGCGTGAGATGGTCTGACGATGCCAAACACAAAGAGAGTGAATCCCCCGAACTATGGCTGACCGTTTGGTCGTGCAAGGCGCACGCGAACACAACCTCCGCAACGTCGACCTCGACCTACCGAGAGACAAGCTGATCGTCTTTACCGGTCTATCCGGATCGGGGAAGTCGTCACTGGCCTTCGACACGATCTACGCCGAAGGGCAACGTCGCTACGTCGAATCACTCAGTGCATACGCACGCCAGTTTCTCGGGCAGATGGACAAGCCCGACGTCGACTTCATCGAGGGCCTATCGCCGGCGATCTCGATCGATCAGAAGACAGCGTCGCGGAACCCTCGTTCAACGGTCGGCACCGTCACCGAGGTGTACGACTACTTGCGTCTGCTCTTTGCCCGAATCGGCGTGGCCCACGACCCAGAAACCGGTGAGCGTCTGGAACGTCAGACCCCACAACAGATCGTGGATCGCATCCTCCTCATGGAAGAGGGCACCCGCTTCCAAGTGCTGGCTCCGGTCGTTCGCGGGCGCAAGGGCACCTACGACACGCTTTTGGCCGATCTCGCTGG
>CAZTDG010000258.1:0-3322 GCA_964612655.1 uncultured Acidimicrobiales bacterium | reverse complement strand
ATCGGGCCCGTAAGTACATCGGCGCGTACGCAGCTGCCATGGGCGGCGTCGACGCGATCGTGTTCACCGGCGGCATCGGCGAGAACAGTGCGAGCATGCGCCGCCGTATCTTGCAGCGCTTGGAGTTCCTCGGTTGCGTCCTCGACGAGGACCGCAACTTCGATGCCAGCGTCAGTAGCGACAAGGACTACGCACTCATCACCACCGGGCGGTCCCGTGTAGAGGCGATCGTGGTGAAGACCAACGAAGAGCTGATGATCGCCCGCGAAACGCGTCGGGTTGTCGAGACCGAGGCACCGCCAGCACCGAAGTCGATCCCGATCGCCGTCAGCGCCCGCCACTGCCACCTCACCGAGAAAACCTTCGCCGAGTTGTTCGGTGAAGGTGCTACGCCGACCAAGAAGTACGAGCTCTCACAGCCGGGCCAGTACGCGTGCGAGGAATACGTGACCCTGGTTGGACCCCGCCGCACGATCGAAAGGGTTCGGGTTCTCGGGCCCCTGCGCAAGGCCAACCAAGTAGAGATCTCACGCACCGACGAGTTTTTCCTCGGGATCGATGCGCCGGTTCGCCTGTCTGGGAACGTCCGAGGTTCCGCGCCCATCCGCATCGAAGGCCCCGAAGGCTCGGTCCAGCTCCAAGAAGGACTGATCTGTGCGCACCGCCATATCCATATGCATCCCGACGATGCAAAGGCGTTCGACGTCAACGACGGCGACGAGGTGGCAGTGGCCATTGTCGGTGGGCAGCGTGACCTCGTGCTGGGCGATGTGAAGATCCGAGTGCATGAGAACTTCACACTCGAGATGCATATCGATACCGATGAAGCGAACGCCGCAGAACTCGGTTCACTCAACGAGGCGATCCTTCGCCCACTCGACGTCGATGACGACGATTTCCTCGTCTACACCTCCATCGAGGCGACCGCCGGACTCACCACCATCGAGCAGCAAAGCGCCTAGCTAGCCACGCAAATAGATGTAGTCGTCACCCGAGTCACTGACGCTCACAATGTCGGCGACGCCATCGCCATCGAAGTCAGCGATGGCAATGTCGCTGGCTCCGGAGAATAGAGGCGCAGTCACATCTTCGGCGAAGGTCGCATCACCTTGATTGAGAAACGCTCGCCAGCGGTCCTCGATTGCGTCGGCTACAAGAAGGTCGTTGAACCCGTCGCCGTCCAGATCGCCGACGGCGAGTGCGTCGACCGCGCCAATATCAATCTCGTCGGTTTCGAAGAACTCGGTGCCCATCGTGTCGTTAACCAAGACACGTACTTCGTCCTCGGACGGTTGAGCCCAAATGAAGTCGTCGAATCCATCGCCGCTCACATCTCCGACCAGAACTACAGCGGCTGTAGCTTCCTGCGAGCTTGCGGTGCCGACGAAGGTGCCGTTGCCAGCGACGCGCCAGAGAGAATTCAACGGTATGCCGCCGATGAGAATCTCTGCGGCTCCAGCGTTGTCGACGTTCGTAATCTGCACGGACAGCCCATTGGCGCCGAGCGAATGTCTGTTGTTGAACGTCGGTTCACCGTTGGCATTACCGGTGTTGAGATAGACGGCGCTACCGTCGGCGGTCGCGTTCCCCGAATTCTCACGGGCAACGACGACATCGAGACGGTTGTCGTTATCAACGAAACCGATATCGATGGCCCTGGCAACCTGACCATTTGCTGGAGCGGCAAACACCGTACTTGGGTCGAATCGGCCAGTGCCGTTGTTGAGGTAGACCCGCACCGTTCCGTCCTGTTGAGCCACCACTAGGTCGAGGTCGCCGTCGTTGTCGAGGTCGCCCAGGTCGACGTCGTTTGTTCGGCTGGAACTTCCGATCGCGTTGACCTGTGTGCGCTCTACGAAAGCACCTTGGCCGTCGTTTAGCCACACCTCAGCGGACTGGCCACCGATCTTGCCGACGACCAAATCGTCGAAGCCGTCACCATTGAGGTCGCCGGCGACTACCGATGTTGAGCCCGGCGTGTTGGATGCCAACGCGCTGTCAGGGCTTTCTACCGTCAACGCAGAGCCGTTGTTCGGTGTCGGGTCGCAGACGTCACCGATACCGTCACCGTCGGCGTCGAGCTGGAATGGGTCGAAATCGAACGGGCAGACGTCGACCCCAATGGCCACGTCGTCGCCGTCGATTGGTTCGCTGATCTGCACCTCGACAATTCCGATGCTTTGCGCGCCTTGCGGGTCGGACACGACGTAGGTGAACTGGTCCGTAGGGGAAAAGACGACACCCGGAAGGTAGGTGATCGTGCCGTTAGCGTTGAGACTCGTCGTACCGAAGGCGCCGTCGGTCACCGAGACAACAGTGAGTGGACCACCTTCAATATCGACGTCGTTGGCCGTCACATCGATCACGGTCGTCGGCAGTGGGAAGACGGTGGACAGCGCGTCGTTTTGTGGAGCCGGTGCATCGTTGACCGAGACGATCTCGATCTCCACCTCAGCGGGAGCCGAGGTCAGCGAGCCATCGCTGACCGTGTATTCGAACGTGAGGTCTCCGTGAAAGTCGTTAGCCGGGACGAACGTGAACACGCCGGTGCCCGCATCGAACGAGAGCGTACCTACCCCAGGGGCCGACGGGTCGAGCACTATCTGCACCTCAGCCGGATCGAGTGTGTCATCTACGTCGATGTCGTTCGCAAGCAGATCCGTTGCGTTGAAGGTCAGAACGGTGTCTTCGAGGGTGGTGAAGTCCAGGCCATCATCTTGCACAGCGACCGGCGCGTCGTTCACTTCCAGTATATCGATCGTGATCGTCGCGGTGTTCGAAACCAATCCCCCAGGCGAGTCTGTGGCGGTGTAGGTAAACGAATCAGAGCCGAAATAGTCGGGGTCTGGCAGGTAGGTCAACATCGAACCGGTCTGAACCACGGTGCCATTGAGCGGCGGTGTGTCTACCGCGAAGGTCAGCGGGTCCACTTCGGGGTCGTCAGCCCAATCGATGAGATCGATGGGAACCGCTAGGTCCTCAAGAGTCTGGAACGTATGTCCACGAGCCACCGGGGCCTCGTTGGTGTCGGTAACCGTCACCACGAAGGTTGCGGTCGACGTATCGACACCATCACTCACCTCGACTAGTAGGTCGTATCGGTCCTCAGTTTCGCGGTCCAGGGGCGCATCGAGGGTGATTTCGCCTGTGTTGGAGACGGCGAACTGCCCCAGGGGATCACCTCCAACGATTGCGAAGGTCAACGCATCGCCATCGGCGTCGCTAGCGACCAGCGTGCCGAGAGCAGATCCGAGGGGTGCGTCCTCCGCGATCGTGTCGGAATCATTGGCGACCACCGGTGCGTCCTGCACCGGATTCACCG
>CAZTDG010000257.1:0-3330 GCA_964612655.1 uncultured Acidimicrobiales bacterium | reverse complement strand
GACTTCAAGAACACGAACTCGTCGGTCGAGTTGGGCGAAGACGAGATCAAAATGGCATCCGTCAGTGAGGACCGTCTCATCGCATTGCGTCAAGTGCTCGAAGAGAAGTTCGCAAAGCGCAAGGTGTCGATGAAGGTGCTCGACTACAGCGAAGTTGAGCAGGCCTCGGGCAACACGGTTCGCCAATCGGCATCGCTCGTGCAAGGAATCTCGGCAGAGAAGGCCAAAGAACTCAACAAGGCGATCAAGGGCCTCGGCATCAAGGGCATCCAGTCATCCACCCAAGGCGATCAGCTGCGCGTGACCGGTAAGAAGCGCGATGCACTCCAAGAAGTGATCGCAGCACTCAAGGGCGGCGACTACGGCCTTCCCCTGCAGTTCAACAACTTCAGGGACTAGCTGAACTTCAGGAACTAGGCGCCACGCGGTCGAACAGGCCGCGCACGTACTCGACGCTCGTTGCGGTGTCGATGGCATCGGTCTGGGTCAGTTCCCAGTCGTTGGCGTCGTAACCCTGCATGTCCAACCCGATCGACGTCATCGGCTGGAATGCCGCCAGATCACCTGGGGTAAACCAGAGGCGCCAATCACCATGGCTACCACGGCGCGCCACTCGGGACTCCTCTTTCGCAACGACCCCTGCGGCCAAATCAAAGCCGAGATAGGCATTGACCGCAGCGAAATCACCATCCACGTAGTCCTCGTATTTCAACACGTGGAAACCCTTCGACTCGCGTCGCAAGAATCGTCGAGTTCGATCGATCGCCCGCATATGTTGCGAGAACAGATCCCGCTCGGTGATCTGCCACCACAGGTGCATCAACTCGGTGAAACCCATGCCACCTGGGTCCGCGGACTTCGCCGCTAGCGCGTCGAGCCATTGCGATCGCTGCGACGCATCGAGCGATGGTGCCGCGTTGTACGCATCGTAAAGAAGGTGCGAGATCAGGCGATCTCGGGGGTCTCGAGTGATGAAGAGTCGCTTGTCGAAGTGCTCGGCCAACTTGGCTTCGCGAGGTCGCCAGTTCAACAACAGTTTCTTGACGACGAGTGGATCCGGCTCCAGATCCTCCTCCTGCAACAACTCCGGTTCGAACATCTCACTTGGGTCGCCAAGAGCAGTAGCCACGCTGCGCAACAGCGCCGTGGTTCCGCTCTTGCCCTCTCCCAAAATCAAAACTCGCATCACAACATCACCTGCATCACCGAGACATCTAACCAGCGCCCGAACTTGCGGCCTACCTCCCGCTCCACACCGACCAATGCAAAGCCGAGCGACTCATGCAATGCCAGCGACGGTTCTTGGCTGTCCGAGATCCTCGCGACCGCCGAGTGAAAGCCATGGGACCGCGCGGTCTCCAACAGCTCGGCCATAAGTTCTCTCGCGACACCCTGACTGCGGAAGTCTCGGTGGACATACACCGAAGACTCAACCGTGGTCGAGTAGGCAGGACGTTGCTTGTAGGGCGACAGCGACGCAAAGGCGATCACCTCGCCGTCGTCGGACTCCGCGACGAGAACCACGTGGGCTCCACTTCGCTCCAGCAGCCAACGTCGCTGGGCTTCAACGGGTCGCGGTTCAAGATCGAAAGTCGCCGTCGTTTCCAACACTTCTAGGTTGTAGATCGCCGCGATTGCTTCGGCGTCGTCAAGGGCGGCAGTACGGACTCGCACGCCGACGAAATCTACACGCTTTGTTGCTCGTGAGCGGCCACTGCTTGGTTGATGATCGGTTCGACATCGATGTCGAAATCGCTGATCAACAGCGCATTGCCACCGACAGCCTCGACCGCAGCCCACTTGGCCACGCTGAGGTCACCGGTCTCAAGAATCACCTGACGACGATGTGAAGCACGCAAAATCAGGTCACGAAGTACAGCGTGGTACTGCGGAGCGACCGACGTGAACAGGTCGTCGACCAGCATCGGAACCCGCTCTGCAGGAAAGCGACGGCTGAGCTCGGCGAGTAGCGAGGCAAAGCCGATCAGGATGCTCGTATCCGCTGGAGCGACGTTCTCGTTGTCGATCAAACGAAGGTGGCTAGCGAGCTCCTCGATGCGAGTGCGGTCGTTGACCAACGCAGAGGGCTTGATGTTTCCGGCGATCGCCTTCCACTGAGCCACGTTCTCGGCGAGCGAGCCTTCGGCTTGTCGACGGTTTTGGGTCAGGTCGTGGGTATCGAACAACTCGTTCACACGGCCCAACTGCACGTCGGTTGCCTCGCCAGTGATGTCGTCACCGGAGTTCAGACGCTTGCTGAACAGGTATCCGAGACCGGAAATGATGAGCGCCCCTGCGCAGATCGCAAGGCCGATGGTGGACGAAACCAGTACCGCAACGGCGATACCCGCTGCGATGACCGCAAACAGCGCCAACGTCAGGAAGTGAATCTTGCGATTTCCCTCGTTCGTCTCGTTCACCTGTTCGGTGATGTTTTGTTCGCGCTCTTCTCGTTCGTCCATGCGCTGCGAAAGATCGCTTCGACGAGTGCGAGTTTGGGTCAACGCCGCTTCATCGGCGGTGATCTGACTAGCGAGCGTGAAGAGCTGGTCTAGCGGAGTACGTGACAACGCAATGAGGTCGGCATCGCTGGTTACCCGTGCGCGGAGGCGCTCTGCGGTGACATGGAACAACGACAGGTGCTGAGCCATCTCCGCTTGGGAGTTGAGCTGCGAGACCAATCCCACACCAGGGTCGTCGCCCCGGATCGGAAGCTTCGACACCGTCTCATACAGCGCAGCCGTACCATCGGCACCACGCTGGGCAGTGATCCGATCGCCGTACTCGGTCCGGACCTCAACCGTTGTCGCCGGGGCGACATGCAACGACGCATGAACCTGACGGAACGGCTTCAGCCGACGTGCTGCATCAGCACTGGCAATAACGGTAAGTCGCTCGTGAAGGTCCAAGGCTTCTGGGCCTTCAGGAGTTTCGGAATGCACACTATCTATCCACACAAAGAGAAGTTCGGCATCCGCGAGGCCGACCCTAAGCAGAAACTTGAGGTTTTCAACAACGCCCACCCGTGGCATGATGAACAGCCGAATATGGCATCAATCCCGCTCCCTTAGCTCAGTCGGTAGAGCGTCTCCATGGTAAGGAGAAGGTCGACAGTTCAATTCTGTCAGGGAGCTCCAGCACACACCACGGCGACGTAGCTCAGCTGGTTAGAGCGCTCGACTCATAATCGGGAGGTCGTGGGTTCGAGTCCCACCGTCGCTACCTTCCCGCTCGTTCCTCGCTCCAGGGCTCGGATCCGGGCCCTGGCGGCCCTCGACCTCGCGCCTGCTGCGCATGCGCCTTTCCGTCCGAACCGGCTTCGCAGCTTCG
>CAZTDG010000256.1:0-3350 GCA_964612655.1 uncultured Acidimicrobiales bacterium | reverse complement strand
GCCGATGCACGGTGCCATCGAGGACTCGCTGTTCAATGAGCTCTTCCACACCCCCCATGGGACGGACCTTTCGTTCCTGGGACACGCCGACGGTGTCACCTACAAGGCCATCAAATCCGTCGACGAACTCACCTCGTCACTCGACGACCCTTCGGCGGCCGGGGTCGTCATTCTTGAAGCGACGGTCAACACCACGGAACGCCTAGCGCTGCGAGATGTCATTACCGAGAAATTTGGTCAACCATGACCACCGCTTCCTATACGCAGCGCTTCGCCCAGACCGCGGATGGGACAACGCTTAGCGTGCGTGAGGTCTCCGGTGAGGGGTCGCTAATCGTTGCCCTCCACGGTTTCACCGGTGCGGGGGTGACGATGATTCCGCTCTTGGAAGCCATTCGAAATGGACGCCCCGCGATTGCCGTCGACCTCGTCGGACACGGCGAGAGTGACGCCCCTGACTATCTGGACGCGTACTCCATGGCGTCGGTCGTCGACCAAGTGCTTTCGATTATCGGCCCGCGCAACCCAGAGACCGTGCACCTCATCGGGTACTCGATGGGCGGCCGGGTAGCGCTGTCCATGGCTGCACGGGCGCCCTGGTACTTCGCGTCGGTGACGTCACTCTCCGCAACACCGGGCCTCAATGACGCTGTCGAACGAGCCGCTCGCCACGACGCAGACCTCGCCTTGGCAGCCCATGTGGAGCACCTCGGAGTCGACGCCTTTATCGACGAGTGGCTGCAGAAGCCACTCTTCTCGTCCTACGTGGCTGGCCTTGATGGCGAGGCTCGGGCCTGCACGGTCGAGGTGCGAACCGCGAACTCACCTCACGGGTTGGCCAACAGCCTGCGTGGCACGGGCACCGGTGCGATGCCACCGGTCTGGAACGGATTAGCGAACCTTCGATCGCCGCTTTTGGCAGTGGCAGGCGCTCTCGATTCCACGTACGTTCAGATCGCCAACGACATGACCGAAGCGGTGCCATTCGGCCAGGTATCCATCATTGCTGATGCTGGCCACGTGGTTCACGAAGAGAAGTTGGATGACATTTCCAGTCTTGTCGCCACTTTTTTGCAAAGCTGTGATCAAGACGAGCGCTAGAAGGATGACCTCAGAGTGAAACTCGCTACCGCGATCGCATCACCGATCGACATACGCCTTACCGAGACCGTGCCGACGGGCGCTGGAGGAATCGGTGATCGTGGCGGGCTTCGTCTTTTGATCACCACTAACGACGGCCACATCGGCCTCGGAGAGACAGCCCCTATTCCGGGCGTCGATGGATACGGCATCGAGTCGCTCGGGGGCGAGATCTCGAAGTGGTCGGCGGCCTCCGAGGGGAAGAACCCCGAGGAGCTGCTCGACGAGCTCGACTCCGTCGGCATGTCGGCACTCGCTCGCTTTGCTGTTCACACCGCGCTGGTCGACCTCGTCGCCGGAGCAAATGGCATTCCGCTCGCGCAGTATCTTCGAGCCGGTTCGCCCGCCACCGTTTCGGTGAACAGCCTCGTCTCAGCAGCCAACCCCGGTGCGGTGCACACCCAGGTAGCCGAGCAAGTCAACGAGGGCGTTACCTCAATCAAGCTGAAGGTTGGGGTGGGAGATCCAACCACGGACGTCACGCGGATCATCGCTGCGTCTGAGGCTGCGGGGCCTTATGTCGAGCTACGCCTCGACGCTAATCGCTCCTGGGATCGTGAAACGGCAGAACGTGTGCTCGGCCGGGTCGGATACCACCGAGTTTCCTATATCGAAGATCCAACCGCAGATGCTGGCGAATACGGCGCAATTCACGAAAGCACCGGTGTGCGGGTAGCTCTCGACCTCCCGCCAGATGTCGACCCGTTGGAGGCGCTCGAACAATCTTCGGCTTCGGTACTCGTCGTCAAGCCTGCGGCGATTGGCGGCGTAGACCGCATCCTCGATCTCGCCAGAGCCCACGACGAACTCACCATTGTGGTTTCTAGTTCTATCGACCGCGAGATTGCCCTAGCTGCGGCTATTCACGTGGGAGCAGCCCTCCCCACGCCGACAGCGCACGGCCTCTCGACGGGTTCGATCGTGCGAAGCATGCCAACGGAACTTCTTGCCTCCGGTGGCCTCGTCACGGTACCGACGAGCGTCGGCGTGTTTCGCCCACCGCAGTCCACGAGCTAACCCACCAGACAGGTCACTAGCTAGCCGCGTTTAGTTCGGTAGGCGCTCTTCGCCTTCGGTGATGCTCCAGTGCCATGGCTCACTCGCGAGGTTCACAAAGCCGTACTTGGGAGCGTTCGCTGCCAACCACTGGAACCCGGCGTTGGAGTGCGAGGTGATCGATCCCCCGTTAAAGGTGAAGTCGATGGCCCGGCCCTGCTCGTGGCGAGAGAAGCCGGGTCGAGCGGTCGGCGGTGCGCACTGGAAAGCGGGCTTGTGCCAAATATCGAACTCGGTCCCGCCACAATGTGCGGCACGAAGCTCCACTTGGCGTTGGATCGGACGGTAACCCCATCCGGCGAGATCGATGCCTTGGGCAAAGGCCTCTTCGAACAGCAGTCGAGTTTGCTCTTCGATGGCGACATTCACTTCGATTGCGAATAGTGGCACAGCATCGACGGGGATCAACACTTCGCCGAGCTCTCCGGTTTCGGGATCGATCTGTGGCTCAGGGAGGGTGCTTTCATCCCAGAACTCGATGAAGGCGATGTCTTCGAGGCGTACCGGCTCCGGGATTTCGATTCCATTGCGTCGTGCGGTTGCCGAGATTCGTGCGTTGATGCCATATTGCTGATCGGCGATCTCGGTTGCCAGGGTCTCGCCACGTTCTTCGAGTACGGCGGCTTCAGCGAGTTGGGCCTCGAGACGGATCTCGGCTGCGGCCACGACGGTTTCTTGCAGCTGGAGGGCTTCTTCTAACTCGACGCGTCGTTCCTCTACTTCGGCGACTGTCTCTGCGGCTTCGCCTTGGGCCAGTTGCAACGTCTCGGTCACCTGTAGCGACTCCACCTCGAGGGCACGCATTCGATCGAGTCCGTCCTCGAGAGAGCCGGTCTGGGTTTCGAGGAGATGGATGAACCGTGCCGACTCACCAGGGTCGTCGGAGAGTGCGAGTTCGGTAGCGTCGGTGCTCACTGTCGATTGTTCGCCGGTGAAGCTTGCCACGGCGAGGTCGGTGAGGCGGACTTCCAGCTCGCCCTGTTCCGATTCGATCTCGAGGGTGCGCTCACGTGCGGTCTCTACGGCGGTGGTCGCTTGGCGGTGTGCTTGTTCGGCGGCTTCGACTCGGGCTTCGTGGCTCATGACGAACGCCTGTAGTTCATCGAGGGCTTTGGTGACCTCCTCGACGTTGGAGTTGAACACATCGATCTCCG
>CAZTDG010000255.1:0-3401 GCA_964612655.1 uncultured Acidimicrobiales bacterium | reverse complement strand
ACGGAGGGCTCGAGCAAGGCGTCACCAACGGTGACTTCAGCTCCGTCCCACGCGGGGTCATCGATCGAGCGACCCGCTGTCTCAAACATGAGCTTGCGGGCCAACGAGAATCCGTTCGAGCGAAGGTTCGGCGAGGAGATCCCGACGATCGCATCGCCAACTTCGA
This sequence comes from uncultured Acidimicrobiales bacterium, assembly GCA_964612655.1. Lineage (GTDB taxonomy): Bacteria > Actinomycetota > Acidimicrobiia > Acidimicrobiales > SHLQ01 > SHLQ01. Next base: position 3,235 of record CAZTDG010000255.1, on the reverse strand, counting down.
CTCGCTGTCCAGTGATCACTCGGTCGGGGGCAACCGCACCCACCGAGAACCCGACCAGGTCGAATTCGCCCGGTTCCATTACTCCAGGATGTTCGGCCATCTCGCCACCGACGAGCGCGCAGTTCGCTTGTTTGCATCCATCCGCAACACCGGAGACGAGTGCGTCCATTTGATCGACGTCGAGCGAACCGACCGATACGTAGTCCAGAAAGAACAGCGGCTCGGCGCCCTGACACACGAGATCGTCAACGCACATCGCGACCAGGTCGATGCCGATGGTGTCGAAGCGGCCGGTCATGGTCGCAACGAGCGCCTTGGTACCTACGCCATCGGTTGAGGACACGAGCATCGAGCCTTCATGCCCTGCAGCCGCGAGGTTGAACAGACCGCCAAACCCGCCGATAGCGCCGGTGACACCAGGACGTTCGGTACGTGCGACGTGAGGCTTGATTCGATCGACAGCCGCCTCACCCGCCTCGATGTCAACACCGGCATCTTTGTAGCTCGAAGAACTCACGTCACGTCACTTTCAGTTGAACAGGTTCTCGCCGGGCTTCATCTCCCGGCCGCCGCTCAAAGAACGAGCGATGCCGCTCTCGCGGACCTTCTCTTCGCCCGCTTCGAGGACGTTCTTTGAAAGGGTGACGGGCACGTCGACCGGATAGTTACCGGTCAGACAGGCGTCGCAGAAGCCAGCGTTTGTGGCACCGGTTGACTCGATCAGCGCGTCGAGGTGAAGATACGTGATCGAATCGCAGCCGATGTATTCGCGGATCTCATCGACGGTCAGGTTTGCTGCGAGGAGCTCGGAGCGCGTGCCGGTGTCCATCCCGTAGAAGCACGGCCAGCGGTACGGCGGCGACGAAATGCGCAGATGTACTTCGGTTGCCCCGGCCTCTCGGAGCATCGCCACCATGGCCTTGGTGGTTGTACCGCGAACGATCGAATCATCGACAACCACGAGCCGCTTGCCCGCAATGTTTTCGCGCAACGGGTTGAGCTTCATGCGAACACCGAGCGCTCGAAGCTGCTGGTTCGGCGCAATGAAGGTTCGGCCGATGTAGCGGTTCTTCACCAGGCCTTGGCCGAATGGAATTCCACTCGCCTTGGCGTACCCCTCAGCGGCAGGAATCCCCGACTCGGGGACGCCCATCACCAGGTCGGCATCGACCGGCGCTTGTTCGGCGAGCGCGGCACCCATCTGGACTCGGGCCTGATGGACGTTTTGGCCATAGAGCTTGGTGTCCGGACGAGCGAAGTAGACGAACTCAAACAGGCATAGCTTCGGCTCAACGACTTCCTCATCGAATGGCCGCAGCGACGTCACGCCGTGCTCGTCGATGATGATCATCTCGCCGGGATCGAGCTCTCGTACGAAAGTGGCTCCCACAACATCGAACGCCGGATTCTCCGACGCGAGAACCCAACCGCCGTCATCGAGACGCCCCAGCGACAATGGTCGGAACCCGTTGGGGTCACGAACGCCAATGATCTGTCGCTGATCCATCACGGAGAGACAAAAGGCCCCGCGTAAGCGAGGAAGGACCGCCTGCATCGCGGCGAGCAGCGGGTTATCTGCATTCTGTGCGGTGGCGAACAGCTCCCGCGCGACAAGCTCGCCGACCAGATCGGAATCGCTAGCGACGGTGCCGGGCAACATGCCGGCTTCCTCGGCAAGTTCAGCGGTGTTGACGAGGTTGCCGTTGTGCCCGAGCGCGAACTGAAGATCGCCGACACCGCGGTAGATCGGTTGGGCGTTGCGCCACTGTGAATGACCCGTAGTCGAATAACGGGTTTGGCCAACAGCGATGTCGCCAGGAAGCGAGGTGAGTGCCCGATCGTCAAAGACGTTCGAGACCAAACCCATCTCCTTCACGACGGTCACGTCCGTAAAGTCGCTCACCGCCATACCAGCCGACTCCTGGCCGCGATGCTGCAACGCATACAACCCCAGATACGTCATATGAGCCACCATCCGCCCAGGCGCATAAACCCCAAAGATTCCACACATGTGATCAGCTAACTCCCAAGAGCGGAGACGTCGTGTCGAGTTGGACGGGTGTCGTAGGCCGACGTTGGTGAAGCGAGCGAAGCGATGCGCAACCGGGAGGCCGAAGACGTCCGCCCAGCGCTGATCAAGGCGTCTCCAATCACCGGGCCCCCATGGCATTGGGGAGACGGTCGCGCCATTGAGAGGTCGCGTCTTCGAGGGATCCTTCGACGAGCCCTTTAAACGAGATTGTGTCGCCAGTGGCCAAACCGAGTCGGGTAAGAGGTACATCGTGAGCCGCAGCCAGCCCTTCGACGATCTGCATGTTGTCGGGAGCGACGGCGACGATGACTCGTGACGGCGCTTCGCTGAACAATGCGTCGTGGTCGGCGACGCGTGCCGCGATGGCGCCAACGCCGCCGGCGATCGCCATTTCGGTCAGAGCGACACCGAGGCCGCCTCCACCGATGTCGTGGACTGCGGAGAGAACGCCGTCGGCAACAAGCTTGCGGGTTACCTCGGCAACACGCAGGTGCATGTCGTAGTCGAGTGCGGGGAGGTCGCCGCCTTGGGCGCCTTGGCCTCGTGCCCAGAGCGATCCTCCGAGGCCAGCGCCGTCGGGGCCGAGGACGATGATGCGATGTCCTTCGGCGAGCGCCATGCCCGGTGGTGCGTGCTCGATCGTGTCGGTCATGCCCAGCATGCCGACGACGGGGGTCGGGTCGATGTTGTGACCGTTCGCCTCGTTGTAGAGGCTGACGTTTCCACCAACGACTGGCACGGTGAACGCTTCGCACGCCTCGGTCATACCGTCGACCGCTTGGCTCAGCTGCCACATGGTGACTGGGTGTTCGGGGTTGCCGAAGTTCAAGTTGTTGACCAGTGCCAATGGCTTCGCACCGACGCACGCCAGGTTGAGAATCGACTCGGCCACCGTCATCGCGGTTCCGCGGAATGGGTTGACGATGCACCAGTGGTGGTTGCCATCGGTGGTCATGCCGATGCCGCGGCCCGTGTCGACGTTCGTCTCCGGATGCTTCAAGCGGAGCAGTGTCGCGTCGCTGCCCGGGCCAACGACCGTGTTGAGGAACAGTTGGCTGTCGTATTGGTTGTGGACCCATGAGGTGTCCATCAACATGTCGGTCAGATCGGACCACAGGTCGGCCGGAGCGTCGAGGGTTGCGGGATCAACTTCGCCGGAACGATCAGGCTCTTCCATCGGGCGGTCATAGAGCGGCGCTGCAT
>CAZTDG010000254.1:0-3423 GCA_964612655.1 uncultured Acidimicrobiales bacterium | reverse complement strand
GCGCCACAAACCACCGTCGCGCCACAAACCACCGTCGCACCTCAAACCACTGTTACACCACAACCAGCTCCTGCGCCTCGGCCTGAGCCAGCTCGGGAACCGGTGAAGGCCTCGACCCCAGTTGTTGAAAAGGTCGAAGGTGCAGTTCGTTGCTCCGGACGCATCGCCACAATCGTTGGAACCGATGGGGCCGACACGATTGAGGGAACCTCACGTGCCGACGTCATCCATGGCTTGGGAGGCGACGACATCATCCGAGGTCTGCAAGGCAACGATGTGATCTGCGGAGGAGCGGGCGCCGACGAATTGTACGGCGGTAGCGGTTCCGATGTCCTCGTAGGCAAGGCCGGACCCGACCTCCTTCGCGGCCAGAGCGGCCCTGACACTCTCATCGGAGGCAAGGGCGCTGACCGTCTTAACGGCGGACAGGGTGCTGACGACCTTCGCGGAGGCGACGCAGCGGATCGACTCTTTGGTGGACGCCACAAGGACACCCTCTTGGGTGGTAACGGAGCGGACACCTGCAACGGTGGTACCGCAGTCGATCGCATGATTTGTGAGACGGTGCGCTCCTAGATCGGGAGCAACACCCAGCAACCTCAGAAAGTCAGTCTTCTTAGCCGGCTGATGTGGCCACGATCGTACTGATCACCACAATGGTTACCAGCGAGAGCGGCACGCCGATTCGTAGGTAGTCACTGAAGCGATAACCGCCTGGTCCATACACCATCATGTTCGTCTGATAGCCAACGGGCGTCAGAAATGAAGCTGACCCGGCGACCGCAATACCGATAACGAGTAGCCGGGGATCGAGTCCGGTTTGTTCGGCGACATCGATCGCGATCGGGAATGCCAGTACGACGGCGGCGGCGTTGGTGATGAGTTCGGTGAGCACCATTGTGGTGATGAGCAGTCCAACGATTGCTCCGGCCGTGCCGAACATGCCGAAGCTATCGAGTAGGCCTCCGGCGACGCGTTGGTCGATACCTGTTTCGGAAATGGCAGCGCCGAGGCCGAACGCTCCACCGATCATGAGGACCACGTTCACATCCACCGCATCGCGCGCCTCGCGAGGCTTGAGGATGCCAAAGAGCACCACCAAAATGGCGGCCAAGATGGTCGACCGCGTAATTGGGAGGAGCCCAAAGAGTGGCAGTCCGACAGCGATTGCCAACGCGACGATGGCCAGGGGGCGGCTGCGGTCATTGATCGGGATCTCCGCGTCGAGGCGAGAGATCAGAAGAAACTCGCCGGTGTTTCGCCACCGCTCGCGAAATGTTCGCGGTGCAACTACTAGCAGGGTGTCGCCAGCTCGAAAGCGGACACCTCCTGGCTGGCCACCTACGAGCTCACCGCTGCGGTGAACGGCGAGGATGGCGGCGTCATAGCGCTGGCGAAAGCTCACCTCAATCGCTGTTTGGCCCACGATGGGAGAACTCGGTCCGATCACCAACTCGAAGTAGCCGGTGCTCGCCGGGTTGCCCAGCGCTTTGGAAGCCGTATTGTTCGCAAGCGATAGGCCAGAGAACTTCTGCAGAGCCACTACTTGGTCTACTTGGCCCGCAAACACCAGTTGATCGCCACTACGAAGTATTTGGCTCGGAAGTACCGGTGCAATGGTCTGATCGGGTCGATCGATCTGGGTGAGGAAGAGTCCATCGAGGTGGCGAAGGCCCGCGTCGGTTACCGAAACCCCATCGAGAGCGCCGCCGGCATCCACATGCATGGCAACGGTGAAGGCTCGGGTTCCATCCTCTGCGGGCTCTGCTGGACGGCGGCGCTTAGGTAGGAACGGTGCGCCGATAAGGATTACCACTAAGCCAACGGCGAAGAGCGGCAAGCCAATCGTCGCAAGTTCGAACAATCCGAGTGGCTCTTCGCCAATACTCTCGAGAAGCCCCGAAGCGACCAGGTTCGTCGATGTACCGATTGCGGTTAGTGCGCCCCCAAGAATCGTTGCATAGGAGAGCGGAATGAGAAACGAACTCGCTGAGCGGCCTTGACCATCGGCCCATCGGGTCACTGCTGGGGTCAACATCGCAACGATCGGTGTATTGGCCAGAAACGCGCTACCGACCGCGGAGGGAAACAGCAGCTTGGCGAGGTCTTTGCGAAGGCTTCCCGGGCGGTTCAGGAGCTTCGCGACCAGTGGCTCGAGCGCCCCGGTGCGGTCAATGGCTCCGGCGATCACGTAAAGCGCCGCAACCGTAATAGGAGCCGTGTTCGCGAACCCAGAGAAGGCTTGCTGGGCGTCGGTAACCCCAAGCACGAACAGCGCAGCAGAAGTGCCGATCACCGCGGCTGGCGGAGACAATCGTCCCGTCACCAAAGCGGCAACCATCACGGCCAAAGCGCCGAGCGTTATCCAGGCATCAAAACCCACAATATTCCTATCGGCGAGAACACTTCGCGTTCCAGCGAGTTGCTCACCTACAGCTCACAACATCGGCCGCCACTCAAACCAGAAGCCTACCGGCCCCGATATCAAGGGAGCATAAGGACCGATGGCCCTACTGAGAGCTCGATCGGTGAGCCCAATCAACTAATCCGCAGGATGAATTGCTCGAAGGTCAACTCCACATCCCGGCCTTGCCACACGGCGATCGCCACTATCAGGAGGACAATTAGCATCAAGTAAAAGAGCTTGTCTGCAGGTTCGAAAGTCATCAAAAGCACCCCTTCCGGGTCCAAGTGATGGCTTCGATGATTACCAGCGTAGCGTGGCACGATTAGGTTAGGAACATTTGTTCGGTGAATATTTTCCCCGGTAGCCCGCAGCTGCGAAGCCGGTGCGGGCGGACGCGGCCTCCGGCCAACCGCAGCGCGAGTCGAGGCCCGCTAGGGCCGGATCTCGCCTTGCGGCGAGCTAGGCGCTCGGCGGTTCGCCGACTAGGCCTACTGCATCGCTGCGGTTTGCTAGCCAGTTGGCGAGATCTTCCTCTTCTTCGCCGGAGCTGTAGAACTCCATCGGGGTGTAGTCCGGAGCGTTTGGCTCGACCTTGCGGTATTCGGCGATGCCGGTTCCCGCTGGGATGAGCTTTCCGATGATGATGTTCTCCTTGAGTCCGACGAGGCCGTCGCTCTTGGATTCGATCGCTGCTTCGGTGAGAACTCGGGTGGTCTCCTGGAACGAGGCAGCTGACAGCCATGAATCGGTAGCCAGCGATGCCTTGGTGATACCCATGAGTTCTGGGCGACCTTCGGCTGGACGCTTGCCCTCTTGGACAAGTTGGCGGTTGGCGTCTGCGTACACCTTGGTGTCGACGCGTTCGCCGGGCAGGAACTCTGAATCGCCAGGCTCTTGCACCGCGATGCGGCGGGTCATCTGGCGAACGATGAGTTCGATGTGCTTGTCGTGAATCGATACACCCTGGTCTCGGTATACCTTCTGGACTTCTTCGACCAAGTAGCGCTGCGTTTCAC
>CAZTDG010000253.1:0-3436 GCA_964612655.1 uncultured Acidimicrobiales bacterium | reverse complement strand
CCGCAGAGCACACCGAGCCGAAGGCGAATGGGCGATTGCGGCGAATGATCCACGTGAACCCGTGCCGCCAAAATGGCGACGGAGTCGCTGGCGGCTAAGGCTTCACGTATAGAAGGGGTTTTCGCCGGCGGAGTGATCGGTGGCATCGATGACTTCGGTGACCTCGGGAATGGCATCCACGATGGCGGTCTTGATGCCCTCGGTCAGCGTCATGGCGCTCATGGAGCAGCCCTGACAGCCGCCACCCATCAGCACGTGCACTTCGGTGTCGTTCTCAACCTTGACCAGGCTCGCAAACCCGCCGTGTGCGGCGAGGGCCGGGTTGATGCTGAGGTCGAGCAGTTGCTGCACTTTCTCCGACAAGGTTCCGGTGAGCTCGACGTCCTCAGGTGCGAGGACGGGCGGTCGGTTCGGGTTTCGGATGACCAAGCCACCCTGCATTGGGTTCGAGGGGATGTCGAGGGTCGAGCCGCGCATGTCCTCGACGCTGTCTTCGGGGATAATCACCGACAGGTCATTGACCTTGTACACCAAGGCACCCTCGGAAGCTTCCGAGATCGTCTCTAGTGAGAGGTCGTAGTCGAACTCGACCCCGCGTGTGCCGACGATCATTACCCGCAGGCCGGTGTTCTCGGCGTCGTCCTCGCCGTCGCGAATCTCCAGCACCTTCTCTAGGGCGGCGTCGGTTACCGACAACACCACTCCATCGCCTTCAGCGCTGGGGGTTGCGGCCTCTTCGCCCTCATCGGTGTCGACATCGTCACGCACAGATTCACTCATACCGCCAAGGGTACGCCTGGGGTCGCGGTTTGCGGTGGCCAGCGACGTCCTCTAACCCTCAAGCTCCTCGCTGAGTTCCAGCCAGGCCTCCTCGAGCGCCTCGATCGCTGTGGCCACTTCCCCGAGTTCGGTGCCGACGCGAGCCAAGACATCGTGATCATCGCCTGCGGCGGTGAGCTCGTCGCTCAGTTCGACCCGTCGCCGTTCGAGGGCTGCGGTTTGCTTCTCGTTGTCCTTGAGTAGATGACGAAGCGTGCTCTTCGACCGCCCGGAACTCGCCTGGGAAGACTTCTTATCCGGCGACGCTTTTTCGTCGGGGGCGATCGCCGACGCGCGATCGGTTTGCTGTTCTCGACGAAGTCTCTCGTATGCCTCGTAGCCACCGGGTCGGCGACCTGGGCTCGCTGACTCGTCGAAGACCACCACATCATCGACGGTGCGCTCAAGAAACGCGCGATCGTGGCTGACCACGATGACCGCGCCGGGGAAATCCTCCAAGAAGTCCTCGAGCACGCGCAGAGTGTCGAGGTCGAGGTCGTTCGTGGGCTCGTCGAGCAACAGCACGTTCGGACGTTGGGCCAAGGTGATGAGCAGTTGCAACCGACGCCGTTCCCCTCCGCTCAGAAGTTCGATCGGCGCGTACTGAACGTCGCTGTCGAACCAGAAGTTCTCCATCAGCGCGGTGTCGTGCCAATCGGGCTTCGGGGCATCGCCGACGACGGCTTCCCACACCCGAGAAGAAGGGTTGAGATCAACACCACGCTGATCAAAGAGTGCGAGATCGACCGTGGAGCCGACCGCAACGCTGCCCGAGGTGGGTTGGCGACGTCCGGCGATGACATCGAGCAAGGTGGATTTTCCGGTGCCGTTCGCCCCGACGATCCCCAGTCGTTCCCTCCGGTCGATCGCGAGGTCCATGCCCTCGAACAGCGGCGGCGATCCGGGGTGGGCGAAGCCAACGTTGCTCAGCTCAACAACATCGTTGCCCAAGCGGGGTGTTCCAAAGTGCAGATCGAGCGTCCCGGTGCGGGCGGCCTCTTGGGCTTTGTGTTCTACGAGTTCAGTGGCGCTACGAATACGCGCCTTCGCCTTGCTCGTTCGTGCCGGGGCGCCACGACGAAGCCACGCCAACTCGGTGCGCGCAAGATTCTTTCGTACAGCCTCGGCCTTCTCGGCCTGTTCTTCGCGACGAGCACGTCCCTCGAGGTACGCGTCGTAACCACCCTCGTGGATGAAGAGATCTCCGCGGTCGAGCTCCAAGACCCGAGTCGTCACCCGGTCGAGAACGTGGCGGTCGTGAGTCACCAGGACAATTCCGGCCTTGGTGCGAGCAAGCCGGTCCTCAAGCCACTCGATCGCGCCGACATCGAGATGGTTGGTGGGCTCATCAAGAATCAACAAGTCATGGTCTTGGACAAGAGCGCGTGCGAGAGCGACTCGCTTTGCTTCCCCACCCGAAAGATCGGCGACGGAGGCGTCTAGACGAGTGCCCATTCCGAGACGGTCGAGCACCGCCTCTACTTCCCACGGCGAATCGGCGATGCCCGCAACCGCATCGCGCACAGTGGAGTTTCCGAGGTCAGGATTCTGCTCCAAAGTAACAATTTGGAGATTTCGAGCCTGACGCACCGAGCCGGACTCAGGCTCTCGCGCACCTGCGAGAATATCGATCAACGTGGACTTACCCGTCCCGTTGAGACCCACAACCCCCACACGATCCCCGCTTGAGATCGTCACCGAGACAGCGTTGAGTAGCGGCCGGCCCGGGCGGGTCATCGTTACATCAGCAGCATCGACAAGAATCACCGATTTAAACTACTCCCTGAGGCGATTCACACCTTTCCTCTGGCTCGGTTACTCTTATTAGCGTGAGCGATGTATGGCAAGGGCCCGGTTGGTGGCTCGCCTCAGACGGTAAGTGGTATCCAGCAGACGCGGAGCCTGGCGCCGTCTATGACGGCGATATCCCCGCTGAGAGCAGTGACCCCTCGATAACCCCTTCAGAACCCGCCGGATTTGGGGCTGTGGAGACACCCGCGGCCGAACCAATAGCACCGGAGATACCACCTCTCGACACTCCCGACGTCACCTACGAGGCTCCTGACCCGGTTGTGCCCACAGCGCCTCCGGCGGCCACGGCGGGCGGCCTGTCGTTTGGAACGGCACCGTCTCCCACCACCCCTGATACGCCAACGAGCGGGGGCTGGCAGGCACTCGAGCCCGACGCCGACGCAGCGGATCCTGTCGTCGATCCAATGGGCGACGCGACCGAGGATGGCTGGACGAGCGCGTATGAGGAACGCCAGGTCGTCTCCGACATCCTCGGAGCCGCTGGCGACGAAACCCCTCCGGCGAACCCCGGCGTCGACACCTTTGGTGCTGCAGCAGCTGGCTTTGCCGGCGGAGCAGTCATTCCAGAGACTTCGATGCCTGCCCCTGATGTCTCCGTGCCAACCGTTGCAGAGTCGGCCATTCCCGACCTTGCGGTGCCGGAGACGATCATCCCTGATGCGACCATCCCCACGCCCCCAACGATGCCAGACCCGGTCATCCCAGACCTGGCCGCACCGACCATCCCCGATGTCGCCATCCCCACAGCCCCGGACCCGGTCATCCCAGACCTGGCCGCGCCAACGATCCCGGACCCGGTCATCCC
>CAZTDG010000252.1:0-3464 GCA_964612655.1 uncultured Acidimicrobiales bacterium | reverse complement strand
CTCCGTTCTGTTTTGCTCGGGACGTCCCTTGACCGGACAAAACTGGGGGAATTGGGCCGTTTGGCCTAAATACCTCTGTGGGGGTGCCGATAGAGCGTTATGGCTAAGACTGCATCAAAGTCCAAAGACGACAAGGGCGCTGCGGCGACCAAGAGTAAGCGGGCACCAGGATCAAAGACCGACGCGACGAAGCAGGTCAAGATCAAAAAGGTCAGTCGAGCGGTAACACGCCTGGTGAACCCGGGTAGCCAAGTTGACTGCATGCATTGCGACGAGCGAATCAAGTTCCAGGCGAAGATGCGTCACCAAGAAGTGATCTGCAACGTCTACGAGAAGTCCAAGTGGATTCGCGTCGATCACTTTCACTCAGACTGCTATAAGTTGGCCAAAGAGCCGTTCGGCAAGCCACTCGATTGATCTTCGAAGGCCCGACTGTCGGGCCTTTGGGATTCAGCCTTGATGTTGGTGGCGCGTGTCACCGGGATTCGGAGCTATGAATCCCACGATCTAGGATTTCTTGATGGACGACGCCGCTCCACAACTCGGAAAACTTGTGGTACTCGGCCGTAATCACGGCACCTGGGGATCCGTTGCATCAACCGAAGTTGGCAGCCTCGCTGGGGCAGCGATCAGCGTCGGTTCCGACCCTGAGTCGCCAAGCGGTCAGTTCAAGTTTGATCCCGACGTCTCAAACGAGGATGCGGGATGCCTACTCTCCAGTGCTGACTGGACGGGTATGGCGGTCTCCGATGCTCACTATGGGCCCGAGTCCAGCCATGTCTTGATCGAACGCCTTCACGTCATGTGGGGCAAGATCCGCCCAACCGACCCCGAGCACTTGGGGCAGATGATCGAGTTCCTCCGGCAAGGCGAACCCGCAACCACCGAGTCCGAAGCGACGCTCCTGGCCGTGGCCTACGACCGAGCCACTCGAACCGGGTTCGGAATCTCCTTTGGCGATTCGACCTTCGCCATCACCGGTCCGCACCGGAGCGCGACGCCGATCAACCCGCACGACAACCGGTTCGTTAGCACCGCTCATCGAGACTCGCTCCGGCACGGCACGGCCTTCAGGTTCCAAGCCGAACCTGGCGACCTTCTGTTGGCGTTCTCCGACGGCATCGACGGCTGCCACTACCGGAACCCCGAAACATCGGTGCTCGCCACCGACATTGACGAGGTCGCGCGGGCGTGCGCGTACAAACCTCATGACACGGTTCGTCGCCTCACTGAACTTGCGCTAGAGGGTGTTCGGGGCAATCCGGGCGGCCAGGACAACATCGTCGCCCTCGCCGCAACGGCCTAACGCACGAGTGGCTTGTATTTGATTCGAGTTGGGTTCGCGGCTTCGCCGAGTTCCTTCTTGCGGAACGCTTCGTATTCGCTGAAGTTGCCCTCGAACCAGCGCACCTGTGAATCGCCCTCGAACGCGAGGACATGGGTGGCAATGCGGTCTAGGAACCAGCGATCGTGCGAGATCACCACGGCGCATCCCGGGTAGGCCTCGAGGCCGCCCTCCAATGCTCGCAGGGTCTCCACGTCGAGGTCGTTGGTCGGCTCGTCCAACAAGAGCAGATTTGCTCCGGACTTGAGGATCTTGGCCAGGTGAACTCGGTTGCGTTCACCGCCGGAGAGCACGCCGACCTTCTTTTGCTGATCCGAGCCACGGAAGTTAAACGAGGCTACGTAGGCACGGGAGTTCATCTCCCGAGTACCGAGGTGCAAGAAGTCGTGTCCGCCGCTGATCTCATCAAAGACCGTGGCGTCTGCATCGAGGGTGTCGCGGCTCTGGTCGACGTATCCCATCTCCACCGTCGAACCGATCGTGACCGACCCGGAATCGGGTTCCTCGCTGCCGGTAATCATCTTGAACAGCGTGGTCTTACCAGCGCCGTTGGCACCGATCACACCGACGATGCCCGCAGGTGGCAACGTGAACGACAGATCGTCGATCAACAGCTTGTCGCCAAAGCCCTTCGAGACGCCGTTGAAGTCGATCACCTGATCGCCGAGGCGATTGTTCGCCGGGATCGTGATCTGAAGGTCTGCTGATCGGCCCTCAGCCTGCTTTTGTTCTGCGACCAATTGGTCATAGGCCGCGAGACGAGCCTTGCCCTTCGATTGGCGAGCTTTAGGGGCCATGCGAACCCACTCGAGTTCCGAAGCAATGGTCTTCTTGCGGGTGGCGTCGGCTTTCTCTTCAGACTCCAAGCGAGCCTGCTTCTGTTCCAGCCACGAGGTGTAGTTGCCCTCGAAGGGGAAGCCGCGACCTCGATCGAGTTCAAGGATCCATTGCGCTGCGTTATCGAGGAAGTAGCGATCGTGAGTGATGGCTACGACGGTCCCCTCATAATCCTGCAAGAAGCGCTCCAGCCAGGCGACCGACTCGGCGTCGAGATGGTTGGTCGGCTCGTCGAGCAGAAGGAGATCTGGTCGCGACAACAACAAACGAGCCAGCGCAACCCGACGGCGCTCACCGCCGGAAAGGTTCGTAACCTCGGCGTCGCCTGGTGGAAGGCGCAAGGCGTCTGAGGCGATCTCGACCGTTCGCTTAAGATCCCACGCACCAGCGGATTCGATCTTCTTCTCAAGCTCCGCCTGACGATCGCCGAGCTTCTCGAAATCGGCGTCTGGTTCGCCCCAGCCAGCCAACACCTCGTCGTACTCGGTCAGCAGATCAGCGACCTCGCCGACGCCTTCCATGACGTTTTCGTGCACCGACTTCGACTCGTCGAGCTGTGGCTCCTGCTCGAGGTGGCCAACGGTGAAGCCGTCGGTAAGTCGAGCCTCGCCGGTGAAGTCGTCGTCCTTGCCCGCCATGATCCGAAGCACCGTCGATTTACCGGCGCCATTGGCGCCGAGGACACCAATTTTGGCTCCCGGAAAGAACGACAAGGAGACCTCTTTGAGGATGTCTTTGTCCGGCGGGATGAACTTCGACAACTTGTGCATCGTGTAGATGTATTGCGCACTCATGGCGCCGAGACTATCGAGCCTTAGCCCAAACGCGAAACGCTCCGGGCGAAGTTGCCCGGAGCGTTAAGCGAATCGATTGTGTTTGTGGACTACGGGCGACGGCCCGCAGGTCGGAACCATGCGCTAGCTACGAAGAACCACATACCCAAGGTGGCGGCGATGAGACCGACCAGCACGGCAACTTGGCTGGTCACACCAGTGATCGCCAAGACGCCTTCCTGCTGCTCTTCGACCACGCCGGCAACCTCGACGGTTACTGGGTCTTCATCATCGTCACAGTTGGTAGCGGTGGCGCCGTTGACGCCCTCTTCGCCACCTGCGACCTCGTTGCCGTCTGCGTCGCAAACGACTGCGGTAGCCGCTGGTGCCTCGTCGTCGTTATCGCACGACTCGCCTGCGTCGATGACCTCGCCAGCACGATCCGAGCCAGCGGGGCATTCGACAGCTCCACCGACCTCAACGGTCACTGGGTCTTCTTCGTCGCCGCA
>CAZTDG010000251.1:0-3516 GCA_964612655.1 uncultured Acidimicrobiales bacterium | reverse complement strand
GGTTCATGAACTCCAACACCGGCGAGATCAAAGAGCAGACGGTCTTCATGGGTGATTTCCCGATGATGACCGATCGCGGCACGTTCGTGATCAACGGCACCGAGCGTGTTGTAGTTAGCCAGCTGGTTCGGTCGCCTGGTGTGATCTTCCAGCCTGGTGAGCGATACCGACTTCGTAACCTCGCCAAGCATCAGCTGGTAACCGGAACCATTCACCCATACCGCGGTGAATGGATCGAGTTCGACGTCGAGCAAAAGCCAGGCAAGGACGTCACGGCCGGCACCCGTGTTGCCCGTAAGCGTCGCCTCAGCCTGTTCGTGCTTCTCCGTGCACTCGGCTACGACGAAGAGAACGCCCCCGGCTTCCTCCAGAAGTTCGTCAACCACTTCGACTTCCTCGAAGGTCAGTGGGAGAAGGACAAAGAACTTGCGCCCACTCAAGAAGAGGCGCTCATCGAGATCTACAAGCGTGCCCGTCCAGGCGAGCCACCGTCGGCAGAATCTGCACGCAACTACTTCAAGAACGCGTTCTTCGAGAGCCGTCGCTATGACCTGAGCCGTGTCGGTCGCTACAAGCTGAATCGCAAGCTCGGCCCAGAGATGGATCGCCTCGAAAAGCTGTTCAAGCTCGACCTTGAACGCCCAGAAATCGACCAGTCGGTCCTCAGCCAAGCAGAGGTCCTCGCGACCTGCTCGTACCTGTTGCACCTCGCAAAGGGCGAGCCTGGCTACCGCCTCGACGACCAGGACCACTTCGCGAACCGCCGAATCCGTTCGGTCGGCGAGTTGATTCAGAACCAGGTTCGAGTCGGTCTTTCTCGCATGGAACGTGTTGTCCGTGAGCGCATGACCACCCAAGACGTCGAGGCGATCACGCCACAGACGCTCATCAACATCCGTCCAGTAGTCGCTGCGATCAAGGAGTTCTTCGGAACCTCCCAGCTCAGCCAGTTCATGGACCAGGTCAACCCGCTGTCGGGTCTGACCCACCGTCGTCGTCTTTCGGCGCTCGGCCCTGGCGGCCTCAGCCGTGAGCGTGCCGGTTTCGAAGTGCGAGACGTTCACTTCTCTCACTACGGCCGCATGTGCCCGATCGAGACCCCCGAGGGTCCAAACATCGGTCTCATCGGTGCGTTGGCTACCTATGGCCGCGTGAACCCATTTGGCTTCATCGAGTCGCCGTACCGCGTCGTCAAGAAGGGCAAGGTCACCGACGAGATCGTGTACCTCGCCGCTGACGAGGAAGAGGAATACGTCGTAGCTCAGGCGAACGCCAAGGTTGACGACAAGGGCAAGTTCCTTGCGGACCGTATTCTCGTGCGTCGCTCTCCGCAGGCCGCATCGCTTCAGGACCTTCGTCTCCAGCTCGAACAGGACGTGTTCTTCGGTGCTACCACCGAGATTTCGGCTGTTCCGCCCGAGGAAGTCCAGCTCATGGACGTCTCGCCAAAGCAGATCATTTCGATCGCTACGGCGCTGATTCCCTTCGTCGAGCACGACGATGCAAACCGTGCACTCATGGGCGCAAACATGCAGCGCCAAGCCGTTCCGCTTATCGCCGCTGAGGCTCCGTACATCGGAACCGGCGTCGAGGCCCGAGCAGCACGCGATGCAGCCAACATGGTCATTGCCGAGGACGACGGTGTCGTCACCGAACTCGATGGCCGCACGATGACCCTCGAGTACAAGAAGTTGGGCAAGGTCGTCTACCGCTTGCTCAAGTTCGAGCGTTCGAACCAGGACACCTCGATCAACCAGAAGCCTCGAGTGGTCGAAGGCCAATCGGTCAAGAAGGGCACGATCCTCGCGGACGGCCCATCGACCGATCACGGCGAACTCGCCCTCGGAAAGAACCTCCTCGTCGCCTTCATGACCTGGGAGGGTTACAACTTCGAGGATGCGATCATCCTGTCGGAGCGTCTCGTTCGTGACGACGTACTGACCTCGATCCACATCCACGAGCACGAAATCGACGCTCGTGACACCAAGCTCGGCGCTGAAGAAATCACCCGAGACATCCCGAACCTCTCCGATGACATTCTCGCCGACCTCGACGAGCGCGGCATCATCCGTGTCGGTGCTGAGGTCAACCCGGGCGACGTTCTCGTCGGCAAGGTCACGCCGAAGGGCGAAACCGAGCTGACCCCAGAAGAGCGCTTGCTCCGAGCGATCTTCGGTGAGAAGGCACGTGAAGTACGTGACACCTCCTTGAAGGTCCCTCACGGAGAGACCGGCAAGGTCATCGATGTCAAGGTCTTCGACCGCAACGACAACCACGAGCTGCCACCTGGTGTAAACCAGCTGGTTCGTGTCTATGTCGGCCAGAAGCGCAAGATCAGCGTTGGCGACAAGCTCGCAGGACGCCACGGCAACAAGGGTGTTATCTCCAAGATCCTCCCCGTTGAGGACATGCCACACCTCGCCGACGGAACCCACGTCGACATCATCTTGAACCCACTCGGTGTTCCGTCTCGTATGAACGTCGGCCAGGTGCTCGAGACGCACCTCGGCTACGCCGCTCGCTGGGGCTGGGAGATCGACGGTCAGCAGGTCGGACTCGATCCGATCCGCGGAACCGAATACAAGACCCGTCCGACCACTCGACCTGCGACCTTGGTGGCGACGCCAAGCTTCGACGGTGCCAAGTGGGACGAAGAAGAGCTTGCTGGCAAGCACCCAACGATCCAGCAGATCTTCCGCAACTTGAACCCAGAGGCGACCGATGGTCGCCGTCTGATCCAAGACGACGGCAAGACTCAGCTTTACAACGGTCGAACCGGCGAGCCGTACGACAACCCGATCACCGTCGGGTTCATGTACATCTTGAAGCTGGCTCACCTTGTCGACGACAAGATCCACGCCCGTTCCACCGGTCCGTACTCGATGATCACCCAGCAGCCGCTCGGTGGTAAGGCCCAGTTCGGTGGTCAGCGCTTTGGTGAGATGGAAGTGTGGGCCCTCGAGGCCTACGGAGCTGCGTACTGCTTGCAGGAGCTGCTCACCATCAAGTCCGACGATGTCTTGGGCCGCGTCAAGGTTTACGAAGCGATCGTCAAGGGTGAAAACATCCCTGAACCGGGAATCCCCGAGAGCTTTAAGGTGCTGATCAAAGAGATGCAGGCACTGTGTCTCAACGTCGAGGTTCTCGACAAGCAGGGTGCCGACGTCGAACTCCGTGAGATCGACGATGAGATCTACCGCACCGCCGAGCAGCTCGGCATCGATTTGTCACGCCCAGAGCGTGGCTCTGATGAAGAAGACGCCCGTCGTGAAGCCGAGCGTGCAGCTCGCTTTGCTGGCAACTAATTCGGAACTGAGAAGGACAACGCAATGCTTGACGTAAACGACTTCGACCAGATCCGAATTGGTTTGGCTACTGCGGACTCGATCCGTATGTGGTCAAACGGTGAGGTCAAAAAGCCAGAAACCATCAACTACCGCACGCTGAAGCCAGAGAAAGACGGCTTGTTCTGCGAGAAGATCTTCGGTCCTACCAAGGACTGGGAGTGCTACTGCG
>CAZTDG010000250.1:0-3530 GCA_964612655.1 uncultured Acidimicrobiales bacterium | reverse complement strand
CAGCGAACTCGCGTTGGGCAGCTTGGGCGAGCCGGACACCAACACCAGGAGACAAGGCACCGGCGTCGGCAACGACACGGCTCAACGCAGCGCGAACAGCCCGCTCATCGGCCTGACGAGAATGCCCCTTCTGGGCTGTTGATTGCGGGCCCGATGCCCCAACTCCGAACATGACATCACCATAGACAGGGGGTGTGACAGCGAACTTCGGTGTTTGCCGCGACCGTCGACCTAACGTCCGACACTCGCGTCTACACGTCTGGCGCGTCGCCCTTTGGGGTGCCGACTGTAACGACGTAGCCGTCGGGGTCACGGACCCAAACCTCGTGCATGCCGTACCAGGTCATTTGAAGCGGCTTCACGATGGCCACGTCACCCAGGCGAGCGAGCACTGCCTCGACATCGTCGACGCGGAAATACAAGCTGAACGTTCCACCCGGCACATCGTCTGCCGAGAACGCGTGCGGCGCATCCTCGGCGAGGTTGTGCCGATCTTGGAGCATCATCTCGGTCTCCCCCAACCGCACAGAGGCAAAGATGGCGCCGTCGATGATGCCGCCATCCATGTCGGCCTTCTGATCGGGATCGACGGTGAAGGCGATCGTTCCGCCAAGACCATCGACATAAAACGCCAGGCTCGCTGGCACATCGGTGACCATCAGATTGGGACTCATCGAATTGACCATGGCGCCACCTTACGCACTTCCAGTGACAGCGCGCGTTGGCGATTACTGTGGCGGCGTGATCTTCACCGAAACACCCCTCGCTGGCGCCTACACGATCGATGTCGAACGCATCGAGGACGACCGGGGCTTCTTCGCCCGAGCATGGGCCGAAGACGAATTCGTCGCCCACGGGCTGAACCCCACGATCGCCCAGGCCAACATGTCGCACACGTCGAAGGCCGGCACCTTCCGCGGCTTCCACTGGCAAGACCCACCCAACGGCGAGGCCAAGACCGTTCGCTGCATCTCGGGTTCGGTCTTCGACTGCATCATCGATATGCGCCCCGACTCAGACACCTACCGACAATGGTTCGGCGTCGAGCTATCGGCGGCGAACCAACGGCTGCTCTACATCCCCGAGCAGTTCGCCAACGGTTTCCTCATCACCGCCGACGACACCACCCTGCTCTACAACGTGACCCGCCCCTACCAGCCAGGCAACGAACGGGGCATCCGTTGGGACGACCCCGCGATCGGCGTGGAATGGCCACAGTCAGTCGAGCACGTCAGCGAAAAGGACCGGGCATGGACGGCGATCGGCTAGGACAGCGTCGGTTGAGTTTCGATCGGGTAGCTCACCCGTGGTGTCTTGCGCTGCTTGGAGGTTGCTGACATCCGCGTGAGGCTGCGATCAAAACCGTCGGACACATCGAGCACTGTGCCCGATTCGCCGGTCAGCGAATCCACGTAGCGCACGGCTGGGTAGGTCACGGGTTCTGGCCTCTTGTTCGCTACACCTCGTGTCAGCCAAAGAAATGCCTGGCTAGCCCCAAGCGCGACGGCTTGGTTTACACCTTGGGTTATAGATGGAAGCGGCGCACCGTTTTCGACTGCTTCCAGGACACTGCTATCGGTGTAAGGCGCCAGATACGGGATGCAGCGGCCGAACTCGACATGTCGCTTCGCCACGTGCTCTAGCCCCTCATCTGCAGGGATTCCCATCATCTCTCGAAAGCCCGGACCCGATGGGTGATAAGCCGTTACCTGGCCGGCGAAACCGACGTTCATGACCACGAGCACCGGAACCTTCTGGCGACAACATTCGTCGCTGAGCATCGCTCCAATGTCGAGCCTCGTTAGTTCAGTTTCATCAATGACTAGATCCGCCTTCGACACGAAATCCGTGACGTTGTCCTGAGACACGCCACCATCGACAACCGAGATCGAGACGCCGCTGTCGATCTCACGAGCGTCCTCGACAAAACACTGCGACTTGCTTCGCCCTATATTGCTCAACCTGGCCCCGGGCACCCGGTTCATATTCTCCGCCTCGAATACCTCGGGATCGGTGATAATCAGCGCTCCGACGCCCATTCGAACCAGCGCAAGACCAAGTTGATATCCGTCGCCACCAACGCCCGCAATCGCCACGTGTGAGTGGCGCAACACCTCTTGCTCCTCAACGCTCCAGAAACCGAGGTTCCGCCCGAAGCGTGCGGGAACCTGTTGTGGAAGAGGAGGTACCCGGAAGGTCGCAGGCCTCTCCCCTATCCGTCGATCAATCCGAGAAACGTCCACCGCAACCACGAAATTGTTCGTCCCGTACTGTTCTAAGAACCGTTCGCTGGTAGCGCGCTCCACTCCAACTCCGGCGTTTAGAAGTTGCTCTTCTAACCAGTCCTCCACGACGGCAACGGTCACTCCCTTGCCCCACCGATTTGCCGTGGCAGCAATCGAATCGTGCAGCGCCCGCGCAACCAAAGCCCTCGAGGCCATATGTGGTCGCCTCAAGATGTAGCGAGAGACCTCAAAGCCGTAACTGTCTGGATCCACAGGAGCGATCTCGCCAGCGAACTCCAGATGCGCTGGCAAGGCCCGACTGCTGTTTTCAAAGAAGCTGTCGGCTGTTTGTGTGGCAGTCGTTGAACCTTCGGCTGGCGTCTGGACGATCAGCCGGGTGCTTGCGACCACCCGATGCCCGGCGACCGTTCGCTCCACTGCAGCGATATGGATCGAGCGATCATCCTCGGAATCAGCGTCGGTCGTAGGTGACTCATCGCGAACATCGAGAATGCCTCCTTTACGTGCGTACACGAGCTTGCGCAGGTGGTAATAGCCATCGACGATTTCTTCTAGCCCGGGCGTGGTCGCAAGACCGAAGGCCACTGGACCGACCACAACCTCGCCGATCTCCAGCTCGGGAAGTAACCGCTCCAAATCGAAGTAGCTATCTTCACGAACGCTATTTGCAAGTGACAACGAGAACCCCATCCATAAAGCGCCCGTAATTTAAGTTCCACCAGTTACGTCTTCACATCGATTGTCCACAATCAGTGAGATCTACGCCAAGACGAGGGGTCCGAATCCGGACAATTGAAACGTAACGGCAACTAATTTTCAAAAATTCTGCAAGTCCAGCAGAATTTGGCCGATTACAAGAACTATGCAGGGGGCGTTTCACGCAATAATTGGAAGTGTTCTCGTCGCTACCACCGCATTGATATTTGGCGGTGTAGTCGCTGACTATGCGGTGCTTCTTTGGTCAATCGCTATGACCATTGGGATATGGCGATCGTTGAGGCAACGGGGTTTCGCAAGGAACCATCCTCTGACGTCCCTGGGATGGACCGCTGCGCTGATCGTCGTCGGCTTCGTTGTACGTGGAATCCACGGGGAACTTACGAATCAAGTCGCGCCAATCCCCTCGCCAGCAGACCTGATTCATATTCCGGCGTATCTATGCTTCTTGGCCACAATTACCAGACTGCATCTAACTCGGTCGCGTCGTCGCTCAACCGATGCTTGGCTCGATGCACTAATCATCGCGCTTGCGTTCTTCGTAACGGTTTGGTCGGTGTTCCTGGG
>CAZTDG010000249.1:0-3543 GCA_964612655.1 uncultured Acidimicrobiales bacterium | reverse complement strand
GAGGTCGATTACTGCGAACGTTGAATTTGGATCGAACCGTCCGGGCACTAGCGATGGTGCAAATGGACCACATCAACCCGCGAAGCCACGGCGGCCCAACGCTCCTGCCCAACGGCATGCCCCTATGTCGACCACACAACCAAGCCAAAGGCAACCGCAAAGCCGCCTAGTCGGCCCCCGCTTCGATGTGAAGAGCGAAGCATCCCAGGAGTACTGTGACTGGCGCTATGTCGAACATGATCACGCCTGACATTCTCCGCAGTTTCGTCGTCACTTTTCGAGACGCACTGATGGAGCACAAGGCGGTCGTCAACAACCTGAACGTCTACCCGGTTCCCGACGGCGACACCGGCACCAACATGTCGCTGACGCTCGACTCCGTCGTCGCCGATTTGCCCGAGCCTGGCTCGGCAATGGCCGACGTATGCAAGGCAATTTCGCATGGGTCGCTCATGGGCGCACGAGGTAACTCCGGTGTGATCATGTCGCAGATCCTGCGAGGTCTGTCAGCGGGTTTGACCGACCATGACGAGGCAACCGGGGCACATTTCTCTGCAGCGCTGACCGATGCGGCAAAAGCCGCATACGGAGCGGTTGGCAACCCGGTTGAAGGCACGATCCTCACCGTCGTCCGAGAAGCCGCTGAGGCAGCCGCAGCGTCGGGCGAAACCGAACTGCTGCCCGTGATGGAAGCCGCTCGAGAGGGCGCAGCCACAGCGCTCGCCAAGACCCCCCAACTGCTACCCGTCCTGGCAGAAGCTGGCGTTGTGGATTCGGGCGGCACCGGCCTGTTGTTGTTCTTCGACGCCGCGCTGAACGTGCTCGACGGGCGAGAGATCCCGGCCCCGGTCATGCCCGACGGCGCATCGGTTCCGTCGATGGCCGATATGCCCGAACGTCCGGCCGACGACGACCACTCGGCGCTCGCCGACCTGCGCTACGAAGTGATGTTCTTCCTCGACGCTCCCGACGACTCCATCGACGGTTTCAAGGCCGCGTGGGCCGAGATCGGCGACTCGATCGTGGTCGTTGGTGGCGACGGGATCCACAACTGTCACGTGCACACCGATGACATCGGCGCCGCCATCGAATGCGGCATCGACGTTGGTCGCCCGCACAAGATCCGGGTGACCGACCTGCTCGAAGAAGTCGAAGAACAAGAGTGGGTCAAAGAAGCCGCTGCGGCTGCCGGGCCCGTCACAGCCGAGATCGAACCGTGCACCACCGCGGTGGTTGCGGTTGCCGTGGGAGACGGCGTGGGCGAGATCTTCTCCAGCTTCGGCGTGCAACATGTAGTGACCGGCGGCCAGACCATGAACCCCTCCACCGCAGAGCTGCTCGCTGCCGTCGAGGCAATGCCCGCTGAGGGCGTCGTGATTCTGCCGAACAACAAGAACATCATCCCCGTTGCTAAACAGGTCGACGCAGAGAGCTCGAAGCGAGTCACCGTCATACCGACAACGAGCATTGTCGGAGGCATGGCCGCCCTGGTGAGCTATGACCCACAAGCCGACTGCGACGCAAACGAATCCGACATGAACGAAGCGCTTGAGCATCTCGTGCAAGGCGAAGTAACCCACGCCGTGCGAGACACCACCGCCGACGGCTTCGAGATTGCCGAAGGCGACTGGCTAGGCCTCGCCGAAGGCAAGATCGTCGCTGTCGAAGCTGATGCGATCGCCGCTGCTGCCGCTGTGGTCGACTCGCTCGCCGACGGCGACCACGAAATCGTGACCGTCGTCGTGGGCGAGGAATCCAACGAAGCCGAAGCGGCCACCTTGGTCGCCCAGATCGAGCTCGGGCACCCAGACCTTGAGGTCGAGGTGCATGCAGGGGGTCAGCCCCTCTATCCGTTTATTATCGGCATGGAGTGACCTCCGAATCTTCTCCTGCCTCAACCAAGCCGCCACTGACGCTGCGCGATCTCGATGCGCTCGGCGTCGAAGCGCTCAAGGGTGTCGGACCCAAGCGTGCTGAGTCGCTTCGCAAGACCGAGGTGCACAGCGTCCTCGATCTGCTGCGTTACTACCCGCGTCGATACATCGACCGAACTCGAGAAGCCGCGATTCGTGACCTTCGAGAAGGCGAAGAGGGAATGGTTCTCGGCACCGTTAGCCGAGTCGATCTTCGTCGCCTCAAAGGCAAACGCACGATGGTCACCGCCAAGGTCAGTGACGGCACCGGCACCATCAGCGTTACCTTCTTCAACCAGCCGTGGCGCGCCAAGCAGCTCTACGACGGACTACCGGTCGTGCTGTTCGGAAAGGTCGAGACCTATCGGGGCAGCCTCCAAATGTCTTCGCCCATCGTCGACCTCATTGGCGATCAGACTGGCAAGATCGTCCCCGTCTATCCGCAATCAGAGAAGGCCAAGATCCAAAGCGCTGATGTTGCACGCTGGACAGCCGAGGCACTGCGACGCGCCGAACCTCGTACGCTCGCCGACCCACTGCCGGAATCGGTCAAGAGCGCACAGGGCTTCATCAGCCGCCACGACGCGACCTTTGCGATCCACCAACCCGAAACGATGGCCGAGGTCGCCCAAGCCCGCCGCCGGTTGGTGTTCGACGAGCTCTTCGCGATCCAGCTCGAACTGGTGCGCCAGCAACGACTTCGCCAAGAGACAGAGGTGGGGGTCGATCACGCCGCCACGGGCGCCCTCACCCAACAGCTGGTCGACTCGCTCGGGTTCGATCTGACCGGCGCTCAGAAACGAGTGATCGGTGAGATCACCGCCGACATGCATCAGGCGCACCCGATGCATCGACTCCTACAAGGTGACGTGGGTGCCGGTAAGACCCTCGTCGCGGTACACGGCTTGCTGAGCGGTGTAGAAGGCGGATTCCAAGGTGCCTTGATGGCCCCGACCGAGGTCCTCGCCGAACAGCACGCCATCGGAATCAAAGCGCTGCTCGCCGACATGGTGGTCGAAGACACCATGAGCTTGCTCTCCGAACGTCCACTT
The DNA here is from genome assembly GCA_964612655.1 of uncultured Acidimicrobiales bacterium. GTDB lineage: Bacteria > Actinomycetota > Acidimicrobiia > Acidimicrobiales > SHLQ01 > SHLQ01. The sequence continues at coordinate 578 of CAZTDG010000249.1, read as the reverse complement.
CGAGTCGAGCTATTGACCAATGGTGTGCCCACCGCCGACCGCAAACGGATCCTCGCCCAGACGCTGTCGGGCGAGGTCGACATCCTCATCGGCACCCACGCCCTGATCCAAGAGTCGGTGCACTTCTTTAACCTGGGCATGGTCGTCATCGACGAGCAGCACCGGTTCGGTGTCGAGCAACGCGCCGTGCTCAAAGCCAAGGCGCAGGGCGACAAAGAACCCGACGTGCTTGTCATGACCGCAACACCGATTCCACGCACGGCCGCAATGACCGTGTACGGCGACCTCGACGTGAGCATCCTCGACGAGCTGCCCCCAGGACGAACCCCCATCGTCACCAAATGGGCTGCTGGTGAAATGGAGGAGTCGGCCATGTGGGACAACGTCCGCGCCGACGTGGCGTCGGGTCGTCAGGCATATGTGGTGTGTCCGCTCATCGACGCCAGCGACAAGATCGAAGCTCGCTCGGCTACCGAAACCTACGAAGACCTCACCTCCGGCCAGCTCTACGGGCTCAAAGTTGCCTTGCTGCACGGCCGCATGACGAGCGCCGAGAAGGAAGAGGTCATGTCGGGCTT
>CAZTDG010000248.1:0-3570 GCA_964612655.1 uncultured Acidimicrobiales bacterium | reverse complement strand
GTTTACATCCAGGCGAGAATCAGCCAAAACGAGACACATCGCGAAGACCGCGGGGTCTGACTTGCCAGCGACGACGATCGCGTTCGCCGAGTCTTCGGCGCCGTAGCCATATGCCTCACAGAACGCCGCGGTGTCCGCGAGGTCTGGATCGCAATCGACCACCTCGAAGTCCACGTTGAGGGCCGCTAACTGCTCCAGCACTGGATCACTCATATCCCGACGCTAGCGGCCGGGGCTTATCCCCGCTTTCGGTGCCCAGCTGTACCGTCCCGAGTGTGAGCCGAATCCTCGAAATGCTGGTTGTCGTCGGAGCCGTCGGACTTTTCATTGCGTCGTTGGCGATGATCGTGGGCGGGTCGGTCCCGGTTATCGAAGTCACCACGAACTTTCGGCCGCACCTGCTAGTGCTGGCAACAGGATTGTCAGCCGTCGCACTCGTCGTGCACCGCCCAGCTGCTGTTGCGGCGTTCGCAGCGGCGCTCATCTTCCTGCCTTCGACACTCCCCTACCTCGTCAACGAGCCGGTAGTGACCCAACCAGGCGCTGCCGAGATCACGGCCCTGCAATTCAACACGCTCTACTCAAACGACGACGTTGCCGCCATCGCCGATGTTGTTCTCGATGCCAATGCCGATGTCGTGGCGCTGCACGAAATGACGCCTGACCGTTGGAGCGAACTGCACCCGTTGGTTGCAGGCTCCTATCCACATTTCGTAAACGGACTGGACGAGCCGCTCGCCGAAATTCGAACCTTCGGGACCGTCTTGTTATCGAAGACACCATTGCGTTCGGTGATCGATGACGCTCCCCCGATTGCACCAGTGGCGGCAGTAACGGAGATCCATGGTCAGGAGATTTTGGCGATCGGCCTACACCCAAGCCCATCTCGCACGGACGCCGAGAAGATCGCCGCTCGCCACACACTGCTCGACGCCACCCAATCGCTCGCCGATGCCCACGATGGCCCAGCGCTGGTCATTGCAGATTTGAACATCGCCCCGACGTCACCGGAGTACGACGAGTTTCTCGATGGCCTCGACTGGCCCGACTCGAGGCGCACCCTCGGTATCGCGCCGACGTTCCCCGCTGGTCTTGGAAACCCGATCGGCATCGCCATCGACCACGTATTCGCCTCACCGGAGTTCGTGGTCACCGACTTCGAACGTGGGGATGCCGGTGGATCCGATCACGTCTCGCTCCTCGCAACGGTCGAGCTTGTGACCGCGCCCTAGCGCCGCCGAGGAAGCTGGATCAAAGCACCGCTAGCGTCTTACTCGCCATGCCTGGATCGCGAGCGCTACAACTAGCGGTAATCCCCGTAGCCATTGCGGCCTTTGGGCTCTTCATCTGGGGAACCTCAGGTGGCCCGGCGGTCGCCGAGATTCTCGCCGTCGTGCTCTCCGGTGTCGTACTCGTGTTGATCTGGGTCAACCAGCGACGCCAGCAGTGACCGGCGAGCGGTTCGCCCCGAAGCACGGCCCCAGCCGCGACGGGTAGGATTTTGCCATGGCGCATCTCACTTCGGAACAGCTTTCAACACGGGTCGGAGCCCTCAGCCCCTCCCCTGCCGACGACGGTTCGGTCACTTCGCTGGTGATCCGCCCCGACACCAATGAACGCGAGATCGTCGACACGATCCACGTCGTTCCAGGCCAGGGCATCACCGGTGACAACTACGTCGCTCGCGGCGATAAGAAGACGCCCGATGGCAAGGCTCATCCAGAGGCGCAGATCTGTGTGATGAACGCCAACGTCCTCGACGTGTTCGCCGATGGGGACAAGGAACGCTGGAAACTGGCAGGCGACCAGATCCTCGTCGATTTCGACATCAGCGCAGACAACATCCCGAACGGGTCGCGGTTCTCGATCGGCACCGCGGTCCTCGAGGTCGCAAACAAGCCTCACCGCGGTTGCCCAAAGTTCCAGGATCGCTACGGCGAGGACGCTCGACGTTTCGCAAACTCTGACCCGGTCCAGCGGTACCGGGGGATCAACGTCATGGTTGTTACCGAGGGCGACATCTCCGTTGGCGACTCGATCACCAAGCTCGACGAGTCCGGCAACGGGTCGTTTCCACCTGCGTAACCACCAAGATTTGTACGTGATTTCAGACCGATTTTTACGTACAAATCTTCAGTCGGCCTCAGTTGCGGGTGAGGACCAGCATGTCTTGCCAGTGCTTAGAGTCGGGCACCGCTCCGCTCCACTTTCCTTGGGAAAAGTGCGAGATCGCTAGACCTGCGTTGCTGATGTGGCGAAAGAGGTCATCTTCGGCGTAGGCCACGGCCCCTTCGGGCACTTCGTCATTGTCGATACGGGCACCATCGATCTGAAACGGAAATGGCCGATGCGATGTCCCAAGGTCGATTCCTCTAAGCGACATCTCGTTGAGCACGAAGAATGAAGCCAGAATCTCCCCACCCGGTTTGAGCGTGCGCGCCAGGAAACCCAGGAGCGGCTCTATGTCGGGTGGCAGGATGTGAGTGAACACCGAGAACAGAAAGCTCAGGTCGAACCCTTCGCCGAGATCGAGTTGATCGAGCGTTGGCGACAGGCCCGCTCCGCCCGCGTTGTACATCGTCGATTGGATGTTGACGTGACGGAACCCAAAGTTCGGGAGCGGGTGTAGTTCGGTGAGGTAGTCGATGGCACCAGCATCAACATCGACACCGACGTAGCTGCCCGCGGGGTTCAGGTACGCCCGCATCGGGATCGTGAGGCGTCCTAATCCACATCCGTAGTCGAGGACTCGATGCGACGGATCGAGCGATGTCAGCAGAAGGAGTTGTCGAAAATTGCGCAGTGATGACTTCACGAACTGCTCGCGGCTCTCGAAGGGCCCGGACTGGCGGAGACGCTGGACCGACGGCAGGGCAAGGTCCTCAATAGCGGTCAGCTTCGAGCGAACCCCTCTCATGACCGCTCGGGTCTCTTCCCTACTCCGCAGTTCTCGTTCCATCGCCGCTAACCCTAGCTCCGAGCGCTAATGGCACTGACGTGGGCGGCCACACATCACCCAATGCAACAGACCGACCCATGTTCCCGTTCGCCACGGCTAGTCTCAGAGGCGGCGGCTAACCCCAAGGAGAAACATCATGGATGACCTCGTAGGTACCGTTGCAGAAAAGGCTGGCATCGATGAGATGAAAGCCAAGCTGGCCGTTCTGGCCGTGCTCGAAAAGATCGACGGAGTCCTTCCCGGACCAATCGCTGACCAGGTGAAGGGCGCCCTCGGCGTTGACGCCGGCGGCATGGCAGAGTCCGCAGCTGACGCTGCAGGACTCGGCGGCATTGCAGATGCTGCCAAGGGCTTCCTCGGCGGCGGAGACGACGATGAAGACGGTGGAGGCGGCCTCGGCGGTATCGCCAAAGGCCTACTCGGCTAGACGCCGCTAACCATTCCTCTCAAATTTGCGCGCTCCACGGCAAATAGTGCCATCCAGCGCGCAAATTTGAGAGAAGGGTGGGATCTAAAAGTCCTCGTCGAAGCCGACTTCGCCTTCGACGCCTACTTGGTAGGCCGAGACGGTGCGCTCGAAGAAGTTGGTGAGCTCTTGGACGTCTTGGAGT
>CAZTDG010000247.1:0-3601 GCA_964612655.1 uncultured Acidimicrobiales bacterium | reverse complement strand
GATCTACCTCGTCGACAGCGGCGGCGCGTTCCTGCCGCTCCAAGACGAGATCTTCCCCGACAAAGACCACTTCGGCGGCTCCTTCTACCGCCAGGCCCGACTCTCGGCTCAGGGCCTCCCGCAACTCTCGGTCGTGCTCGGTGGCTGCACCGCAGGTGGCGCCTACGTCCCGGCGCTGAGCGACGAGGTGATCATGGTCGAGGGGATCGGCCGCATCTTCCTCGGCGGCCCACCCATCGTGAAAGCTGCACTCGGCGAGGTCATCGAACCCGACGACCTCGGCGGCGCGGCGCTGCACACCCGCACCAGCGGTGTGAGCGACTACATGGCCGCCAACGAACACGAGGCCTACGGCAAACTCCGCGAGATCTGTGAGACCACCAACCAACGCCGCGTCGACCATCGATCCGGCTGGCTGGATTGGGTCGAACCCGAAGCGCCCGCATACCCAGCAGAAGAGATCTACGGCATCGTCAGCGCGGACGACCGCATTCCCTTCGACGCCACCGAGATAATCGCTCGCATCGTCGACGGCAGCCGCTTCGCTGCGTTCAAGCCCGAATGGGGTGGATCGATCGTGTGTGGGTTCGCCCGCATCTGGGGCCACCTCGTCGGCATCATCTCCAACAACGGCATCATCTTCTCTGAGTCCGCCCTGAAGGCCACCCACTTCATCGAGCTGTGCGAGCAGCGCCGGATACCGCTCACCTTCCTGCAGAACACGAGCGGCTACATGGTCGGCGTCGACAGCGAGAAGGGCGGCATCGCCAAGAACGGCGCCAAGATGGTCGCCGCCGTCGCCAACGCAACGGTGCCCAAATACACGGTGCTCATCGGCGGCTCTTACGGGGCGGGCAACTACGGCATGTGCGGCCGCGGGTTCAACCCGCGGATGCTCTTCGCCTGGCCCAACTCTCGCATTGCCACCATGGCCGCCGACACCGCCGAAACCGTCCTGTCCGACATTCGCATGGCCGGCCTCAAGGGAGCCGAGACCAGCGAGGAAGAACTCGCCGAGATCCGCCGCTCGATCCGCGAACAATACGAAACCCAGAGCGATCCCTATCACGCCACCAGCCGCCTGTGGGACGACGGCCTCATCGACCCCGTCCACACCCGAGACGCCCTGGGCCTAGCCCTCGCGCTCGCGGCCCGACACGACGAACCGGCCCCCGGCCCAGGCATCGTCTACCGGATGTGATGCGATGAGAATCCTGATCGCGAACCGTGGCGAGATCGCCCGACGGATCATCCGCACCGCCCACCGCCTCGGGCACGAGACCGTGGCCGTCTACGGCGAACCAGACGCCGATGCACCATTCGTGCGAGAGGCGACCACCTCGGTCGCGCTCGGCTGGGTGAGCCTTGAGAGGTCGTACCTCTCGATCGAGCGGATCCTCAGTGCTGCTGCGGAGACGGGCGCTGATGCAGTGCACCCCGGCTACGGCTTCCTCAGCGAGAACACGGAGTTCGCCAACGCGTGCATCGATGCGGGTATGACCTGGATCGGCCCCGATCCGCGGATCATTGCCGATATGGGATCAAAGATCGAGGCCCGCGCCATCGCCAACCGCGCCGGTGTTCCGACGATTCCGGGCTGGTCTGAATCTCAGGACCCGGCAGAACTCGCTGTAGCGGCAACCCGCATTGGCTACCCGATTCTCGTGAAGGCCTCAGCGGGCGGCGGCGGCAAGGGAATCCGGATTGCCCATCACGAATCAGAGTTCGCCAATGCGCTCGCCGAGGCATCGACGGAAGCCGAACGTGCCTTCGGTGACAGAAGCGTCATCGTCGAACGCTTTATTGAACGGCCCCGACACATAGAAGTGCAGATCATCGGCGACAAAGACGGCAGAGTGCTTCATCTCGGTACTCGAGAATGTTCCGTGCAACGCCGTTACCAAAAGCTCCTTGAAGAAGCCCCTGCACCGAACTTGCCGGCCGCCATCCGCTCCAAGATGTGTGAAGCGGCACGCAGCCTTGCGGCGGGAGGCATGTATGACTCGGCGGGAACGGTCGAGTTCATCGTCGACGACACGACGGGCGAGTACTTCTTCTTAGAGATGAACACCCGGCTCCAGGTCGAACACCCCGTTACCGAGGCCATCACCGGCCTCGACCTCGTCGAACTCATGATCCGAGTGGCCGCCGGCGAGCCGCTACCGGCGGAACTTCCAGTCAACGCAAATCCCGGGCACGCCATTGAGGCTCGGATCTTGGCCGAGGACCCACTCGCCAACTACGCGCCCCAAATCGGCCCGATCCACCAACTCCACGTTCCCGACGGCGTCCGCTGGGATGCCGGTATCGAAGCGGGCTCGGAGATCACCCCGTACTACGACTCGATGATCGCCAAGCTCATCGTGCACGCCGAGACTCGTGAGCTCGCCATCGAAAAGCTCGCCCGGGCCCTCGATGAACTGCTTATCGATGGAGTGACCACGACCGCGGGTCTTCACCGGTGGCTAGTCGACCAACCCGACTTTCGAGCAGGCACGCTCACGACGCGCTTTCTTGACGAGAACGAAATGGAAGTTCGCCCCGAGGAGGAAGCCGACAGCGTTCATGCCCAAGCGGCGGCAGTGTGGGCAGCGGCCACTAACGACTCGGCTCCGACGGGCCCATGGTCGGGATCCTCGCTCTCGCTCACACCGCACCGGGCGAAGCGGCTCATCGGTTTAGAAGACCTCAACGGCGAGGTCGTCGAGGTCGAGTTGGACGGCCGTGCAGGCAATGCGCTTGCGCCCCACATCGTCGACACCGACGCCCGAAGGGTCGCCATCAACCGCGACGGCGCCACCCACTCGTTATCCGTGCCGCCACGCTCACAACGCTGGGCACCGTCCAAGGCCAACCGAGCCGGAACCGACACCGCCATCGTGGCCCCATTCCCGGCCCTCGTCGCCGAGGTCCACGTCGAACCTGGCGATGCCGTGTCGGGCGATCACGTCGTGGTCGTGATCGAAGCGATGAAGATGCTGCACTCGCTCCGAACGAGTGGTGCGAGCACCATCGCCGAAGTACGAGTCGCCCCCGGCGACCAAGTCGCCACCGGCGATGTCCTAGTCACTTTCGAAACCCCATCCACCGAGGAGCACACATGAGCAACCGCAACGTGTACATGACCGACGAACTCCAAGCCATCTATGACCAAGTGGTCGAGTTCGTCGACAACGAGGTCAAGCCGCACGGTGAGCAATGGGAAGAAGAAGGCAAGGTCCCCCGAGAGCTCCTCCAACAGATGGGCGCGCTCGGTATGTTCAGCCTTCGCATACCCGAGGAACTGGGCGGGCTCGCCATGGGCTACTTGGCGTCGGCCACGTTCAGCGAGGCGTTGGGTTCCTCGACCTTCGCTGGCTTCGACGTCACCGCGCTGGTGCACTCCGACATGGCGGGTCCGCACCTGGTGAACTCGGGCAGCCCTGAGCAGTTGGAGAAGTACGTGCCCGGCATGCTCTCGGGCGAACTGATCCTCTCGATCGCCGTCAGCGAACCCGACGCTGGGTCCGATGTGGCGGGCATTCGCACCAAGGCCGAGAAGGACGGCGACGGCTGGCGCATCAATGGCACCAAGACGTTCATCACCAACGCCGTCTATGGC
>CAZTDG010000246.1:0-3694 GCA_964612655.1 uncultured Acidimicrobiales bacterium | reverse complement strand
GGCTTCGTTGCTGATCCAGAGGCTCTTTTCGAACGTCTCATGGCTGACACGGTTTGGGACGAGAGTATGACTGCTCGCAAGACCGCCTCGTTCGGCGTGCCGTATAACTTCACGCACATCAACTACCCGGCAGTAGAGCTTCCATCAGCGCTGGAAGTAATGAGCGAAGATATAGAGCGCGAGCTGGGCACCTTGTTTAACAACTGCCTGATGAACCTGTACGCCGATGGTTCAGGTTCGATGGGGTTCCACTCTGATGACACCAGCTGTCTGCAGCCGGGTACGGGGGTAGCGATTGTGTCCCTTGGTTTCGAGCGCATCTTCACCTTTCGCCGCAAGGACGATTCGAGTATCGAGGTCTCCGTTGGCCTTCCGAGCGGCTCTTTGTTGTACATGGATGGTGGCGTTCAAGCTGAGTGGCTTCATGGCATCAGAAAGATGGACGACGCCGGACCTCGCATCAGCCTGACATGGCGTGCGTTCGTCGAATAGCGCCGAGGCACAGGGTCAGACATTGCTCTCAGTTGTAAAGCTCTAGGCCAGACGCTTGTTCAGTGTGTAGGTGCCGACGGGTACCGGGTCCGTCGTAGCTCCCGTAGGTATCGGCCATTTCTGGGTCGCCGCTCAGCCAACTGGTGTAGTCGTTTGCGCCAGTGATGCCGCCGAGCATCGACCCGACAGGCTTGCCACCTTTGACCGCTCTTCGGTCTTGTCGTAGTTGTCAGCAGACTTGTGCCAGAACGCTTTCGATGTACTCACAATGAATCGAGGTGCTGGTTGAACAAGCGCGCTCGACCGACGAGTTCGCGGAGATAGATCCGTCCCCCGGGCCAAGTGTCGAGCAGCGCATCGGAGCCGAGATGCAAGTGGTCACCGGAAATCTCAAGCTCGGCGCCCCAAGCGCTGGCAAAGCTGCGGGCGCGCTCGGTCGCCAGGAGCGGATCGTTGGTACTGGCGACGACCGTGCTCGGAAATGGCAACGGGCGCATAGGGATGGGCTGGAAACGCTTGTAAAGACTGTCAGGTTCGGCCCAGTCGTCGTCGACATCAGCTGGAGCCACGAGCAGCGCCGCCGCCACCGGGCCGTCATGCGCTGTCGCCCAGTGAGCAACGGCGATACAGGCCAGCGAGTGGGCGATGAGCACGGCAGGGGTCGGCGACGCAGCGACAGCGTTGTTGATCGTTGCAACCCACTCTGCTCGCGAGCCACCTTCGGGATCGTCTTGCTCGACCCATGAGCAGTTGGGCAGTGACGCAGCCCAACGGTGATGCCAATGGTCGGGACCCGATCCCCCTCCCCCGGGAATCAGCAGGTAGCGCAGTTCGCCATTAACAGACATGTCCACATTCTGGCCCGTCCATCGCCGCTACCGCAGTGAATTGGTTCGAGCCGTTCAGCTGATTCATTGGTTTGTGGACATGGAGGCAATCTGATCTCTAAGTGAAGGAGATTGGAATTTCGGTTTGTTGCTCCTGTTCACCGAATACTGCAGTGATTCGGACTTCACCACCTAGGCGGCCGACGTAGTTGCGTAGCGTGGAGATCTTGATGTCCCGCCCGCTTTCCAACTGAGAGATTGCCGACTGGGACACTTCGAGTGCTGCCGCAAGTTCGGTCTGGGACACCTCGAGTGCTCGGCGAAGTTCATACAGCCCAATTTCGGCGAGAGTTTCTTGCCGCAGCTGTGCTAGCCGCTCAGCTGCCCCTGGTCGCGATTCGACCTGTGACTGAAGATTGGTGAAGGGCTTTGCGGATGGCATTAATGATCCTTTCGGGATTCAGGGCGTTGGGTCGATCAGGCCTTCCGCTCGAAGTTCGTTGATGTGTTCGTCGTATAAGTCGTCCGCTGCTCTTCGCTAAGCGTGAGCCACCAGGCTTCAAACTCGTTCCTATATTCAACAACCCACATAGGGGCTCCTTTTCTTGATGGGGTATGTGATGGCTGCTGTTGTTCATGAGTCTGATAATAAGCTCTGCATAATATAATGTCAAGCTTATTATTCGCCGACCGCTAGCTACACGCCAGTCGTTGCGAACCGCTCCCCTACGGCCCGGTCAGCCACTGGCCGCCCTTGACGTCGTAGCGCCTCGCGCCGGTGTCGTGCTCGATGGCATGGGCCGCAGCGTGGCTCCAATTCGGTGGTGACGGTGTGGCGAGTTTGTTCGTAGGGCGGGTTGTGGTCGAGTTCGAGAAGGTCGGTGCTCTGACAGTCAACACATTCGTGGTTATGAGCTTCAAGCACCACACGCTTTTGACGCGTGGTGGGATGGCGCCGACGGTTCGTTGCGTCGATTGGGCTGCCGTCTACGCCATGTAGAAGGAGTCGGATGAAGGACTCGTCGAGGCGCTGACACACGGCATTGTTTGTGAGCGGTGTTCCGTCGTCGAACGTGGTGCCATCGCCACGTACGTGAATGACGACCTCGGTAGTCAGTTCGATGTTCTTACCCAAGAACAGTAGGACGAAGGCATCGGCGCGTTGCTGGGCGAGCGATGGGGCGAAGTAGTCGTCGGCGCCTTCGGGTTGCCAGGACTGTTTCAGCTCACGGACCTGCTCCCTCATTGTCTGGATGCGGGTCTTCGATGCGTCCGCGGACGCATTTTGTCGACGCAAAGCGGTCGGCTTCCTCACCGAAGGTGGCGAAGGTGCGTCCGCGGACGCACCTTCGTCCTTGCTGCTGTGCTCGTCTGGTTCGTTCATCGGAGTTGCGGCAACTTGCTGAACGATGGTCTCGACCGCTGCGGCGACCTGCTTGCCGATGCTGGGAGGCAACGTGGCGCGGACGACGACCATGCCATCGGCGTCGGTATAGACGGTGACACTTCGGCTGTCGTGTTGGCGCTGGCCACGGTCTTCGTCGGTTTCGGTCCCTGCCAGGTGTTTCGCGATAGTGGTGGTGAGCCGGTTGGCGTTGCGGCCGTGGGCAAGTTTGAGCAGTTCCGCCTCGTTCTCGCAATCAGCCCAACGAGTAAGAATCCGAGTCTTCGCGTACGACAGATCGTTCGACGCGAACGCGTCATCGACTAAGGGAAGCTCGTCGAGCGCGTGACCGACCCGAATCCATTCCCGTGCGGTCGAATCATGAATGTCGAGCGTGCGAGCGATAGCCACAGCAGAGCTCTTGAAGCCTTCACGAAACCAATCGAGCGTCGTGTCGTATTGGGCGGCAAGTCGCACCACCTTGTACTGGTTGGCGTTGAGCTCGACACCGAGCGATGCGATCTGTTCAACAAGTGATGTGGTCATGGTTCCGGGGTCCTCACCTTCAGCCAAGCAACCCACGGAATCGCAGGCAGCAACAGTTCGTTTCAGACAGCTGAAACCCAAACTTCGTTGGTCCCTGAGGACGAGCCGTCGATCCATCCACCGACGCAAGATCTCCACCCCGGTAAACCAAAAACTAGTGACGGCCTATGACAGCCAATGGACGGCGCAGGACCTCCTCCCATGGGAATCAGTAGATATCGGAGCTCGGAATTACCCGCATGTCCACCGTGCTCACGAGAAGTCGGTGATGACCGAAATGCCGGGTGTCTGACGGGTACCGAAGTTGGCCAACGCATCGACTGACGCCGCAAGGTCGATCTCTTCGGCGATCAATTTCTGAGGAGCGAGCACTCCGCTGCTAATCATGTCGAGCATGGGCCCGTACCGGTGCGCCTGCATGCCGTGACTCCCGATGATCTCGAGT
>CAZTDG010000245.1:0-3716 GCA_964612655.1 uncultured Acidimicrobiales bacterium | reverse complement strand
AGAACGTCGACGCCCATTGCGACGAAGAGCATCGTCAAATAGGTCAACGAGAAGGTGAAGACCTTCATTGCTTTCTTGGAGTCCGGGGCACGAAGAAGCTGCACCGAATAGAAGGTGAACATTCCACCGGTCACGATCGACGTTGCGAGATAGATCCAACCGAGAGAGGCGATCGGGCCAAACGCCACGCCCACGGCCCACACGGCAATCGCATAGGCAACGATTTGGCGAGACGTGGATTCGAGGCTGGCAACCGACGGCATCATCGGAACGTCGGCCGCCGAGTACTCGTCCTTGTACTTCACGGCGAGTGCCCAGAAGTGTGGTGGCGTCCATAGGAAGATCACGGCGAACAACACGAAAGGTTCGAGTGTCAGCGTGTTGGTTACCGCAGCCCAACCAACGAGAACCGGCATACAACCAGCAGCACCACCGATGACGATGTTTTGTGACGACGTGCGCTTCAGCCAAAGGGTGTAGATAAAGATGTAGATGCCCGCAGCGGTCAATGCCAGGACCGACGAGAGCGGGTTCACAAAGCGGGCGAGCCAGGCGCCGGCGATTACGAGCAGCCCGACGGAAAAGATCAGTGCGTTCCGCGGAGCGATCTCGCCGGTGACGATCGGCCGACCCTTCGTGCGGTTCATGATCTTGTCGATGTCACGATCGACATACATGTTCACGGCGTTGGCGCCGCCGGCGGCGAACGTGCCGCCGATCATCGTCGCCACGATCAGCCAAATGCCAGGTAGACCTCGTTGGGCCACGATCATCGTCGGCACTGTCGTGATGAGCAGCTGAACAATAATTCGAGGCTTCGTCAGGGCCACATAGGCCGCAGTAATCGACCGGGCATCCGTTGAACCCGCAGCGAGACTCGTCACAGCAAGACATCGTAGATGCCATTGCGCTGTTTCTGCCATCGGAAGGGGGCGTATCGTTGTCACATGTCCTTGACGGCCCAAACCTCGGTCTCGCCGAAGCCTTCGCCGCGCTCGCTGACCGTGCTCGGCCGTCCGGTCGAATTCTGGACCCGCTTCGCTCTCGTCTGGCTCATGGCGATCACCGTTACCGGCGCCGCCGTGCGCCTCACCGGATCGGGCCTTGGCTGCACCGACTGGCCCACATGCAGCGTGAACGAAGAACTCGATGCACCGGCGTTTCACGGAACGATCGAGTTCGGCAACCGCGTCATTTCTGGCCTGGCCATCATTCCTGTCGTCGCGGCGTGGATCATCGCGCGTCGCGGTCGGCCCGATCTTCGGGCCACGCTCGTCGGTCTCATCATCGGGTTCATCGGCCAGGTCGTGCTCGGCATGCTCGTCACCCGAACCGAACTCGACCCACGGGTCGTGCTCGGACATTTCTTGTTGTCGATCGTGCTCATCTTCTTAGGCGTGGTCCTCGACTATCGAGCCCGAAACCCAGCCGACGGCAGCGTTGCGCTATCGGCCGAGCAGCGAACTCAGCGAGCGCATTCCTATGTGGTGGTGGCAGCAGCGACGGTTGTGATTGTCGTTGGCACGCTGGTGACCGGCTCGGGACCTCACACCGGTTCGGAGGCTTCGGGGGAACCCATCCCTCGGCTCGGCTTCGACATCTGGGAGATCACTCGGGCCCACTCGGTGCTGGCATGGGTTCTCGTCGCAGCGATCCTGGCCGGGTTGTGGCGCAACCGCCCGAGCCCCAACAGTTCACCGACGACAACCGCGGCCTACAGCTGGTTCATGCGCATCGGAGCCCTCGCGCTTCTGCAAGGCGCGATCGGCTACCTCCAGTTCTTCACCGGCGTTCCCCGCGAGCTGGTAGCGCTCCACATCGCAGGATCGGTACTGCTCTGGACGGCCGCCTCGTGGTACGCCCTGCGAACAACGATCCCGCCAATCGAGGAACGAGCACCCGCAGAGATGGCAAAGTAATCGGGTGACCGCGCCACTCGAAGTCAGCGAGCCAGATCTCGATGTCGACATCCTCACCGAGAAGGATGTGCCCTGGATCGTGCTTGTGTGGAACGACCCGATCAACCTCATGTCGTACGTGACTCTCGTGTTCCAGAAGCTGTTTGGCCATTCGAAAGAAAAGGCGACCGAGCTCATGCTCGACGTGCACCACAAAGGTCGCGCCGTCGTCTCGAACGGAACGAAAGAAAAGTGCGAGGCCGACGTCGCACGCCTTCACGAGCATGGGCTGTGGGCCACCATGCAAAAGGACGACTAGTCGTGTTCGCGATGTTCGAGGTCAAAGACGGGGAGATCAACGTCCGGTTGGACGAGAATCTCCGCGCGCTGCTCACCAAAGTCAGCGAGGAACTTCGGGAGCTCCTGCTCGTCGACGAAGGCGAACAGCTCACACGGCTCTACCCGCCCGCACACCCCGACGACGAAGAGCTTCAGAGCGACTTCCAAGAGATGGTCCACGACCAGCTCCTCATGCAACGCCTCGACGGCATCGACCAACTCCAACAGAGCGTCAACGACGAGACGATCTCGGTCGAACTCGCCGATACGTGGATGGCCATCATCAACCAGGCCCGCCTGGTGCTCGGCACGCAACTCGACGTCAGCGAAGAGGATGGCCCCGTCGCCGAAGACGATCCCGACCTCCAAGGCCGCGTCGTCTACCAGGTCCTCTCCCACATCCTCGAAGACCTCACCACGGCACGTATGCGGTTCCTCTGATGTCCTTTGGTGGAATTTTCGAGCGGGTACAAGGGCTCTTTCGTTCCGAAGACGAGTACCCAGAATTCTTGGACGAGTGGGATGAGCTTCTCCATGACCAGATGATGCACTGGTGTCAGCTCACCGATGATGAGCAAGAGCGCTTGGAATCACTGACGCTGCACTACATGAACGACTGGAAGTGGGAGGCCCAACATGGCTTCACACTCACTACGGAAATGATCGTGCTGATCGCGGCTTCCGCCTCGATACTCGTGCTCGAACTCGACTTCGACGCGTACTCGAGTATGCGAACCGTCGTGGTTGGTGCGACGACGTTGATCGTCGACCAGGAACGAGCTGGACCCGGTGGGACAGTGTCGGACGCCCCCATCGCTGCACTCGGCCATACGAGCCCACGTGGCCCGGTGTTTCTCGCGTGGGACGCCGTGCAGTCGGGAGCGGGTCGGAGCGGCGAGGGTTTCAACGTGACCTATCACGAGTTTGCTCACCGCTTGGATTTCAGCGATGGCATCGTCGACGGCACACCGATTCTCGCTAGCGAGGCCGACTATCCGAAATGGATCGAGGCTTCCACCAAGCTCTACGAAGCGGTCCGCAACGGCATGGGCCCGCGACTACTGCGCGACTACGCCGGAACGAACCCTGCCGAGTTCTTTGCGGTGGCCACCGAAGTGTTCTTCGACAAGGGCTCATCCATGGAGCGCGAATTGCCGGACCTTTACGCGGTGATGCTGGCGTTCTATGGCCAGGACACCGCCGAGCGAGACAGACGCGTACGCCGCGACCAGAAGCGCAAGCGAGACAAAGGGGCAAAGCGCCGCAAGCGCCCCGTCCGCGGCGCGTCCGGAAATCGGCGCTGATCCCTCACCAGCCTCCGGCGATTATCGATGGTCGGGCTGCAGCGACCTCATCCCCTTCGGGGGAGCGTTAAGGCCACGCACGCCGAACGCCAGAGGCGGCCCCATCTTTAAGACCCGCCAGAGCGTTTTCCCGGAGCGAAGCGGAGGGGTCCCCTTGGAGACCCGCTAGAGCGTT
>CAZTDG010000244.1:0-3739 GCA_964612655.1 uncultured Acidimicrobiales bacterium | reverse complement strand
ACTCGCCACCGGCGGGACGCAGCGTCGAACGCAGCTCGGCCATTGCGGGTACGTCGAGGCCTCGGTAATCGGTGAGCACGACGCCATCTGCGGCCTCAAGCTTTTCCTTTACCTCAGCGACCACTGCCACCTTGTCGGCTCGTGGTTCTCCCATAAATCTGACTCCTGTGTTGGTTGCCTTCAGGCTCGACCACAGGGCCGAAATCTCAAAAGGCGCCCACCGAAGACACGGTGAACGCCCTTGCACCAAGTGGTGCGTGTAAGAGGCTCCCCTGCTCACGACTTATGGTTGCGTGAGGTCTGCGGTGAGATATGCGATTTTGTAACTATTCGATACTAACGATCGGTGACGGTGTTTCCACACCGTCACCGCAGTGATTAGAGCTGGCTGACGTCGAGTCGGATGCCGGGACCCATCGTTGATGAGATCGACGCCTTCTTGATGTACTGGCCCTTGGCGGCAGCGGGCTTGAGTCGGTTGATCTCTTCGATGACCGAAGCGATGTTCTTGATGAGGTCCTCATCGGAGAAGCTGACCTTGCCCACGGGGACGTGAACGTTGGCGAACTTGTCGGTGCGGAATTCGACCTTGCCACCCTTGAACTCTTCGACGGCCTTTGCCACGTCTGGGGTGACGGTTCCGGTCTTGGGGTTCGGCATAAGGCTGCGAGGGCCGAGCACTCGACCCAACTTGCCGACGAGCGGCATCATGTCGGGAGAAGCGATGGTGACGTCGAAGTCGAGCATGCCGCCTTCGACCTGCTCAGCGAGATCTTCGGCACCGACGAACTCAGCGCCAGCGTCACGTGCTGCTTGGGCTGCGTCGCCTTGAGCGAATACGGCTACTCGAACGGCCTTGCCGGTTCCAGCGGGCAACGACACGGTGCTGCGAATCATTTCGTCAGCCTTACGTGGGTCGACTCCCAAACGAAGAACGAGATCAACGGTCTCGTCATACTTTCGCTTCGGGAATCCCGAAAGGATGCTGGTGGCGTCTGCTACCGAGTGCATTCCTTCACGGTCGTAGCTGCGTGCAGCGTCCTTGTACTTTTTTCCTTGCGCCATGATGGCTCCCTCGTTTGTAGTGCTCCCGGCCCTGAGGTAATGGCACCGGCGAGCGTGTTGTTATGTGACTTCGAGTCCCATGGATCGGGCGGTGCCTTCGACCTGGAGAATGGCGCCGTCCATATCGACAGCGTTGAGGTCGGGCATCTTGGTCTCGGCGATCTCTTTGACCTGTGCCGAGGTAACGGACCCTGCGGTCTCACGACCTGGGTTGTTCGCTGCCTTCTCAAGCCCGGCGGCCTGACGAAGCAGGAATGCCGTCGGTGGGGTCTTCGTGATGAACGAGAACGTCCGATCCTCGAAGATGGTGATCTCGACAGGAATGATCTGCCCGCGCTTGTCTTCGGTTTGGGCGTTGTATGCCTTGCAGAAGTCCATGATCGCAACACCGTGTGGACCGAGTGCGGTACCAACGGGTGGAGCTGGCGAGGCCTGGCCTGCAGGGATTTGAATCTTGACGATTGCCGAGACTTGCTTTTTTGCCATGGTGAATCCTGGGTTTCGAAAGGAGGTCTAAGACCGACGGACCATTCTGCCGTGCGCGTCGTAGAGCAGCAACCCTTCCTTTGCACTAACCGAGAGTCTCGTCTGGGACTTACAACTGGTTTGGCGCGGGTAGCTCGCAGCTGCGAAGCCGGCGCGAGCGGACGCCGCTTGCGTTCCGCAGCGCGAATCGAGGGCGCACAGCGCCCGGATTTCGCCTTGCGGCGAAATCCGAAGGCTCAGATTGCGACCGCTGGAGGGCGAAGGTCGCTGCTCCGCAGAGCACACCGAGCGAAGCGAATGTGCGATTGCGGCGAGTAATGCGCTGCAGCTCGGAGGAGCAAAATCGCGACGGAGTCGCTGCTCCGCAGAGACCAGCGCTAGAGCCGGGCGATTTGGGAGAATTCCAACTCGACGGGTGTCTCGCGGCCGAAGATGTTGACGAGCACCTTGACCTTGAGCTGGTCCTCGTTGATTTCGACGATCTCGCCGGAGAAGTCCGAGAAGGGGCCATCTTTGACACGCACGGTTTCGCCCATGCCGTATTCGAGGCGGGCCTTGGTACGCGGTGACGATTCGGCTTCGCCGCCCTCTTCGGGGACGTGGAGGAAGTTCTCTACCTCTCGACGCAGAAGCGGTGAGGGCTTTCCGCCCGAGCCAACAAAGTTGACGATCGAGGGGGTGTTGCGGATTACGTACCAGGCATCGTCGTTCATTTCGGCGCGAACGAGCAGGTAGCCCGGGAACATCTTCTTTTGAACGATGACCTTCTTGCCGTTGCGGAACTCGGCCACGTCTTCCATCGGGATGACGGTCTCGTAGATCTTGTCGCCCATATTCATCGAAGCCGTTCGGGCCTGCAGGTTCTGCTGGGCCTTCTTCTCGTGGCCGCTCTGGGTGTGCACTACGTACCAGCGTCCGGGCCGGTCGTAGGGGCTTTGCACTCGAGGTGCAGCAGGGACTTCTTCTTCGAAGAGGGCATCTTCATCGGCGACATCAGCATCATCTGCTGGGCTCACGTCGGCAGCGGCTACTTCTTCGGTGGAGGCTGGTTCTTCGGCAGCTTCTTCTTCGGTTGCGGCCGCTTCTTCGACTGCAGTGTCGTCGTCATCGCCTGCTGGAGCAGGATCCGCGGCGGCTTCGGGCTCGTCGTCGGTGACGATGATGTCGTCCTCGGCGACCGAGATGTCATCAGCCGCGCCAGCATCTACATCGGTGCTGGTTGTGTCTGTGATTTCCTCGGGAGCAGCGTCGCTGGCTGCCTCCGCGGTGTCGACTGGGGCCTCGGGGACGTCCGTCGCGTCATCGACGAGGTCGCCCATGGCGTCCGTCTGCTCTTGTTCCATGGTTATTCCTGCCCGAATGTAGGTTCGTCGGCAACTGTATCGCCGAGGTCACCAAGTTCGCCGATTTGGGCGGCGAACTTCGCTATCTGCTGTTAGCGGGGACGGAATAGTTCAAGCACCGTAAGGGAGAAGATCCAGTCGAGCACGCCGATAAAGAGGGTCAATACGATGACGGTGAAAAGAACTACGAGTGAGTAGTTGATTACCTCAGGGCGGGTCGGCCAAGCGACCTTGCGAAGCTCGGAGCGAACCTCTCGGGTGAACTGCGTCGGGCTGGTGCGCTCTTCTGGCTCAGCAGCTTCGCGGTTCTTGCGATCGGTGGTGGTGGAAGAAGTTCCACCCTTGTCGGTGACGCGCCCACCACTGCCGGCTCCGGAACTCTTCTTGGAGGTCTTGGTCGCGAGGACCTGACCTTCTTCGTCAACTTCCTGGCCTTGCTTCTTCAGCTGGCGGCGTTGTTCTCGGTTCATAGGTTGTGACACTGGAGCCTCCACCGGCGTTGATGCCGGTAGTTGAGATCTATTCGTCTTGCGTGTTAGCAGGGCGTGAGGGACTTGAACCCGCAACCCCCGGTTTTGGAGACCGGTGCTCTACCAATTGAGCTAACGCCCTAGGTTGTGTGGAACATAAGAACGTTACCAGCGATGCGAGCTAGGCCCACATCAGGTGTATTCACAGGTTAGGGGAGCCCCGACTTCCAGGGCTCGCGCCAGACCAGTTGTTTTCTCACTTCTTTAGCTCTCAAAAGAGGGCCAGAAGCCCCAATCGGCCCCCACAACCCACTCCTAAGCACCTAATTCATCCATTTCGCAGCCAATAATCGCGCTACGCAGCGCGAATCGAGG
>CAZTDG010000243.1:0-3744 GCA_964612655.1 uncultured Acidimicrobiales bacterium | reverse complement strand
TCGTTTGGCTGTGGGCCATGTCGTACTCGTGGTCCCGTAAATCCCAACCTCCAGCTTTGAGCGCGGCGATCACGTCCTTCGGGCGATCGGGGCCGACGAAGCCGTCCTTGTTACCCCACTGGAAAAGAGCAGGGCGGCCGTTGCCATTGCTGAGATCGGCGGCGAAGCCAGCCTCCTCGGGCAGACCGCAACAGATCGCCCACACGGCCGCGTAGTTCGGAGCGTCCGGCTTGCCCGCCAGCGCGAGTGCAAGCCATCCGCCTTGACTAAACCCGCCCACGACGCATCGCTCTAACGGCACACCCGCGGCCTCGGCCTCGGTGGCAATAAACGACTCGAGGTCAGCGACTACCGGAGCGAACTGCTCCCAGCTCTGTTCGAAGTTGCCGGACTCGAGGTCGATGTCCCACCAACCGGCACCGTCGCCATCTGGCATGGTGAGCGGGCCGCGAGGCGCAATGGCGGTGAATCGCTCGTCGGGATCAACGAGGGGAACGTAGGACGCGAGGTGATGTTGCTCGGCGGTATAGCCGTGCATCAAGAACAGGAGTCGGTCGACACCGTCGCGGTTGATTCGATACGTCGTGAAGGTCATGGGCGTCAGTCTTGCACTACTCGCCAGACCCAAGTCGAACCAGGGTGGATTGTGTTTTTAGCCGATGGTCGTGCCGAGCAGCGACCCGATCACAAAGGTGATCGCGCACGCCCCGGCCGCCCAGCTGACCTGGCGAAGCGCCGTGCGGACGAGCGAGCGTTCGGTGAAGACCGCCAACGCAATACCGACGAGTGCGGCTGCGATGAGACCTACGACCACCGAGCTCACCATGGCCACCGTGCCGGAAGCCAAGAACCAGGGAATCAACGGCAAGATCGCGCCGATAGCGAATGCGATGAACGAACTGATGGCGGCGCTGTTCGGATCACCGATGTCGTCGGGATCTACGCCAAGCTCCTCGCGTGCGTGGACCTCAAGGGCCACTTCGAGGTCTTCGTGGACCGCTTCGGCCAGTTCCAACGCCTTGTCCTCGTCGATTCCACGACGGGTATAGATCATCTGGAGTTCCCGCAGCTCCATCTTGGGGTTGTTCTTCAGCGATTCGCGTTCGATGCGAAGTTCGCGTTCGATGAGTTCGTTCTGGGCCTTCATCGACACGTACTCACCCGCTGCCATGGAGGCAGCACCTGCGAGTAACCCCGATACGCCGGCGATTACGACGGCGCTGCCGTCACCGGCTGCGCCCGCGGCCGCAGCGACACCCAAGATGAGCGCCACATTCGATACCAAACCATCGCTGATTCCAAAGATCGCAGCGCGCACCGTACCGTCTTGCACCCCACGGTGGTCGTGCACCATGTGGCTATGGGAATGCCCGTGATCGTGGTCGTGATCAGCGTCGTGCGTGAGTGCCATACATCAAACAATACTGACTACCCGCCGCTTATTCCCGCCTGACCGGGCTTGATCTTTCTTGGGCAGGGGGCCGCGTGCACTCCGTGCAGCAAGCCCATCACCAATGTGAAAAGAGTCATACTCGGGAAGTGTTAGGCAGGCCTTACGAAACCCGTACGGGGTAGGTACACTCGCCTCATGACCAGAATTCGACTTCGTCGATCCATGCGATTCACCGCACTGGCAACAACCGTCGCTCTCACCGCCGCAGCGTGCGGAAGCGGAACCACCACTTCCGAGAACGCGGGTGCGAGCGAAAACACACTCGAGGGTGCCGCCGCCGACATCTTCTCGGGCGAGTGCGCCCCATCCTCCGATACCGAGATCACTATTTACAGCGGTCGCGACCAAGAACTCGTCGGCCCGGTCCTCGACGCTTTCGAGTGTTCGAGCGGCATCAGCGTCGTGACCAACTTCGGCGACCCGACCGACCTGGCCCTCACGCTGGTGGAAGAGGGCGACCGCACCCCCGCCGACGTCTTCCTCTCCAAATCGCCCGGCTCGGTCGGGTTCCTACAAAACGAAGGCTTCCTCCAAACCCTCGACGACGACCTCCTCGGCCTCGTCTCGGACGAAAACACCGCAGCTAACGGAACCTGGGTCGGTATCACCGGCCGCCAGCGAGTGCTCGTCTACAACACCGAACTCGTAGACGCGGGCGACCTCCCCGAATCCGTATTCGACCTCGCCGATGAACGCTTTCGAGGCCAGGTCGCTATCCCGGCAACAAACGGCTCTTTCCAAGACTGGTTCACGGTCTTCCGTTCTCAAGAGGGCGACGACGTGGCCGCGCAATGGCTCGCCGACATGGTCGCCAACGACGCCATCGTCACCGAATCGAACCGCCCCACCGTCGATGCCGTTGGGCGAGGCGAATACTCGTTTGGCCTGGTCAACCACTACTACAACTTCCAGCAGGCAGAGGCCCTCGGCGACAGCCACCAGGCGCTCAACCACAACTTCGCTGCCGACGACATCGGTTCACTCGTGATCGTGACCGCAGCGGGGATCACCTCGGCATCGGACAACGTCGACGAGGCCCAGCAACTGATCGAGTTCCTACTCTCGGAACCATCCCAGACCTATTTCACGACCGACAGCCTCGAATTCCCGCTGGGCTCAGGTGTTGCACCAGCTGATGTGCTTCCATCGCTCGACGATTCCGGGAGCGACTTCGACGTGGCCTTCGATGACCTCGGCAACGGACTCGAAGAGACGATCGCCATCATCGAGGGCAGCGGCATCTTCGGCTGATGAATCGCCCTAGCCGGACCGGCGCTTCGCCACCCTTGCTGCGATTACTCGCTGTTCTCGCGAGCATCGTGCTGGCCGGCCCGGCTATCTATCTGCTCATACGCAACTTCACCGCGGATGCCGACCCGGTGAACCTGTTGTTTTCGGACCGGACGCTCGGCCCGCTGCGACGCACCCTGATACTCGCCGTGCTGGTGAGCGTGAGCACCGCGGCGCTCGGCACCGGACTCGCGTGGCTGACCACTCGCACCGACCTACCCGGCCGACGGATCTGGCGGGTGCTGTTGGTCCTGCCCCTGGTGTACCCGACCTTCCTCGGCGCGGCGGCCCTGGTGCGCACGCTGAACCCTGGCGGCCTGGTCAACGACGCTTTGGCAAACATCGGCATAGACCGAACCCCGACGCTTCAGGGTCTGTGGGGGGCGTGGCTGGTCCTGACGCTTCTCACCTATCCCTATGTGTTCCTGCCGGTAGCGGCCAGGTTCTCCCAGCTTCCGGGGTCAATCGAGCAATCGGCTCGACTCCTCGGGGATTCGTCGTGGCGGGTATTCCAACGCCTCGTGTTGCCACAAGCCTTCGGCTCAATCGCGGCCGGAACCCTGCTGGTCTTTCTCTACACCATCTCTGACTTCGGCGCGGTGGCCATCGTGCGTTACGACACGCTGACCCGTTCGATCGAAACCAACCAGTTGAACCGTCCGGTTGCCCTGGCGCTGAGTCTGATCCTGTTGCTGCTCGCCGCCGTCGTGGTGCTCGCGGAGCGATATGCCCAACGCCGCCGACAAACCACCACCACCTCGATACGCGCCGACCGGGCCGTCATGGTGCCATTGGGCCGATTGCGCCCCCTAGCGCTGTTGGCTACCGGCATTACGACCTTGCTCGGCCTCGTTGCCCCGCTCGCCGCGGTTCTCGAGTGGTCGATTCGTGGCCTCGCTGGAGGCCGCGAGGTACGCCTCGACACCGGCCAAGTAGCCGCACTCACGTGGAACACCGTCTGGGTTAGCACCGTGGCGGCGGTCCTGACCGTCCTTCTCGTC
>CAZTDG010000242.1:0-3805 GCA_964612655.1 uncultured Acidimicrobiales bacterium | reverse complement strand
TCGCTGACACTCGTGTCGGCAGCTTTCATCATCGCGTCGACAAGATCGACCTTTACCTCAACGCCAGCGAGTCTGGTCTTGCCCGCTTCCATCGGGCCACCCGATACGAACACCGCGGGCACGTTCAGACGCATGGCAGCCATGAGCATGCCGGGCGTGATCTTGTCGCAGTTGGAGATACAGACGAGGGCATCGGCCTTGTGGCCGTTCACCATGTACTCGACGGCGTCCGCGATCAGCTCTCGGCTCGGAAGGCTGTAGAGCATTCCTGAGTGACCCATCGCAATGCCGTCGTCGACGGCGATGGTGTTGAACTCTTTGGCTACTCCCCCAGCTGCCTCGATCTCTCGGCCGACGAGTTGACCCATGTCCTTCAAGTGCACGTGGCCAGGCACGAACTGGGTGAAGCTATTCGCAACCGCGATGATGGGTTTGTTGTCGAAGTCCTCGTCGGTCATGCCGGTAGCGCGCCACAGGGCGCGAGCGCCAGCCATGTTGCGGCCGCTGGTGGATTCGTGAGAGCGATAGTTGGCCATGAGTCAATCCTAGGGCGCTAGGCAACTCGGGGATAACCCGCTATGACGATCGGCTCAACTCACGACAGCGCGAGTCATCAGCCATACCTCTATATAAAGGGGCTGTTGCCGATATCGAGCTCTGTTGGGCGCTATTGCGGCCACGATCGACGACTTAGAAGTTGTCGCCCGGGTTCATTCGGCGCAGTTCATCATCGAGGTTCGAAGCCTCAACTCGGGCGACTCGGGCCATGTTGATCTCGATCAAACGCTGAAAGAAGCAATGGGTTGCAAATCCACCCACCGTCAAGCCAATCACCGTCACCATCGAATACGCGATTACTTCAACCATGAGCATCCGCTCCTAGTCGGCACGGCAGTGCCAAATATCAACCCATTCGGCCAAGTTTCCCCCTCGTTTGACGAGGACCCCCAAATGATGGGGCCAGCGACTACACGAGGCCCGAAATGATGGCCTGCATGTCTTGTTCGCACGATTTGGGAACGGTGTATACCTCGTTGTCGATAACCCAATCGGTGGCGAGCAAGGTATTTCCCGATGAGGTGATGTCCGAAGTCGTGAGGTCAGCCCGGACGACGGCACGAGCAATGCGTCGAATCGGGGACCCGGTCAATAACGCGATCGTGTTCCCTGCCTTGGCCAACACGAAATACCGCGTGGACGCCGCCGATGCCACGGCGGCGAGGCCTGCCGCGATCACGATGCTGTTGGCGAACCCGAATTCCAAGAACCAGCCAAGCCCCAACGCAGCGATCACCGTCACCAAGACGAACGGCAGCCAAAGCCTGTTCCGGTGCCACATGTAGACAGCGTTGGTCACCTCGTGAGTTCCGCCGAGTATGTCCTGTGCGGATTTGATGAGAAGTGCGCGTCTCACGCAACCGGCCTCCGCAGGTGGAGTTCAAACAGTTCGGAACGAGGGCCGCGAGCAAAGTCCCGCGGCCCTCGCAACGAAGGAGGGATGCGCCTGCACGGCGCTAGTGGATGCTTACAGGTCTCCGGAGAGGGCCTCGAGCATCGAAAGCTCTGCGGTTCCGTGCCATTGGCCAACCGAATCTCGGTATTCACGCCAAGGACCGAGAATCGCAGCGAACTCCGGATCAGCAGCAGCGAAGCCATCGAGGAGATCCTCGGTGATTTCGCGAGCTTGCGCCATGAGATCGTCAGGGAAGCGACGCAGCTGTACGCCCGAGTCGATGAGCTCTTGGAGTGCAATCGGTTGTACCCGGTCGTAGAACATCATCGTTTCGAGATACGACAGCTTCGCCGATGCTTCGAGAGCGATCTGGAAGTCTGGAGGAAGCTCGTTGTAGGCGTCGAGATCGACGAATACATCGAGCGCTGCACCTGGCTCCCACCAACCTGGGAAGTAGTAGAACTCGCCAGCTTCGCCAAGACCGAGGTTATTGTCGTCGAACGGCCCCACGAATTCGGCCGCGTCGATAGCGCCCGTCTGGAGAGCCTGCGAGATTTCGCCTGCCGCCAATACCTGTGCGTTGACGCCGAGTTCACTCATCACTGCGCCGCCAAGTCCCGGGATACGCATGGTGAGACCCTGAAGGTCCTCGACGGAGTTGATCTCTCGGTTGAAGAAACCACCCATCTGCACACCGGTGCTTCCGGAGGGGAAGTTGATGAGGTTGAAGTTGTCGGCGTAATAGGAGCGGAGCATCTCGAGGCCGCCGCCCTCCCAGAGCCATGAGGCCTGCTGACGGAAGGTCAATCCGAACGGCACCGCGGTACCGAACGCCCATGGCTCACCGAGTCCACGGAAGAAGTACGACGCGGTGTGACCGGCCTGAACTGCGCCTGCCTGGATCACGTCAATAACTTCGAGGCCGCCTGCGAGATCGCCAGCTTGGAAGGTATTGATCGTGAAACGGCCGCCGGTCAACATGCCAACGTTGCGAGCAAACCCGAGGGCACCCGACTGGTTGTCTTCAGCGCCAAAGAGCGTCGCGAGACCCGCAGGCCAACTGGTGGTCATGTCCCATTCGACAGTTTCGCCTTCTTGGGTGAGTTCTACGGACTCTTCTTCCGAGCCGCCTGCATCGCCGTCGCCTGATCCTCCAGCCGCGCTTTCGTCGCCGTCGCTGCCACATGCAGCAAGCACCGCACCGCCGGTTGCAGCAGCGAGCGTGAATCCTGACTTCCGCAAGAACGATCGTCGACCTTCGGTGGTCGAGAAGTCGTTCTCCTCCTCAATTATTTCCTCTGACATAGCCCCCTCCTAAGGGTTTGCTTTACATGGCGCAGATGCGCTCACGTTCTTGGGACGTGGATGTCATACCAACCACGTCGCGATTCCTGGGATGAAGGCCACGAGCAATAGCGCGAAGCCCTGTAGGAACATGAAAGGGATCGCCCCTTTGTGAATGTCCGCTGTTTTCACTTCGGGTGGGGCAACACTCTGCAGATAGAAGAGCGAGAACCCGACGGGCGGCGAAATGAAGGCCATGTTGAGGTTGATTGCCATCAGCACCGTGAACCAGATGAATTCCGCTTCGGTGAAGTTCAGCGCCAGCATTGCCGGTACGAAGATCGGCACCACGATGAACGTGATCTCGAGGAACTCAAGGTTGATGCCCAAGATGAACACCGCGATCATCGCCACGATGACAAAGCCGGTCTTGCCACCGCCAATGCCCGACAGCCACGCAGTGGCCTGCTCTTGGCCGCCGAGACCTTCGAACACCACGCTGAAGAACGACGATGCGAACAACAAGGTCATAACCAATATCGTGATGTTTGCCGTGGACCTGGCAGATGACCACAACGTGTCACGATTGAGCGATCGGCTCGAGAGGGCGAGCACCATGGCCCCGAGGGCACCGACAGCGCCCGACTCCGAAGGTGTCGCAATGCCGCCGAAGATCGAACCGAGGACCGAGCCGATGAGAAGTAGAGGCGGAACAACAGCAAACAGTGCTTCCTTGGCTAACGCTGCACCTTTAAGGGCACGCTCTTCGGGGGGAAGCGCTGGCGCCGCTTCGGGCCGGATGAAGGCGATGAAGAGTGCGTACGCGACGTACAGACCAGCGCACAACAATCCGGGGAGCAATGCTCCGCGGAACAGTCCCAAGATGGAGATGTTCATCTGCTGAGCCAACAAGATGAGCACGAGCGACGGTGGAACAAGCTGTGCGAGGGTGCCCGATGCGACGATCGCTCCGGTCGCCAGCTTGTGGTCGTAGCCGAGGCGAACCATGGTCGGCAGCGACAGGATTCCCATGACGATCACCGTCGCGGCAACCACGCCGGTCGCAGC
>CAZTDG010000241.1:0-3885 GCA_964612655.1 uncultured Acidimicrobiales bacterium | reverse complement strand
CGCAAACCTCGGCGAGGGACCGCTCGACATTATTGCGCTTCCCGGGGAGGGCGAGACGAGCCAAACGTGGCAGCGCGTTTGGACCAGCAATTGGAACTTCCACGACTCGCTATCGGGAGAGTTCATCTTCCACGAAGAGCACGATCACGTGCACTTCGATGCCTTCGAGCGCTACACGCTCCGCGACACCTCAGGGGCAGTCGTCGCAGAATCGGAGAAGGTTTCCTTTTGTCTGCGCGACTCGGTGCGTCTTATAGAAGATCGTCCTCCCGCAGAAGGCCTCATGCTCGTCGATGATGGAAGCTGCGAAGGTCAACAACAGGTCATCAATCCTGGCTTTGGCGATCACTATCACGCCCTCCTCGAAGACCAATGGATCGACATCACCGGCGTGCCCGCTGGCAGCTACGAAGTGGAGATCGTTGTCGACCCGCTCGACCTGATCATCGAGTCCAATGAGGACAACAATGTGGGCTCGTTTCGAGTGGTTATCGAGCCCTGATCACCGCGCAGCTCGAGGTTAGGCCGCTTGCGCGCCGGGGAACTGGTTCGGAAATTCGAGGTGGGCGAGTTCGACGAGCGCATCGAGCGACATCGGTCGGCCAAGGAAGTATCCCTGCCCCAAGGTGATCCCGAATTTGGCGCACTCGTCGTACTCGGCTTGGGTTTCGATTCCTTCCCCAAGAACCATGATGTCCAGCTCGTTCGCCATTTGGGTGAGCCCCTTCACGATGGTTCGCATCGTGGGGTTTTCGACCATGGAGTTGATCATGGATCGGTCGATCTTGATGCCGTGGATTGGAAAGCGCGAGAAGTAGCTAATGACGTTGTACCCGGTCCCATAGTCGTCCAGGGTGATGAATACGCCCTGAGCGGCGAGAGAGCGAATGGTGCTCTCGGCGGTGGTTTCGACTTCGATCGTGCCCGACTCCACTACCTCGATGAGGATGTCTGATGGTCGGAGTCCGTTTCGATCGAGCGCGGACATGTGTGTTGCGACGTAGTCGCCCCAGCCGAACTGTCGTGGGCTCAGATTGAACGAGAACTGTTTGTCGTTGAACGTCGGCGCAAGTTCTCGTGCTTTGGAAAGGTCTCTTGCGACGCGGTCGATGGCCCAGGTGGTGAGGGCATCGATGCGGCCGGTGGCTTCGGCTCGCTCGATTAACAGAGGAGGGGGAACGAGACCGACGTCGGGGTGGAACCACCGGATCAGTGATTCACACCCTCGCAGCTCATTCGACCCTAAGAAGCGGACGGGCTGATAGTGGAATTCGATGGAGTCTTCTTCTAGAGCGCGGTCGAGGTCCCGGTCGATGGCAAAGGTGAGTTCGGCTTCACGACGCAGGTCTTCGTCGGCCTCGAACATTGACGAGTCGGTGCGCTTTGCCCGGTACATGGCCCGATCTGCTTGGTTGAGAAGCTCCGAGAGCGTTGTCGTGTCACTCGATGGCGTGGCGAGACCGATGCTCACGCGTGGATGTATTGCGATGGGCCCGATGGCGAGCGGTTGGGTGCACACGTCGATCAGGTGTTGAGCGAATTCGCCCGCCTGTTCGGTAGAGAACGCATCGTCGCAAAGGATCAGGAACTCATCACCGCCGATGCGTCCGACGAGGTGGTCGGGTTCGCATTCGTTGACGAGGCGGCGAGACACCTCTCGGAGCATCTGGTCTCCGGTGTGATGTCCGTAGGCGTCATTGATGAGTTTGAAACCGTCGAGATCGAGGAACAACAGGGGTGCGGTGCAAGTGCCCTGATGGAGGCGCTGCCCGATGAGGTCCATAATGTGGCGTCGATTCGCCACTCCGGTGAGTGAATCGGTGATCGCGAATTCGCGCTCGGTCTCGAAGCGTCGCAACGCAAACAGGGTGGCGCCGAGGACTTCGGCAAGACCCTTGACCAAGGTCTCATCGGACTGGTCAAACGCGTCGAGTTCTCGACGAGCGATGTTGAGCGATCCGTAGCACTCGCCACCACTGACGAGTGGGGCACTGAGACATGATCGTAAACCGTGCTGCACGAGGAGCGGAGCCTCGAGTTGGTAGGCGCTGTCCTCCAGTGAGGGGACATTGAGTACCGATCGTTTCTTGACCGCGTCGCCAGGGATCGAATCGAGGGGGAGGATGGTTCCGGTGGGCAGGGCGGTCGAGCCCTTCAGCTTGAAAACTTCAAAGCCTGTGGCGTCTTGGGTGCTGATTGCGACGCTCGCTCGGTCATTCTGGATCAGTCTGGGTAACCACAGCGCCATCACATCGAGCGCGCTCTGGAAGTCCTGGGCATCGCTCCAATCGCGAATGAGGCCCAGCGGCATGTTGATCGACTCGGTCTCGCTGAGGTTCTTGGAATCCTCCATAGCGTTGAAGTCGGCGATTTCTTGGGTCATCTTGACGAGCCGAAAAAGACGGGGAGGCGCCAGATTGGGTAGTCGTGAGGCCCTACTCGGAGTCGTTGACGAGTCGTCTCATGTACTCCTGGACGTCGATCTCTCGCTGGAGTCGGTCGCTCGTGGATCCATGATCGGTCGGCTTTTGCGTCGTGGTTCCCTTAGTTTTCGAGGGCTTTCTCGGGCGGCCGAACATCGCATCACGCTAGCTCACCTGGTGAGGTGTCGGGAGCTCGCAGAGGGCGCTCGTTCCGGGCGTCGAGCATCTCGAACCGAGAGTTTCGACGGCCGATCCCCTAAATCTGGCACCACAAAATCGTTAGGACGGGAACACGATTTGCGAGGGTTAGCGGGGAATTTTCACCCAGTAGTTCGCTCGAAGGCTTTCTGGTGTCACCCAACTTCCGAGGGACGGCAACTCGCTGTAGAGTTCGTGCGGCACAGGTCACAAACATTTGGATGTGGCGTCTGGAGCGACTAAGAACGTAGTTACTTGCAGCGGGATGCATACGAGAGCTGAGGGCTCGTTGGTATCCCGCCACCAACGGGCCCTCACGTATTTTTGCGGGGCGGCGAGCTAGTTGCCGGTGTCTCCAATCACCGCGTCGTTGAGTGCTTTGCCAGCGGATAGGACCTGGTCGAGCGATTCACCGATGAGGACGATCGCGTTCAGAGGAACGGTGTCGTCATCAAGCGGGGTAGTCGTGACTCGTTGCCCGGCGAGATGGACAATCAAGTCGCCTTGGTCGGTGGCTATTGATCCCTTCGCTCGGAGCAAACCCGAGGAGCGCAATGCGGACTTCACGCCGATGGCGTCGACCATGCCCGTTGGACTCCAGGTGCTCGTTGCGACCGGGACGCTCGAACCATCGGCTTGTCGGTGATCGGCGTTGGTGTGGGCTCCCAACATCACGGCATCGATCCACGCCGGGTCCTCATTGGAGGCGACGACTTGTGCCTTGGTGAACTCGCGCAGCTCATCGAGCGCTGCCTGTCGGTCAGCGTCACTATCGAGCAGATCGAGCTTTGTGGCGACAACGAGGTCGGCGCCGGCGAGTTGTGCTCGCATGAGCGAGCCATACGGCGGACCCGACGAGCGGTGAGTAAAGCCGCCGCCAGCGGCGAGGCTGATGACGGCGTCGATGGCGAAGCTGGGGTGGTCGAGGAATCCGGCAGCTTGGCGAGGCTCGGCAACGCCGCTGGCTTCGACGACCACGCGTTCGGGTGCCGGGTCTCTTCGGCTGAGCTCGGCGAGGGTGGCGTAGAGGTCGTCGCCGACCTTGCAGCAGATGCAGCCGTTGGTCAGCTCGACGATGTCGTCGTTGTCGGGGTCGCCAGCGCTGATGAGAGCGCCATCGATGTTGATCTCGCCGACGTCGTTAACGATCACCGCGATCCGTTCTGTCGCTGCGGCGAGCATGCGGTTGACCATCGTGGTCTTGCCCGCGCCGAGCCAGCCGCCCAGCACGGTCACCGGAATCTTGGGCGAACTACTCATGGGG
>CAZTDG010000240.1:0-3888 GCA_964612655.1 uncultured Acidimicrobiales bacterium | reverse complement strand
AATCGGCTGCGCGGGTTCTCCCGTGCGTAGACCTCGTCGTCGTTCCTCGCCGAACGCACGAGCGAAGGCACCTCGGCGATAACGGGAAGGTCCAACCATTCTTCGACCTGTCGCTTGGACCGGACACGGTTGTCGAGTCGGTTCAAGACCAGCGAGATCATTACGCCAGCCATGATTCCAAGCAGACCACCGATGGCTACCCGCGGCACGGTTCCCGTGGGAATTCGTTCACTGACGACGCCCAAGGCTCCGAGGCTGCTTCCCGACTCTGGGTCGTCACGGAACAGCACCTCGATGTTTTGGCCTGCGGTAGCGCGATCGACGAGCTCGCTGAATCGAGCTTCGCTGATCACCGAGGCGGTGCCGCTAGCCGATTGCAAGGTTTCGATCGGCACGATGGGGACCCCATCGGATCGGGTGTCGAGCAAGGTCGCGTTAGCGATGATTCGAGCGGACTCGAACTGTTGCAGGTCCTGTTGCAGGCGCTGAACGCTGAGGTCGTCTTCGAGGAGTCGGGCGGCGTCGAGCGCCTGTTGGGTGACCGAGATGTTGGCCTCGGCATCGAGCAGTCGGCCTTGGGCGCTCGAGACAGCGTCCTCGAACAGTGTTTGGGCTTCCGCGTTGAGGAATCCCAAGAACTCTTCGGCATAGAGGTCGGCGAGTAACTCGGCCTCACCTGGCGTCTCGGCAACGGTGACGAGGTCGAGGCTTTCGCTGTCGGAACGAATCAAGACCCGGATTTGGGTGCTGGCTTCGACGAAGTCGACGTTGGCCCCGGCGGCTACCGCTTCGGGCACTTCGCCGATCGTGATTCGTTTTGCCAGCGCGTTCAGGTTTCTTACGCCGAGAATCACTTGGGTCTCGGGCACGTTGCTATCGAGCACCAACACATGGCGAGCCTGATAGTGATCAACGGCGATCGGGGTGGTGTCGGATTCGACCGCGACAACAGCCGACGCCCAACCGAGGGTGCCGCCGATGATGGTTAGAACGGCGAGAAGTCGCCATCTCCGAAGCACCGAACGAATCGGCGCAAGTGGGTCCTCTGGACGAGTAAATCGAGGCCCGCGGGGCGCGAGAACATCGTCGACGTGCACGGGCACAAGTGCACCCTGCTGCGACGATTCGATTCGCTCGACCCCGCTGATTGATTCGTTCATTGCTCCTCGGGCATACGTCGCCGACCGTTTCGGCTTCGTCACGCTCTTGGCTCAATCGGCCGCAGCTGGCGATTCGTGAGTCAAATGGCCGCCCACTCTGAGTCTTTTGCCCCAAAATGGCTATGTGCCACGCGAACAAGCCTCCCCATTGCGGGTACTCCATGTGATCAAGGGGCTTGGTCCCGGCGGCGCGGAGCGTCTAATCCTCAATCAGATTGCGACGAGCACGGCCGATATCGACTACTCCGTCGCCTATGCCATTCCCGAAAAGGATCACCTGGTCGAGGCCATCACCGCGCACGGAGCGGAGGTGACTCGCCTCGATTGGTCGCGGTTGCCAACCTCGCTCGACAAAGCCATACGAGCGCACAAGCCACACGTCGTCCACGCACACTCGCCACTGATGGCAGTGGGTGCTCGACTGACAAAACTTCGGCCCAGGCGATCCTTCGCCATGGTCACCACGGAACACAATCGCTGGCCCCGTCATCATCGATTGACTCGAGCAGCGAACCAGTTCACGGCAACGCTCGATGATGCCCGGATCGCGGTGTCCAATGATGTCCGCGAGTCGATGACTCCAACAATCGCTGCGTCGACTCGTGTGATCGATCACGGAATCCCACTCGACCAAGTGGCGGCGAAACGAGACCAGCGCTCCGGGCAACGACTCACGCTGTTGCGCCCCGAGCACCGAGACCTCACCGTCGTCGGCATCGTGGCGAACTTTCGGCCGGAGAAGGACTACGACACCTTCCTAGCCGCAGCCCAGATCGTGATCGACCGCACCCCAGGTGTCGTCTTTCTCGTCGTCGGACAAGGACCGGGGCTACCAGCGTTCCAAAAGGCGACCGAAGCAGAGACACGCATATATGCGCTCGGATACCGATCAGATGTCCATAGTGTCATGTCCGCGTTCGACGTGTTCACCCTGAGCTCTCGCCACGAGGGGAAGCCGGTGTCGCTGATGGAGGCCTTTGCGTTGGGCATTCCCGCGGTAGCGACACGAGCGGGAGGGATTCCCGAGGTGATTGTCGACGGCGAGAACGGTCTGCTCGTCGATGTTGGTGACCATCGGGCACTCGCCGAAGCGTGGCTCCGACTCGCGCAAGATCACGCGCTGCGAGACAGCCTTGGTCAGGCCGCGGAAGCCTCGAGTTCGCGCTTTGAGGCCGTTGTTGCGACCGACTCGATCGAATCGCTGTACCGCTCGCTGGTGGCACCGAGCAACGATCGGTAGACCGCCATCGTTCTATCGATCACGCGTTGTTGATCGAATTCAACGTGGGCTCGCACCACGCCCGCCTCAGCAAAGCGTCGTCTGGTGAGTTCGTCGTCTAGCAACATCTCGATCGACGCCGCGAGCTGCCGGTGCGAACCGGGTTCGTACAACAACCCGTTGTGCCCGTGCTCGACGACTTGGCGACAGCCGCGAATATTCGTGGTGATCACCGGCACTCCCATCGCGCATGCCTCCATGGCCGCCCGTGGGAAGCCTTCGCGTCGCGACGGCAGAATGAAGAGATCGAACATTTCTAGGAGACCTTCGATATCACTACGTGATCCCAAGAAGTGGACCCCAAGCGACTTCATCTGAGCGATCTTGCGCTCGCTGATCGCGTCGGCCTTGCCCGGCTCACTAGGCCCCACGATCACCACCTCAAACCGTTGACGGCCCTTGGCCCGAAGCACCTCGACCGCTTCGAAGAGGTCGCGGTAGCCCTTCTCCCAAACGAGACGACCGATCACTCCCACGATGGGGACATCGGTAGGGATTTGTAGCTCGCGACGTAGCCCGATCGCCTGAGCGCGACCTTGCTGAGTGGCCCGGAACCTCGTGAGGTCGATGCCGTTGCCCAAGAGGTGAACTCGTTCCGAGGGAACCCCGAGGCTCAAGAGCGTCTCGACATCCTCAATGCTTTGGACCAACTCTGCGTCGCTGCACGTTGAGGCCAGTCGTTCTGCGCCATAGACCGAGAAGCGTCGGCGCCATCGGTCGCTCGGTTGGGCGTAGAGCCCGTGGACGGTGTTGACCACAGCGGGTACACGTTCCAAACGGCCGAGGACCCGGCCGAGCACGCCAGGCTTTGGGTTGTGGGTATGAATAATGTCGGGAGCGACCGTTGCAATGACCGAACGAAGTTCACGAGCAGCTCGGAAATCGGCTGCGAGATCGACCGACCGTTCAAAGGCATCGATGGGGACGTGTGTGATCCCTTCGGAGACGAGCTCGTCGGCAAAGGCGCCGGGCGCGGAGGCGGTCACAACGTCGAAACCCGCCTGATCAAAGGCATGTAGTTGGGGCTTGAGCAACCAACCCAAGCTCATCGCCGTGGTCGTCACGTGCAGGACTCGGGGTCGTTCGCTCATCGGCTGGCCCGTCGGTACCGGTACCGGTTGAGAATCCGCCGCACGTCGTCCTCGGCTCGCATGCCACCTGCCAGCTTCCGTTGGAAGCCTTCCCAGCCGTCGGCGACTTGCACCGGCGAACGGTAGAGGCGATGCAGGTCGACGCGCCCCGATTGATTCGCTCGTGTGCCAGCGACCGCAGCCGTGACATACCTACGTCGAACCTCGCGCTCGGCGAGTCCGCCAGCGCGCACCGCCTTCGGGTAAGCGAAGTGCTTCGGCGTCGATCCGATCTCGTCCTCGATGCGAGCATTCGACCGGTCGAGTTCGTCTCGCACTACCGAAAGCGGGCACCGGTCGAGCAGACGATGGGTGTGGG
>CAZTDG010000239.1:0-3892 GCA_964612655.1 uncultured Acidimicrobiales bacterium | reverse complement strand
CATTCTCGCCGGCGCCGCGCTCTTCATCCTGCGAAACCACGACCCCGAGCGCTAGGCATCACCAGAGCGCTTTACCGCAGACGGACGCTGGCCTATCTTCTCCACAGGCAGCCGTAAACACCATTGCGCACGAATTGAATCATGTGAGAGAAATTCTGAATGGACCAACGGGGCACTTCATCAGCGACGAAACTGCCGCCACCGCAGCAGGAGATTTGGCAGAGGAATTTTTCCAGTGACTAATTGGATCGTTGTAGCTCAGGAGTCACTTGAGCACTCGGGTGCTTCCTTTAGGAGGTGGTGCGACTGGAATAACATTGACCCACCGGCTGAAGCGACCAGGATTGACTTAGTTCGAACGACAAACGGGGATATCCGTCGTTACCAGGTGAGTCTTCAGTGGATTTGTAAGTCGGCTCCCGATTCATCCACGACGCATGGTGAGTAAGGCCTAACGTCGATGAACTCTCGGGGCGCAATCTGCGATTGGATACCTCGGCAACGGCTTGGGCTAGTCGCCGACCAATGGGCAGGTTTGTCCGAAACGGTCCCGCGGGACCGTTTTATCGCAGGCGGCTGAGGCCTGAACTTGAGTGGATTAGCGTTGTTGTTGGAAGAGGAAACTCTCATGGCTGCAGTTAGTGATGTAAGTGGGCGCTGTGACAGCAAAACTACTTGACGATTCTCGCTAAGTAGATTATCTATATAGCCATGTTGTCTATCCGGGGTGTCCTTGAAACGCTTGTGTTGGCGGTGGTGGAAGACCAGCCGCTACACGGCTACGGCATCGCTGCCCGACTTGAAGAGCTCGGTGCCGGTGAGGTGCAGGGAGGAACGCTCTATCCGGTCCTCAAGAAGCTCTCGAATGCTGGATGGATCGAAGCGGACTGGAGTATGGGTGATCACGGCCCGGCGAAGAAGATCTACCGGCTCACCGACGACGGGGTGGTCGCACTCGACGAGCAGCGGGGTAGTTGGGCTGAGACCCGCGACATGGTCGATTCGATTCTGACCATCGGGAGCGGCGTCAAATGATGAGTGCGACCGACGCCCGGCTCCGTCACTATCTCGAGCAGATGATGTTTATCTTTCTCGGCGCTCGTGTGCCTGTTAAACAAGCAGCCGAACACCTCGCCGAGGTGGAGAGCCACTGCATCGAAGCAGGCGACGGCGAGCCGGCCGACCCGTTCGAACACTTCGGTGACCCCCACGACCTCGCTCGTCAGCTGATCCCAAAAGACGGCTTGGTCAGCATCGTGATCACCGCTGCCTTTCCTGTGCTCGCGTTTCTGACCGGCCTCATCTTCTTCGCCGCTGCAATGTCCATCTTCTCGGGCTCGGCGTCGGTATTGGAAGTGCAGGTAGGTCTCGCTATTTCCCTCTCGTGGTTCCCAGGCCTCTTGGCCATTCCAAAGCTGACGACGACGCCACACGTTGAGGCTCGGGCCCGCGGCCTGGCCCTAATTAGTGTCATCGCCGGAATCGCTCTTCTTCTCAGCCTGGACAATGTCTTTGCGTCAGGAATGATCCAATTCCGCCCATCGCTATGGATTCCGCTCGCGATCATCGTGATTCCGACGGTCCTCGTTGGTACCTGGCTCTACCATCGCCCACGACAGATCAGTGCGCCCGTCCCTGTCGGAGTTACCGCAGACATCGTGGAGGACCTCGGTCAGCCGGGCATCTTTAAGGACTGGCTCCAATACGACATGGACGGCGATCCTCTTCCAGAAACGATCCGCGAGGAATGGGAACAATCGAAAGGTTGGTATCGGTCCACGGCCTACGACCTGCGCCGTTGGGCAGCTGACGCCCCCGACGCCGATGAAGCGGACTTCGTGCCGCTGCGACACGTCGGCGCTCAGGCCTTGGCACTGCTGGCCTTCGTTGGCTTCGCTGGTCTGGCTCTCGCGGTTTCACCCTCAGACACGATGCAGTCGGTGGGGAAGTGGCTGATAGTTCTTGCGCCGGTCTTCGGGATCTACCTGCTGATCCGCAACGTCGGGCAACGCCGAAACAGCTAGGCGCCTGCGCCAGTGGTGTGCGGATTCGCTACTGCGGAGCGGCGAAGGATTGATGACCGGTGATGGCCAGCCCGAGAATCAGGGTGTGGATCTCGTTGGTGCCTTCGTAGGTGTAGACCGATTCGAGATTGTTCATGTGGCGAATCGGGCTGTACTCGAGTGAGATGCCGTTCGCTCCCAGAACGCTTCGAGCCGTTCGCGCTACGTCGAGGGCCATCTGCACGTTGTCGAGCTTGCCGACACTGATGTGGGTCGATGACAGTTCGCCGGCGTCCTTGAGTTTGCCAATGTGCATGGCGAGCAGCGTCCCTCGCTGGACCGCGACCATCATCTTGACCAGCTTTTGCTGGGTCAACTGCAAGGCACTGATCGGCTTTCCGAACTGCACCCGCTGACTCGCGTACTCAAGCGCTTCCTCATAGCAAGCTCGTGCCGCGCCGACGGCACCGAAAATGATCCCGAATCGGGCTTCGTTGAGACACGACAGCGGACCACGCATTCCCGACACTTCAGGAAGCACCGCAGATGCAGGAAGACGCACGTCTTGCATGACGAGTTCGGAGGTGATCGACGCTCGCAGCGACATCTTCTGCTTGATTTCGGGAGCGGAGAATCCTGGCGTATCAGTTGGGACGAGGAAGCCGCGGATGCCGTCGTCGGTGCGGGCCCACACCACAGCCACGTCGGCGATCGAGCCGTTCGTGATCCACATCTTGGTGCCGTTGAGGATCCAATCGGATCCATCCTTCTTCGCATTCGTCAACATGTTGGACGGGTCGCTGCCGCTGTCGGGCTCGGTGAGTCCGAAGCATCCGATTGCGTCGCCCGCCGCCATGCGTGGGAGCCACTCCTGCTTTTGCTCCTCCGAGCCGTATGCCCATATCGGGAACATCGCCAGGGAGCCCTGAACACTCACGAAGCTTCGAATGCCCGAGTCGCCAGCCTCGAGTTCGGTGCACGCCAGACCGTACGCGGTGGACGAAGTTCCAGCGCACCCATAGCCGGTGAGGTGCATCCCGAACAGCCCAAGTTCGCCCAGGCCCTTGGCGAGTTCCGCATGAGGGATGGTCGCGGTGTCGAACCACTCGCCCACGTGCGGCTTGATTTCTTTGTCGACGTATGACCGGACGGTATCTCGGATCATTCGGTCTTCGTCACCGATGAGCGCATCAAGATCGAGGACGTCGTGGGGGTCGACCGGCGTTGGGAGTACGGGGTTGTAACTCATGGTTGGGTTCCTCGCTGCACTGGCCAGTCGGCTGGTTGGCACAGCCTAGAGGTACGACCTCGCCGCCGCCGTTGAGATTGCGCCAGTCTGACCAACCGAAAAAGAAGGGGGCTTTCGAACTCGTGCTTGTCAAGCGGCCTATGGGATTGGGTGGTTCTCCTGCGTCGTACCTGGCCGCGTCACCACATGCTCAGAAGTTTGTCGGGTGAGTTGCCAAGCGAACAAATGTTCTATAGTATTGAGCTATGGATTGGGACGAGGTGAGCGAGGCGCCAGATTATGAGCTTCACCCAATCGACCTGCTTGGATACGCATTGAAGGACCTGGCGGGTGAATCCGTGTCAGGCATGAACAAAGACGGTCTTCGTCACCGAGCCGTCACTCTGCAAAGGTTTCGGCAAGGCCTCGATGCGCTCATTGCTGTCACCATGGCCGAAGCCGATGCTGCCGGTGTGCCGTTGGATTCTCGGCAACGGACCATGGCCCAAGTCATGGCCTCGCACACGCACGCCAAGCCTGAAACCGTTCGCACCGATCTGCGCATAGGCCGCTTTCTGCGAGCACTGCCTGTGTTGGAAGACGCCGTGCTCGATGGTCGGATGTCTCGTGATCACGTCATCCACCTCCACACGAAGGAGAA
>CAZTDG010000238.1:0-3906 GCA_964612655.1 uncultured Acidimicrobiales bacterium | reverse complement strand
GCACCCGTGAGGGAACCGACCTCTTCATCGAAATGGGCGAAGCCAAGATGGGCGCCGGCGAAGACGCCGACACCGTACTTTCCAAGGCCGCTCTCGTGTTCGGCCAGATGGACGAGCCACCAGGCGTGCGCCTCCGCGTTGCGCTCGGCGGTGTAACCATGGCCGAGTACTTCCGTGACGTGCAGAACCAGGACGTGTTGTTGTTCATCGACAACATCTTCCGATTCGTGCAGGCCGGCTCTGAGGTATCGACCCTTCTTGGTCGTATGCCCTCAGCTGTGGGTTACCAGCCAACCCTCGCAGACGAGATGGGCACCCTTCAAGAGCGCATCACCTCGACGCAAGGTAAGTCGATCACGTCACTGCAGGCCGTATACGTGCCTGCAGATGATTACACCGACCCTGCGCCGTTCACCTCGTTCACCCACTTCGACGGAACGACCGAGCTGAGCCGTGACATCGCGGCTCTTGGTATCTACCCAGCGGTGGATCCACTCTCGTCGACCTCGACCATCCTCCAGCCAGAGGTTGTGGGAGATCGTCACTACAACATTGCTCGCCAGGTGCAGGAAGTTCTCCAGCGCTACAAGGAACTCCAGGACATCATCGCGATTCTCGGTCTCGACGAATTGACCGAAGAAGATCGCATCACGGTGGACCGTGCACGCAAGGTGCAGCGCTTCTTGAGCCAGCCAATGTTCGTAGCCGAGGTCTTCACCGGCCAGCCGGGCGTGTTCACCTCGCTCGAGGAAACCATCGAGTCTTTCGATGCGCTCCTCACCGGCGAGCTCGATCACCTGCCAGAGCAGGCCTTCTACATGGTCGGTGGCGCAGAAGAAGCAATCGCCAAGGCCTCAAAGCTCGAGGCTGACGCCTAATGCAGGTTGAGCTTGTCTCACCGGAGCGGATCACCTTTTCTGGTGAGGCCGACAAGGTGCTCGTTCGAACCGTCGGTGGCGGTGACATCGAGTTCTTGAAGGGCCACGTTCCGTTCATCGGTGTGCTCCAAGTGAGTGCCGCCAAGGTCATCAATGGCAGTGAATCCCAGGTCTTTGCGATCCATCAAGGGTTCGTGCAGATCAAGGGTGAGAAGGTGACCATCCTTTCCGACGTGTCCGAAGCCAAAGAAGACATCGACGTCGCTCGCGCTGAAGCCGCAAAGGCCACAGCCGAGGCAGCGGTAGCCGCAGACGTGGAAGACGCTTCGGCACACGCTGCGCTTCAACGTGCGAACGTGCGCATCGGCGTAGCGGCGGGTGAACTTCCCGCCTAGAACAGTTAGTGACTGTCCCTAACTGTCCCTAACTGTCCCAGTCCGCTCGGACTTAAAACACGCACGTTGGTGGACCCCAAGCCAATCTGGCAATTAGGGTAGGTCAGCGGTGCCATGGCGGCGGCGTTGGTTTGGACCAAGGAAGTCGAATGGCAGAAGAAGATCAAGTTTTGGGGCGGCGCAAGGCAATTAAGTTTGCTACGGCGGGTGCTGGAATTGCAACGGCAGCGACCGTTGTGAATGCGGCTGTAAACCCGACTATCGCCGGTGCACAAACCACCACTGATATAGCGCAAGGCACGGGAGATCGAACGGCGGAGATTCAATCAGCCCTCGATAATGCACATAACACAGGTGGTGGACTCGTCAGGCTTGAAGCCGGCAACTACCGAATTAGCGCACCGGGGTTGAAGATTGGCAGTCACACCACTTTGCAAGGTGAGGGTGCAGCAACGATCTTGCGTGCCGCAGACAACAACTTCGATCATGTTGTGGAACTACGCCCTGATTCAGAGGGCTCTGCGCTACGCGACCTTCGAATCTTCGCCGCCGCTATCGCCGGTGGGGTAGGTGTGTTTACGGATCTAAACGCCGCTCAGTCGAGCGGCGACACGCCCTTCGGCGGAGAGGATTCCTACGTACTTGTCGAGAACGTCATCGTCCACGACGCTCGCTCTATCGGAGTCGAAGTAGGGCGAACCATAAACAATTTCCATACACGTGGTGTTCGACTGAACAGCGTGTCGGTACTGCGAACCCGGGTGGGGAGCGGCTTTTTGTTCCGTGGAGTCGATTCGAACATTGTGAATTGTTTTGCCTCGAATCGACCTAACGATGATGGCACCCACGGCTTTCACATAACCGGCGGGAACAATCGACTAGTTGGGTGTAAAGCGTTCTTCAACGACAACGATGGCTTCCGGATCGAAGGCAGTCGCAGCCAATTATCTGCGTGCGAGGGACAGGACAATAACGGCGACGGGTTCAGGATCTTGGCTGAAGACGTGGCGATGTCGGCCTGCACGGGCGACTCGAATCGCCTCGCCGGCATCAGACTCCAGAACTCTTTGGGGATCACAGCTGACAGCCTGGTTGGAATTTCGCGTGGCGGTGGCCGCTTCGCCCAGCGGTTTGGAATCTTGGTGGCCAGCACCACATCCAACTCACGCCTCACCGGTATCGTTCGAGCGAACTCGGTCGACGACCTTCGCGTAATTTCAAATCAGAACGTTGATACCAGCGGGGTAATGGTCGCGTAATACCTGCGGATCAGCGATCGGCGAGGGACGTAACGGCCGCTTTCGCTGCGCTCGTGTGTTCCATCGGTACCAAGAGATGATCGTGGTGACGGGCAGCGATGACGTTGCAGGGGATCTCAGATTCGGTGAGCACCTTCGCAACCGCTGCGGTTAGCCCGACCGCTTCGAGCGCGCTGTAGACATCGAGCGTGAGCCAGGCGCAGGGGAACTCATAGTCCCAACCCTCGGCCTCGGCGCGGGTGGTCGTGGAGATGGCGGTGACACCTTCGTCTTCGACCATCAACGCCTCAACCCCATCGCCGAGCCGGGTAGTGGCGGGCACGGTTGCCATGCAGAACTCACCCGGGCGCTGCGACACCGTGAGGGTCGAGAGCAACGTGGCGAGATCGGTGATCGGTTGGGACAGATCCATCGGGTTCGACCTTACGCGGGTAATTTCCGGGCCGCATCTCGGCGGCGGGCTGATCTTATAGCTGTACCCCCTAGGGGTATTTGGGGGATTTCCCCAGGGTCATGACGAGGCTTCAACGTCGATGCTTAATACATGACACAACACATGGACATAGCGGCACCCACGACCACCAACCCGAAGCAGGTGATGTCGGGCTGGGCAATTCTCGGCGCAGCGGCAGCAATCGTTGGAGCGATTGCTGGAGGTGCCATCGGACTCTGGTCTTCGGCTGGTTGCACCGGTTGGTTCTGCGGCGTGTCTGAGATGCTCGTCGGAGGCGTCATTGGCTATGGCGTGGGTCTGGCCGGGGTCGTGGTGCTCGGCAACTATATTTCTCGCCGCGACGACGATGACGTGCGGCGAGGCTTGCCAGCGTTTGTGGGCGCCATTCTTTCGCCGTTCGCATTTGTTGCCGTCCAGACGGTGATCGGCGAGCTAGCGAGAGTGTTCTAAGCGCTCCCTCTCCTCGGTTCCGCGGGAACGAGGCGGCGGTTCAGATGTAGCGTGGAACGGTGGAGCGATACACACATATTCGGCGTCTCTTCTCGGTCGTGGTGGCGGTCGTCGCGCTTTCGGCGTGCAGCGGCTCCGACGCCGAACCACAAGCAGCCCTAGAGGCTGAACCATCGCCAACAACGCCAGCTCCTGTGGTCGTTGACTCGGTGACGACGAGCACGACCACTATCGATGCGGCTTCGAGCACAACGACGAGCGTGCCCGCCGAGGGTACGGGTAGCCAGGCCGAAGTCGCTCCTCTCGTTCCCTTCGAGGACAACAGCGCCCCGAACACCTCCACAACCAATGACTCGGTCGCCTGGGTTTCTCGCCGGTCGATGAGCGCGTCGATCATCGAGGTCGTTTGGACGGCTCCTGAGGGTGCAGCCTCCTATGAGCTTCACCGCATTGCTTCCGATGCGGACCAA
>CAZTDG010000237.1:0-3915 GCA_964612655.1 uncultured Acidimicrobiales bacterium | reverse complement strand
CTCCCAAATTTGCGCGTTTGATGGCAAATAGTGCCGTGGAGCGCGCAAATTTGGTGGGCTCAGTAGTACCAGGGGTAGTCGGACCAATCGGGGTTGCGCTTTTCTAGGAAGGCGTCTCTGCCTTCGGTTGCTTCGTCGGTCATATAGGCCAGGCGGGTGGCTTCACCGGCGAAGACTTGTTGGCCGACGAGTCCGTCATCGACGAGGTTCATTGCGAACTTCGACATGCGTTGACCGGTGGGGCTCTTCTGGTTCACTAGCTCGCCCCAACCCAATGCGAAGTCTTCGAGTTCT
Source organism: uncultured Acidimicrobiales bacterium (assembly GCA_964612655.1). GTDB lineage: Bacteria > Actinomycetota > Acidimicrobiia > Acidimicrobiales > SHLQ01 > SHLQ01. The sequence continues at coordinate 3,621 of CAZTDG010000237.1, read as the reverse complement.
TCGTGATCGACCACCGCGTTGACCATGCCCATAGCCTCGGCGTCCTCGGCGGAGTAGTTCTGGCCGAGGAAGAAGATCTCTCGAGCTCGCTTCTGGCCGATCATCTTGGCCAAATAGGCAGATCCATAGCCGCCGTCGAAGCTCGCCACGTCGGTATCGGTCTGTTTGAAGATGGCGTGTTCGCGAGAGGCGATTGTGAGATCACACACCACGTGGAGGCTGTGTCCACCTCCGACCGCCCAGCCAGGGACGACCGCAATGACCACCTTGGGCATGAAACGGATCAGCCGCTGTACCTCCAAGATGTGAAGACGCCCCGATCGGGCGGGGTCGATGGATTCGGCATCGTCGCCATCGGCGTACTGGTAGCCGCTCTTGCCTCGGATCCGTTGGTCGCCGCCCGAACAGAACGCCCAGCCACCGTCCTTGGGGGAGGGGCCGTTGCCGGTGAGCAGCACGCAACCGACATCGCTCGACATCCGGGCGTGATCGAGACAGCGTGCTAGCTCGTCAACGGTGTGGGGCCGGAACGCGTTGCGTACCTCGGGACGGTTGAACGCGATCCGCACCGTACCGTGAGCTTTTGCCCGGTGATAGGTGATGTCGGTGAGGGCGTCGAAGCCGTCGATAGAGACCCAGCGGTCAGCATTGAAGATGTCTGAAACCATCCTGGGACACTAGTCGTCGTGTCCTAGTGGCCGTCTGATCACCACGGTTAGCAGCGAAGCCATTAGCAGGGAGTGGTTGCGTCACCACATGCAGTGGCTCCCGAGTTGCTCGGGAGCGCTCGAAGTGGGAGGATTTCAGGCGTGCCACTTCTACGACGGGTTCTGCGCGCCGCTATGGCGATAGCCATTGTGGCTTCTTTCGTGCTCGTCGGCTCGGGCTCGGTAACCGCTCAGGAAGACGACGAACAACGCCTCGAAGAGCTCCAAGACGAGCGAGAAGAACTCCAAGCAGACCTCGCACAAGCCGCTAGCCAAGTTGACGCAAGTCAGGCCACCTTCGATGAAGTGCTCACCGCCCTCGACGACATCAACGCCCTCGTAGACATTCAAGAAGCGCGCCTCGCCGATGCCCAACAGGCGGTCCGCAGCGCTGAGCGCCTAGTGGTCCAAGCCGAGATCAGAATCCAAGAGATCATCGAAGAGCAGAACGGGCTACGCGAGGACATGTCGGACTTGGCCGTGGCGTCATTCACCGGCGAAAGCGGTGAAAATGGCGAAGATCTGACCGCATTGCTTCTCAACGACAACCCGACCGAAGCGGCGCGACGCCGGTCGCTCGTGCAGCTCCAGACCGGCAACTTGGGCGACAGCCTCGATCGAATGCGTCAGCTGAACACCGAAGCCGAACAGGTCGAAGCAGACCTGCAGCGAGCAGCCGAGGCGGCGTTGGCGAACCAGAACGAGGCCGAACAGCGCCAAGTCGAGCTGAACAACGCGATCGATCTGCAGGTGCAGCTCGTTCTTGACGTCGAAGCACGCTTTGAAGCCCGACTTGCCGAGGCACAGGCGCTCGAAGAGCTCGATACTGAACTCGCCGGTGAGATTCGTCGCCAAGAAGAAGAGATTGCTCGTCGAGTTCGAGAAGAAGCCGCAGCACGAGCAGCGGCAGCGGCAGCCGCGGCGGCCGCAGCTCAGGCGGCTAGCCAACCAGCACTCCCAAGCAGCGGCGAGATCGTGACCGTCGAAGGCTTCGCCGTGCATGAAAGCGTCTCCGATGCCGTCGGGCGGATGATTCGTGACGCTCGAAGCGCCGGGGTAAACCTCACCGGCTCGGGCTGGCGATCACCTGAACGCACCGCACAGCTACGCGTGATCAACGGCTGTCCAGATGTGTATGAATCATCGCCGAGTTCCTGTCGTATTCCGACGGCGCGCCCGGGTCAATCCATGCACGAACGTGGCCTTGCCATCGACTTCGCGAGCTGTTGGCGCGGTTCGGCATGCTTCATCTGGTTGTCGAACAACGCGGCCAACTACGGCTTCTTCAACCTGCCGAGCGAGTCATGGCACTGGAGCACGAACGGGCGCTAGTCCTGCGTTGCGAGTGAGGACCAGAAAGTTCGTTAAAAACTCGGCCTAGTGTCCGTAAACGACTAGGTTCGCGACCGTGATTGCGGAGTTTTCACATCGTCTGTCGCGCGCTGTCGGTGCGTGTCTTATCGGTGCGCTCGTCCTCGGGGGTTCGACGCTGGCTGTCGGCGCTCAAGACGATGATGAAGCGAGCAGCCTCGAGGACCTGCGCGAACAGCGCGAAGTCATCCAAGAAGAACGAGCTGAGCAGGCCCTCAAGCTCGATGCGGCGACCGTAAGTTTCGATGCCCTCGTACAGGCGTTAGATGATGTGAACGCACTGGTCGACCTTCAAGAGGCTCGGCTCGCCGATGCCAACCAACAGGTCCGATCCGCGCAGGCCCAAGCCGAGGCCGCGCTCGTGCGTCAACAGGAGATCGCAGCCGAGGTAGCGGTGTTGCAAGAAGAGGTTGGCGCTCTCGCGGTGGCGTCGTTTACCGGCGAAGCATCCTCGAGAGGCGACGACTCGTCGGTACTTCTCTCCAGCGAACCGTGGATCACCGCCCGGCGGCGGAGCCTGATCGAACTGCAAACGGGTTCGCTTAGCGATGGCGTCGACCGTATGCGCGCTCTCGGCGCGGAAGCCGAAGTGGTCACCGCGCAACGAGCTGGCGCGCTCGAGGATGCCAATGCGGCGAGCGCGTTAGCGCAATCCCGACAAGTCGAACTCCAAGCCAGCTACGACGCGCAGGCTGAGCTTGTATCCAGGGCGGAACTCCGCCTCGAAGCCCGCCTCTCCGAAGCAGCATTCCTTGAAGAGCAGGATTCAGCAGTAGCCGCCGAGATCAGACGACAAGAGGAAGAGATCGCAGCCCGCATCCGGGCCGAGGCGGCCCGACGGGCAGCTATAGAGGCCGCAGAGGCCCGAGCGGCCCTGCCGAGCGTCGCCGACATCGCAGACATCACGACGGTCCGCGGAATCCAGGTCCACGTCTCGATCGCTGGAGCGGTTGAAGGAATGCTCGCCGCTGCCCAAGCCGATGGGGTTGCGCTCAGCGGTTGGGGCTACCGAGACAGCATCCGCCAAATCGAGCTCCGACAAGCACATTGCGGGACCAGCGAATACGACATCTGGGAGAAGCCAGCGTTCTCGTGCAACCCGCCAACGGCACGTCCGGGACAGTCGCTGCACGAGCGAGGGCTAGCAATCGATTTCACCTATAACGGTGGATCGATGACGAGCCGGTCGAATCCGGGCTTTCAATGGCTAGCGTCAAACGCTTCGCAGTGGGGATTTGTGAACTTGCCGAGCGAGCCATGGCATTGGTCCACAACCGGTCAATAGGGCGTTTTTGGCAGTACTCGGCAACCGGCGGATAGGCGTTTCTGACACCGGAACGGTCGCGATAAACGCTATGTGTGACGCTTGTCGTGACATAGGTCTTTTGGCTTACACGGCGCGCACTTTGGCCGATAGGTTCACGTGATCAGCGTACGTTTTCGACTCCTGGCGGCTTTGTGCATCGTTGCAGCGCTAACCATCGCGCCCCGGATCGTCGTCGACGCGCAAGAGGACGGCGAGGAACAGCCCGAAGATCTGAAC
>CAZTDG010000236.1:0-3967 GCA_964612655.1 uncultured Acidimicrobiales bacterium | reverse complement strand
TGTCGGGATCGATCTGCACGTACCCCTCGTCCCCCCGTGCGAAGATGCCATCGACGTGTGCGCGGTCGTGGAGCGAAACGAGGGCTTCGTGTGGCGCTGGTGTCGGTTCGCGCCACTCGATCGCATCGCCAAAGCCCGCCGCCTCGACTCCTTCGACCGCAGCGGCGTAGCGCTCCGGTCGCTCCGGGTGGCCCTGGGGAGGTCGGTGCTCGGCCACTCGCTCATCAGCAAACACAAGGATCGACATCTTCGGAGACTAGTGGGATCAGGCTCCTAGCGGTTTTCGGACATGGCAGGAAGTGCGTGGATGTCGGTGAGCGCGCGAGGATTCGGTCATGAGCGATTCCATCAAGGTCGGCGTGGCGCACTTTCCGACGTCGTATTCGATCTCGCCCCCGGAACTTGGACCAGCCTTAGAAGAGCGCGGGTTTGAGAGCATCTGGGTGGCCGAGCACAGCCACATCCCGACAAGTCGAAAGACCCCAACGCCGAGCGGTGCCGATCTGGAGCAGCGTTACCACGACACACTCGACCCCTTTGTCTTCCTGTCGGCACTCGCGGGAGCGACGGAGCGGTTGCTGCTCGGGACAGGAATCTGCCTAGTCATTCAGCGAGACCCGATTCACACGGCGAAGTCCGCGGCAAGCCTCGATCAGCTCAGCGGCGGCCGGTTCCAGTTCGGTGTGGGTGCTGGTTGGAACGAGGACGAGATGAACGACCACGGCACCCAGCTTGAGGGCCGTTTCAAGCTCATGCGCGAGCGGGTTGGCGCGATCAAGGCCATGTGGACCGAGGAGACGCCGTCCTACAGCGGAGATCTGGTGAACCTGCCGCCGATGACCATCAACCCGAAGCCCATCCAGCGACCGCACCCGCCAATCCACGTCGGTGGTTCCTTCCCTGGAGGCGCACGCCGCGCTGTTGAGTGGGGCAATGGCTGGATCCCGATCCCTGGGCGCGGCGAGGGAACCATCGCCGACCAGATCGCCAGCATGCGCGAGATGGCAGAGAAGGCCGGTCGAGATCCCGACGAGATCGAAGTGTCGATCTATTTCGCGGCCGCCGATCCGGCAACGATCACCGAATTCGCCGAAGCTGGCGTGCATCGACTGGCCTTCGACCTGCCATCGGTCGCTGGTCAAGAAGCGATCGACGCACTCGACAACGCACTCGCCGCCGTAGAGGCAGCCGGGCTACAGCTCGCCTGAACGAACGCACCACGAAGGACAAGACATGACAAATCGGTTGACCAAGCTGTTCAGCCTCGAAGGGAAGACAGCCGTAGTGACCGGTGGGTCCCGAGGGATCGGCGAGATGATCGCTGAAGGCTTCGTCGATGCGGGCGCTCGGGTAATCATGACCGCTCGCAAGGCCGAAGCCCTTCACGCAACCGCTGATCGGCTGACCGAGAAAGGTGGCGATGTGGTCGCCATCGCCGGCGACCTATCGACTCCCGAGGGCATCGATACGTTCACTGCGGCGGTGAAGGACCAGGTCGACGCACTCGACATCTTGGTCAACAACGCGGGCGCTTCATGGGGAGCAACGCTCGGCGATTATCCAGTTGACGGCTGGGACAAGGTGATGAATGTAAACGTGCGCGGCGTGTACTACGTGACTGAGGGTTTGATCGATCTCTTGCGGGCGGCGGGCACTGCCTCGGATCCGGCCCGCGTGATCAATATCGGCTCGGTCGACGGCCTACGAGCCTGCGAGGCCGAGCACTACGCCTACTCCGCATCGAAGGCAGCAGTGCACCATCTCACCCGCCAGCTCGCACGACGCCTGGGTGGGGAGAATGTGCTGGTCAATGCGATTGCGCCGGGACCATTCGAATCGAAGATGACCGCGTTCATGTTGGAAGACCCAGGCGCTCGTGATCTGGTCAAGGCCCAAGTTCCAACCGGTCGCATCGGGGAACCCGACGACATCGCGGGAACGGCAATCTTCTTGGCATCTCGGGCCGGCGCCTACATCACCGGTTCCACGATCGCCGTCGGTGGAGGCATGGCCACCGCCGACTAACCCAGCACCGACCTTCTCTCTCAAATTTGCGCGCTCGACGGCACTATTTGCCGTGCAGCGCGCAAATTTGGGAGAAGGAGAGAGGGATGGGGTTAGCTGGTCAGTGGCTTGGCGAGCTTGACGGTGGCGACGCTCGGTGGGTCTGCGAGGCCCTTCATGGCCACATCGAAGTCTGGTAGCGAATAGACCGACCCGTCGTCGTTGATCATCACGAATCGATCGAGGCTTTCTAGGAATGTTCGGTCGTGACTGACGGCAACGACAGTGCCCTCGAAACCGTCGAGCGCCTTTTCGAGTGCTTCGGAAGACTCGATGTCGAGGTTGTCGGTCGGCTCATCGAGCAGCAGCACATTGTGCCCTTCGAGTTCGAGACACAGGATTTCGAGGCGTGCCTTTTGGCCACCCGACAGGGTTTCGAACTCTTGGCGGGCATGGTTCGCCAGGCCGTATCGAGCGAGGGCTCGCATTGCCTTCTCCTCGTCGTGCAAGCGCTCGCGCACGATCACCACGGCCTCTTGGCCCAGGAAGTCTGGACGGTCGTTGACTTGGGTGAAGGTGCCGACCGAAGTCCGTGGCCCGAGCCCAATGGACCCCTCGTCTGTCTCGATCTCGCCTGCGAGGGCTCGTAAGAGATGCGTCTTGCCCGTGCCGTTCGGGCCGATCAGCCCGAGGCGCTCACCAAAGTGCACCTCGTCAGAGAACGGGAAGAACAGGTCGCCGATGGAGACCTCGACGATGTTGAGCACTCGACGAGCCGAATCCGCGCCGCGCAGGTTGACGTGAATGTTCTCGTCACGGACCGGAGGTGGGGGAGGGCCAGCTTTTACGAACTTTTCCCAACGGGTCTCGGCTGCGTTGGCCTTGGTCGCGTTCTTGAAGTTCTGTGCGGCGCGCACCTTCATCATCTTCATGTGTGCGTGGAGTCGACGCTCTTCGGTCTCCCAACGTTTCAACGCGTCACCAAGTTGGGCTTGACGAGCTTCTCGAGCCGCCGGGAACGTGGCATACGAGCCGCCGTGAATCCAACAGCCAGAGCCCTCGAGAACGATGACCTTTGTGGCGACTCGCTCGAGCAGCGAACGGTCGTGACTCACCATCAGAATCGTGCTCGGGCAGGCCAGGATCTGTTCCTCGAGCCAGACACGAGTGGGAATGTCGAGGTAGTTGTCAGGCTCATCGAGTAGCAGGACGTCTACGCCAGAGTTGAGCAGCAAGTCCAGGACGAGCCGCTTGCGCTCGCCGCCAGAAAGCTCCCCTACCTTGCGAGTCGCGAAGTCATCGACGGGGGTCTTGACGCTTCGCTCCGCAGCCGCCGCCCATTGCGCTTCGAGTTCGTACCCGCCGAGGTCGCCCCACGCGGTTATCGCCTCTGCGTACCCCATGCCGTCGTCAGTCCCGTCGGCGAGCGCTGCTTCGGCTGCTACGAGAGCGCGGCCCGCGGTACGGAGCTCGGGTAGTGCAACCTCGATCAGCATGTCTCGCAACGAGTCGTCGGGGCGTCCCATCCCGACGTCCTGGGTCATGGTGAGGAAGCTGCCACCGATGGCAAACTCGCCCCCGTCCGCATCGATCTCGCCGGTGAGGATCCGCAAGATCGTGCTCTTGCCAACGCCGTTTGCGCCGACGATCACCGCGTGGTCGCCCGGCGAAACATTGAACGAGATGTCGAAGAACAACGAGTCCGCGCCCGGGGGCGCGTAGTCGAGATCGGAGATGACGATGCTGCTCACGCCCTAAGCCTGCCGCCTCCCATCAAATTTGCGCGCTGCACGGCAAATAGTGCCGTCCAGCGCGCAAATTTGGGAGAAAACGACGAAGCCCCGCCCTTTCGGGCGGGGCAACGCATGGAGGGGACTAGTGCCTAGCGGAGGTGGGTTCCGCAGAACTCAAACTCAACAGAGTTTGGAAGTCCGTCGAAGCCGGTGACTCGGCTGAAGTGCAG
>CAZTDG010000235.1:0-3975 GCA_964612655.1 uncultured Acidimicrobiales bacterium | reverse complement strand
TCGTTCAACATGTCTTCGACTAGTTCGGCCTCTTCTGCCGTGAGCCCGATCTGTGCGAACGCTTCTGCCAGGTTGGCCGGGATGAATGCCCGAACGCGACCCGATGGACCCAACGGTTGGGTGTCGGTTGACTTCAACCAATCAACCCGCCACGCCACATCGTCTTGTTCGGTACGAAGGTCGTTGGCCAGGTTCACCAACGCGGGGATCGGACCGGTCAAACCGTTCTGGCTCCCCGTCCCCAACAAGTCATAGGCCTCGGTCACCAACGGCGATAACGCAACCATCGCTTCACGCGCATTCGCCGAGGCCGCCCCATACGCGTCAACGAGTCCCTCAGCACTGTCAATGTGCATGCGAACAATCGGCATAACATGAAATGTAATGAAACGCATTCAACGCGTCAAGGTGGGCAAGACATCATCGCTTAGGCTCCGCACATGTCCGCCTATGTGATTGTCCGAGTACACGTCTCCGACCCAGCGCAGTATGAGAAATACAAGGCACTGTCGCCAGCTGCCATCGAGGAGCACGGGGGCTCATTTGTTGTCCGAGGCGGAGCTAGCGAAGTCCTCGAGGGAGAACCTGACGATCGTCGCATTGTCGTCCTCCAATTCCCCACCGTCGACGCCGCGAAGGCGTTCTACAACTCCGAGAGCTACACCCACGCCCGAGAGGTCAGGGCAGGCGCCGCGGAGATGGAGCTAGTCGTCGTCGAGGGACTTTGAAAAGGGAGCACGTTAACCAACCCAAACAAACCGCTCAGCATCCAACTTCTGCTCACCGCTCCAGCGGTAGGCGACAAGGTGGCCGCCTTTGACTGCGCTGTAGTCGGTGCATGCTGCGTTGGGTGCTTCGGTTGCGTTTGGTGTTCCCCTTCGCCAGTAGTGGCCAAACAGCACCGGAGGTGCATCGCTCGGGTATGTGGCTACTGGTCGTTCGGTGTGTTTGGTTGGGTTGGCGAGTTGCCAAGGTTCGCCTTCGTGGCCTGGGCATGCGTTGTCGGTGTGGTGGGTGCACTTGGCTGGCACTTCGATCATGTCGCCCAACGTGTTGGCGTGTGACCACCAGGCGAAGCGTGCGTTGTCTCGGTGGAAGCCGTCCTTGTCGTGATAGGGCGGGTCGATTGGAATCTCTGGGCCTTTGAGAAGTGTCTCGATCGCTTCGTACTCGGGCGTGCCTTTCTGCGTCGCAGCGATGAGTGCGTCGGTGGTGAGAGTTGGCCCATCGGGAAGGTTCGCCATTGCGGCTTCATCCCAACAAGCGTGAATGACACGCAGGCCATCGAGGTCGAGCCACATGGGTAGCGACTGGAACCACTCGATGTATTCGGCGTGCAGCGTTGAGTCTTCTTTGACGGCTTCGAGGAACACGGCGGACTGCTCGCGGTTGCGGTCGGTGCGGCGTCGTAGGTGTTGGCCGGGCTTGTTTGGGTCGGGTGTGTGGAACGCGATTGCGTTGAACTCGTGGTTGCCCATCACCGCAAGTGCAGTGCCGGCGTCGACCATTGCCTTCGCTGTTTCTGCGGCGAGCCTTTGCTCGGGGCCGCGATCGACAAAGTCGCCTACGAACACCGCTCGCCGTGTCGGGTGTGCGAAGCGGCCGTTGGTGTTCTCGTAGCCGAGGTGTGTGAGCAGCTCGACGAGTTCGGTGCCCATTCCGTGGACGTCACCAATGACGTCGAAACCTTCTTCAGTTGTGTTCTTCATCTGGCGCCAGTTTGCCTAAGTCCTTACGGGTTCCCAGCTACATGCAAGCAGCTTTCTCAGCGACGACGATTCTGTCAGTGGTCGTCTCTGACGGCTCGCAGCACAGATCTCTCTCGACCACCCGACCGAACGGTCTTCCACCGGCACGCCATCAGAGTTCGACTTCTGGGCTGCTGGTCACAGATACATGCCTCCGACGGGAGAAGCATCGGTGGGTGTGCGCACACCGTTCATCACCTCGGCAAGCGACAAGGGCTCTGGCCCACCGCACTCGGCGGCGGTGAACTTGCGGAATTCGATGTCGGAGAGGCATCGTCCTGGCCGCAATAGCGCAGGGTGGAGCCGCCGAATTGGTTCGTTCGTGGTGATCAACACGATCACTCGCATGCCCTGGCCCAGAATCCCATCGCCCAAGTTCAACAACCGAGACAACGCTTGACCAACGCGACTCTTCGCATCCTCGCGAAGCAACTCGTCGGCATCCTCGATCACGAGCACCCGCCATTCCGACGGATCGTTGCGAGGGTCATCCATAACCACCGACATGAGATGCGCCGATTGCGAAAAGATAATGTCGGGATCGAGCACCACCTGAAACCGAGCCCGGCCGGCCCACTCCCGGGCCATCGCCCGAATCGCCGTGGTCTTGCCGGTGCCCGGAACGCCATGCCACAAGATGATGCGGCCATCATCGGCCGAAGGCGAATGAGCCATGAGCCTCGATAACGACTCGCCTACCTCGCCTGGGTAGTTGGTCGCGATCTCGTCGAAGGTGGGCGCGGTGATGTGGCGGGTCGTCGTATAGGGCTGCGACCGCACTTGCCAAAAGTCGAACGAGACCTGATCGCCCTCGTCGACGGGCGCTGGCGCCCGTTCGGTAAGGGTCGCCGCCACTCGCTCCAACGACTCTCGCCACGCCGAGCGCAACCGAACGGTGGTTGCGCGAGGCCCGCAACTTACGAGCACGGCCACATCGTCGAACTGCGCCAACCACAGCGAGCCCCGGGGCCGTTCAACAGAGGCTCGTATGGTCGCACCTTCAAGGAACTCTGTGGGCTCGACCACTAGCGGCGGAAGCGTCAGTTCCTGGGCGCACGTCTCCACTTCGTGAACGAACGGTTCGACAAATTTCGCCAAAAGTACGCTGGCGAACTCGGGCTGCATCGTGAGGCTTCCGATGACGGTGAGCGGGTCTGACGGGTTGGGTTCACTGCTTTGTGTTGGAGTGAATAGCTCGTTCGGGATGGTTTTTGGCATGGTGATGTTGGTGATAGGTCAAGCTCCTTTGTGAGCGGTGGTTAGTGGAAGTGGGCGACGGTTGACCCGCAACGCGGGCAACCGGGCGCAAATGAGACCATCAGGTCACGCGAGAGCGCAGACCGATGGCGTGGATGTGAGCGACGAAATCAGACGTGGCCGACAAGGGCAAAGAGGTGAGTTGAACTCGCCGCGCTCACTACTATTTTAGCTCATCTGGGCGCAGTTTTGAAGTGGTTCCAAGTCGGCGGTACCACCCTTCACCAGCTCGGCTAGATCGCCCACCACTCCTCATCGGTCAAATCAAGATCGATGCCCCAATCCCGCTTCAAAAAGATCCTGCGCGCCTTCACCGCAAGACGACGCAGACCGTCATAGTCCTCGGGCTTCAGCTCATCTCTTCCCGTCATGTACATCCTGAAATCAGAGAACGCCTCCCGCAGGTCAAAGCGTTGATTGATGTCGATGTCATTCGTGTGGCCAATATGCCACGTCTCCAGCGTCCTTGGAGGCAACGTCTCCGTGAGCGTGCCCGCCAACGCCGAATCCAGAATCTCTCGTCAGCAACCGCCATTCCGATCGAACACTGAACGCGTCAAGGCGTAGCCATCTACGCTCTGGACCCATGCGCATCGCCACGTGGAACCTTGAACGCAAGAACCCCACATCGCCACGTGGAGCCGAAGCCCTCGATTACTTCAGATCGCTCAAACCCGAACTCGCCGTGGCAACCGAAGCGCGAACATCGTTCTCGCTAGGCGAAGGTCAATCGATCTGGGCAAGCCAACCGCGTGCCAGTCGGTTCGCCGAGGACGAACGCAAAGTTGTGCTGTGGTCAGCCAACGGCTTGGAACGAGTCGAGTTCGATTCTCCGATCGACCCAACCCGATTCGTGGCCGCCCGAGCGGCAACCTCAATCGGAACCGTGTTGGTCCTCGGCATCTGCATCACCTGGCACATGGCCGAAGTCACCTATCACACCGGCCCAAAGAAGAGGCCCTGGGAAGAG
>CAZTDG010000234.1:0-4029 GCA_964612655.1 uncultured Acidimicrobiales bacterium | reverse complement strand
CCCTCGCACCACGAACCGGTGCCCGCCCCGAACCCCTCTTGAGCCGCATGATGAACGTCGGCTCAGGAGTCGCCAAGGAGAAAACCCGCCGATGAGTCCCCGTAAAGCCCCCCGCCCGGGATTGGTGCTCGATGTCGATGCTTCCACTCCACCAGTGCTGTTTCACCATGGCGAGAACTTTCGCATGGAGAAGCTGCCCGTCGGTCGGTCACGCATCATCTACCCGGCCGAACCAATCCGCGGGATCGAGCACCCGGACCAGGCCATTCGTGATGCGTTAGACAATCCAATCGACTCCGACCCGCTTCGGGCGCTCATGTTCGCGGACATGAAGCTCACGATCGCCTTCGACGACATCAGCCTGCCGCTGCCTCCAATGCGCAAGCCCGACGTTCGCCAGCGCATCATCGAGGCGGTCCTCGATATTGCCGCCGAGGTCGGCGTCGACGATGTGCACATCATTGCTGCGCTCGCCCTGCATCGCCGCATGACCGAAGACGAGTTGCGCCACGCGGTCGGCGACCGTGTCTACGACGCCTTCGCCCCAAGCGGACGTCTCTACAACCACGACGCCGAAGACCCCGATGGCATGACCCACCTGGGTGAAACTCTTCATGGTGAAGAGGTCGTGCTGAACACCCGAGCGGTGGAGAGCGACCTCACCGTCTACGTGAACATCAACCTGGTATCGATGGACGGCGGCCACAAGAGCACGGCAACCGGACTGTCCGGTTACACCGCGCTTCGCCACCACCACAACGTCGACACCATGCGCAAGTCGACATCATTCATGGATCCGCCCAATTCTGAGCTGCACACCAAGAACTGGCGTCAAGGCGACGTGATCCGCAATGCCGGTATCAAGATCTTCCAGATCGAAACGACGATCAACAACAACACCTTCGGCGAGACCGGCCCCCTCTCGATGCTGCAGAAGCGCGAATGGGAATGGACCGGTCGCGACCGCGCGCAGTTCCTGGCCATGCAGGGCGGCCTGCGCTACATGACACCGGGCGCACGCCGAAAGGTCTTCCACAACTGGAAAGCCCCCTACGAGCTGACCTCGGTGCAGGCGGGCGAGATCGAAGCAACCCACAAGGTCACCACCGAGAACACCCTCAAACAGCATTTGGTTCCAGTGGAGGGCCAGACCGACATTTTGACGATGGGGCTCCCCTACATCTCCCCGTACAACGTCAACTCGGTGATGAACCCAATCCTCGTGCAGGTGCTTGGACTCGGCTACTTCTTCAATCTCTACCGGGGCAAGCCGCTCGTGAAGAAGGGTGGCGTGGTGATCATGAGCCACCCGACACCGTGGGACTTCCACCCGGTCCATCACCCGAGCTACATCGACTTCTTCGAACAGGTTCTCGCCGAGACCACCGACCCGATCGAGATCGAGAAGAAGTACGAGAAGCAATACGCCGAGGACGAGTGGTACCGCCACCTCTATCGCACCAGCTACGCCTACCACGGGGTGCACCCCTTCTACATGTGGTACTGGGGCGCCCACGCCATGGAACACGTCGGTCAAGTAATCATCGTGGGCGGCAACCCAAAGGCTGTCCGTCGACTCGGATTCCGTCCAGCATCGACGCTTCAAGACGCGCTGGAAATGTCGACCGACACTGTCGGCCCGCAGCCGACGATCACCCACTTCCACAATCCGCCGATGCTCATGGCTGACGTGACATGAACGAGCCCGTGTCACCGCTGCGTCAGTACCGTGACCGCATCGCCCGAGAGCTCGCCGGCCGCCAGATACCGGTGGTCGGCAAGTTGCGTCGACCATTGCAGGCGCTGCCGTTTCCCTACACTGCGCCGACCGTCCCTCAGACCGTGGAGATCCCTGCCCGACCCGGCAAGACCGGCACGGATTTCCCCACCGATTGGGCACGCACCGAGCCAGCGCGCCGGACCCGAGCTGTACTCCTAGAAACGATGGTCAAGCCGGTCATGACCGGACTCGCCCAGCCCACTATTCGCGGCGAGGATCGATTGGATGGTCTTTGCGGCGCCGTCGTCTTTGCTGCCAATCACCACAGCCACCTCGACACCCCGCTGTTATTGACCGCACTTCCGGCGCCGTGGCGATACAAGGTCGTCATCGGCGCAGCAGCCGATTACTTCTTCGGCACGAGGGTGACCGGTGCGCTGTCCGCGTTGGTCATCGGCGCAATCCCGATCGATCGAGCTCGCGTCAGTCGAAGCTCGACCGACCTGGCACGAGACCTCATCGACGAAGGCTGGAGCCTCGTGGTCTTTCCCGAAGGTGGCCGTAGCCCCGACGGCTGGGGTCAGCCGTTCCGTGGAGGAGCAGCTTTCATTGCCCAGCGGGCTGGAATTCCCGTCGTACCTGTGCACATCGAAGGCACCGGGCGCATCCTCGGCAAAGGAACCTCGCGTCCAACCCCGAGCCGGACCACCGTTACCTTCGGCGAACCTCTGCACTGCGGCGAGGGTGAAGATACGCGAGCGTTCAACACACGAATCGAGTCTCGAGTCGGCGAACTCGCCGACGAGGCGATGACCGACTGGTGGTCGGCGCGCAAACGGGCACACCAGGGCGAAACACCATCGCTCACCGGCCCTCGAACCGCGTCATGGCGACGGGTCTGGGCACTCGATGACTCCGCGCCGAACCGCAGACGCCAGCGCCGGACCTGGCCGCGCTAGGCAGTCAATAGAGAAGGACCGTTAGTTCGTCGCGCTACAAGCGACGAAGGCTGTTGCTTCGATCGGTTCGAGCCCAAGGCCAAAGGTGTCGATCACCAGCACGAGATGGTCATCCCCGGAAGCAAGAATGTGATCGACCACGCAGGTGGCGTTGTCGAGGCTCCGGCCCACTCGAACTAGGTGTGCGATGGCATCGGTGCGAAGCTCGCTTACCGAGCCAACGGCTTCCAGCGACTCGTCCCGTTCGATCTCGAATTCTTCGAGCTCCGAACCCTGCACGGTCGGACGTTCCACAGTAAACCCGGAATCCGTGACGCTTTCCTGTTGCACACCCGCTACTTCGATATCGGGCGCACCCCCAACACAACGGTTGCGCGCACTCACCAACGCGTCGCGTTCGGACTCACCTCGTTCGATTCGAGGGTCGGCGGCGTCGAGCTCGTCTAGAAGCAGCAAGCTGTCCGCCATGCAGGTGGCTTCGGCGGTGGTCACGCCTGTGGTTTCGAGTGCAGCGATTGCGTCCGCACGATCCAGCGACCCCGCTGCGCCGCACGCCGTCGCGACCAGCGCTAACCCGATCGAGGCAGCAACGATTCGGAAACGAGAGCGCCACATAGCCTTCCCGTCGGCGCAACGGCCCCGCAGGTGAGCCAAACCTGGGCAATCCGAACAGATTTTATGAACGGGTCATATCCAGTCCGTGATTCCGCGATGACCTATAGCGAACAGAGATAGACTTGCCCTGTTTGTTTCGCTCTATTGAGGTGCCCAGTGGCCGTTTTTGCAAATACTCCGATCGAACTCATCAACGAGGTGTACAGCACTCTTGACGACCGTCTTGCCAAAGGACGCGAACGCCTAGGTCGTGCGCTCACGTTGACCGAGAAGATCCTCATCAACCACCTCGATGACGTCGACAACGGCGGCATGGAACGAGGGGTGTCCTACACCGATCTCCGGCCCGATCGTGTAGCGATGCAGGACGCCACGGCACAGATGGCCTGGTTGCAGTTCATGACGGCCGGTCTCACCGAGACCGCCGTTCCCACAACGACTCACTCCGACCACTTGATCCAAGCTCGCGTCGATGGCGAGACCGATCTCGCCGTCGCAAACGACGTCAACCACGAGGTGTACCAGTTCCTCGAAGACGTAAGCGCCAAGTTCGGTGGAGGGTTCTGGGCACCGGGCTCGGGAATCATCCACCAGGTCGTGCTCGAGAACTACGCCTTCCCTGGCGGCATGATGCTCGGCACCGACAGCCACACACCAAACGCTGGCGGCCTCGGCATGATCGCCGTCGGTGTCGGCGGCGCTGACGCTGTCGACGTTATGACCGGCTTCCCATGG
>CAZTDG010000233.1:0-4067 GCA_964612655.1 uncultured Acidimicrobiales bacterium | reverse complement strand
CCCGCTACCGAAGCGCAAAGGCTGCGGCAAAGGCTGCGAAGTCGAGAAAAGGCAAAGGCAAGAGCAAAAAGCGCAAGCGTTAGCAGCGTTTCACCGAGCATCCAGAGAACTATTTGACAGTTACATACTCAGTATGCACATACTGAGTATGTGTTAACGGCAGCGGAAACCCGCACACAACTAGTGGCAGTAGGCGAGCAATGGCCGTAAAGGACGCATTGCTCGCGCTACTGGCCGACGAGCCCAAGCACGGCTACGAACTGAAGTCGAACTTCGATGCTGCCACCGGCGATTCGTGGCCGCTCAACATCGGCCAGGTCTACACCACCTTGCAACGCCTGGAGCGCGACGGACTCGTTGCCACCGACGGCCATCCAGATGACGCCGGACGTCAGCGCTACTGCCTCACCGCTGGAGGGCGCGAGCACTTGACCTCCTGGGTAAGCAACCCAGTCGAGCAGAAACTTGCGCTTCGAGACGAGGTCTCGATGAAAGTGCTGATCGCCGTCGCAACCGAAGTCGAGGACCCGGCCACGGTCATCGCTCAACAACGCGATGCCGCCATGGCGTCATTGCAGTCGTTCATGGCGTTGAAGCGAGAAGCAGGAGACCGGCCGCTTGCGTGGCGGCTTCATCTCGATCGTTTGACGTACGCAATAGAAGCAGAAATTCGTTGGCTAGAGACCGTGGAGAGTCGTCTGATGGCCGAAGAAAAGAAACCGAACAACGAAACGAAGGCGGACAAGTGAGTAATCCAGTTCTTGAATTCGAACAGGTGTCATTGACCCTCGGCGATGGCCCGGGGCGCACCGATGCACTGGTCGACGTAAACCTCAAGATCGCGGCGGGCGAACTCGTCGCCATCACCGGGCGATCGGGGTCGGGCAAGTCGAGCCTTCTCAATGTGGCGGGCGGGCTACACACGTCATCATCGGGTGCAGTCCGAGTAAACGGGGTCGACCTTTCGGCGCTCTCCCCCACCGAACTGGCCACCCAACGACGGCGCTCGGTCGGCTTTGTCTTCCAGGACCTCAACCTGATCGCCTCGCTCACCGCGGCCGAGAACGTTGCGCTCCCCCTCGAACTCGACGGCATGAAAGTTGCCGAAGCCCGAGCTCAAGCCGAGAGCGCTCTCACGGCGGTAGAACTCGACGGGCTGGGCAAACGCTTCCCCGATCAACTCTCGGGCGGGCAACGCCAGCGTGTGGCCATCGCCCGAGGTCTCGTTGGCGAACGCAGGCTGCTGCTCGCAGATGAACCGACCGGCGCACTCGACGAAGTCACCGGCGAGTCAATCATGGAGATACTTCGACGTCGATGCGACGAGGGCGCAGCAGCACTGCTGGTAACCCACGATCCGTCGATAGCGGCATGGGGCGATCGCGTCGTCCGATTGCGCGACGGACGCATCGACTCGGTTACCGAACGGCCGAAGACCGCAGCAAACCCTTTGGACTGGCAGGCATCGTGAACAGCCTCCGACCCCTCCTTCGACTCGCCTGGCGCGAAGTAACCGGCCAGAAGGCTCGTACCGCGTTGGTGGTGGGCCTCGTAGCGCTCATGGTCGGTGTCGCCGTCGGCGCAGCAACGATCGCGCGAACGACTACGGCCACCAATGACGACTTTCTGACGAGCGAGTTCGGGTCCGCAGACGTGATCTTGCATATAGACAGCCAGCTTTTCCCGAGCGACGTGTTTGACGAATCTCAGGCACGCGCCGACTCCCCGGTCCCACCTCCTCCCCCGATCGATTCAGAACCCATACCCCTCACCGATGAGCAAATTACTAGGGTCATCGCCGCCGCCGAAGAGATCCTCGGAAGCGAAGGTGTCATAGCCCAGTCCGCATGGCTGCAGACATCCGGCAGCACCGGCGGCCCGTTCGCAACCTCAACATCTCAAGGCATAAACGTTGCAGGGCTCGACCTTAACGAGACGGTCTTTGACGAGCGCTACGTGCTTCTCAACGGCCGGCTCGCCCAAGATGACCGCGAAGTCGCACTGACTCCGCGCGCGCTAAGCAACCATGAACGCGAGGTCGGCGACTCGTTCGCTATCGGCAGCGAAGAATTCACCATCGTTGGCGAGGTTGCACGCGCTGGCTCGTCCTACAGCGGCGTCGCGATTGTGACGCCTACCGCTTTCGAAGGACTCGAGTTTGCCCCTGGTACGACGTTTACCGAGGTGCTGTTCTCCGATACCGATCCCGTCATGCGCGATACGGCCAGCCGCATCGCTGAAGCTGCGGATGTCCCCATCGCATTCAACCTGACTTCTCGAGCGAACGGCGAGTTTTTCAACGGGTTCAATGATGGGGTCGTAGATGCGGGGCGTCCCGAACAGCTGAGCACCCTCATCGCTGCGCTCTTTGCGATCCAAGTCGCTCTAGTGGCGGCCGCCGCATTCGCCGTAGGGGTCGCACGTCGAACCCGCCAGTTTGGACAGCTCCAAGCAACCGGCGCGAACAACACCCAACTCCAACAGGTCGTACTCATCCAAGCGGGGCTCACCGGGCTCCTCGGCGCCGCAGTCGGCGCTGCGCTCGGGATCGGAGTCGGTGTCCTTGCCTGGACCCAAGGCTGGCTCGACGTCGTCGGAGACCGCTTTCCCATCGACTTCCGTTGGAATCTGATCGACGTCGTTGGCCCTCTCATCGTTGGTGTAGGCGCGGCTGTTATTGCGGCGTGGTGGCCGACCCGCCGACTGAAGAGCCTCGCGCCGGCCTCGGCACTCGCTGACCACATACCCGTCTCTCGGCCGACTCCCAAGGCACCGCTGTTCGGTCTCGTCGCGCTCGCAGGCGGCACCCTCCTACTGCTCGCCGTCACGGCATCAGACCTCGTCTTCGACGGTGGCGACCTCGGCGCGGCTCTGCTGATACTCGCGGTGCTGGCCATGTTTGGAGGCGCACTCTCCTCTATCGGCCTGCTTCTCCACCGGGTTGGTGAGCGAGCTGACCGCTTCGGGCTATTGGCTCGCATTGTCACCCGCAACTCGGCACGTCACCAGGCGCGATCCTGGGTCGCCGTGGGAGCTCTAGTGGCGGTCGTGATTTTGCCTGTGGTGTTAGGTGCTGCAACCAAGGCCTACCCGGACAGCTTCGCAAGCGATTCTGACAACGACGGCTGGATCGAACTCCAGGTTCGAAGCGACGATGAACTCCAAGGTCAGTCCGCCTTCTTCGACGAATTGGACCGACGCGTCGGCGATGAGCTCTCTCCCGTCCAACACTTTCCGGTGATAAGCCAACAGTTCCCCTTCGACAACGACGTCATCCCAGAATTGTTCTTCCTAGAACCAGCGGACCCGTTCTCCTTCCGCGGGAACACCACACCCACGCCAGTCCGAGGAACGGAGCGGGTGCTGGCAGCCGCCGGACTCGACACCGATCTCTGGTCTACTCCGGATGCACCCGACACCGTGATCCTTCCCGCGACGAACTCTGCTGCGATCGACTTCGATGGCACCCTGGTCCGCGCTGGCGAACCGGTTGACTTCGTTGTGGCCGAGCCGGTGCCCTTCATCCAATACGACAGCTGGATTCTCGTGTCTCCCGAAATTGAAGAGCGATTCGACCTGAACATGGTGCCCCAGGAGTTCTTCCTCGATGTCGGCGACTCATCAACCTTCGCGGATGAGGAAGCCCTCGCAACCATCGCTAATGACGTCTGGAACCAGACAATCACCGAAGGCTCCAGTTCCAACTTAAGTGCATGGATCAACTCCGACCGCAGGTTGGGAGGTCCGACCGCGGCACAAACGGTGTGGATCGCCATCGGCGGGTTTACCGCTCTCGCGATCCTGATTTCATTGGTGACCTCGTCGCTCGCCGCCGTCGAGGTCGACAAGGAAATCTCCACCATGATCGCGGCGGGGGCACCGCCCACGATGCGGCGACGCCTGCTCGGCGCCCAAACGACGTACCACCTATTTGTTGCTGCCGTGATCGGTATCCCGCTTGCCCTGCTGATGTATTGGGCGGCGACCCGCGCCGATGAATTCGGCCCGGACGGGCCGACGTTCCCTTGGACCTCAATGGCCGTGATGGGCCTCGTGGTACCGGTGAT
>CAZTDG010000232.1:2468-4122 GCA_964612655.1 uncultured Acidimicrobiales bacterium | reverse complement strand
GCCGACATTGGTTGGATCACCGGGCATAGCTACATCGTCTATGGGCCGCTCACCAATGGCGTGACCACGTTGATGTATGAGGGAACGCCCGACACCCCTCGAATGGAAGAGCGTGTTGGCGATGATCGACTCCAGTGGCACAAGGGGCGCTTGTGGGACATGATCGAGCGCTACGGCGTGACCCAGTTCTATACCGCGCCAACGGCCATCCGTACGTTCATGAAGTGGGGCGAAGAAGAAACCGAGGGCTATGACCTCTCGTCGCTTCGCGTCATCGGCACGGTCGGTGAACCGATCAATCCAGAAGCCTGGATGTGGTACCACGAACACATCGGCAAAGAGAACACTCCAATCGTCGACACATGGTTCCAGACCGAAACGGGAAGTCACGTGCTCACCCCGCTTCCTGGCGTCGCAATCACAAAGCCTGGCTCCGCGGTCGCCGGCATCCCCGGCACATACCCCGAGCTCGTCGACGACGCTGGCAACCTCGTCACCAACGGAGGCGGCTACCTCACGCTCGCTCGCCCATGGCCATCGATGTTGCGCGGCATTTGGAGAGATCCCGAGCTCTATCAGTCGACCTACTGGGACCAATATCCCGGCCGCTACTTCTGTGGCGACGGCGCGAAGCTCGACGACGATGGCTATCTCTGGTTGCTCGGTCGTGTCGATGACGTAATGAATGTCTCGGGCCACCGAATTTCGACCACCGAGGTCGAATCTGCGCTCGTCACCCATCCCGCTGTCGCAGAAGCTGCGGTCGTTGGCGCCGCCGACGCCCTGAAGGGCCAAGC
Source organism: uncultured Acidimicrobiales bacterium (assembly GCA_964612655.1). Lineage (GTDB taxonomy): Bacteria > Actinomycetota > Acidimicrobiia > Acidimicrobiales > SHLQ01 > SHLQ01. Next base: position 3,325 of record CAZTDG010000232.1, on the reverse strand, counting down.
GATCGTTGGTTACGTGATCATTGTTGATGACGTGGAGGCGACCGAAGAGATTCGTAGTGAGCTGTCCGAACATGTCGCGACCAAACTCGGCAAGATTGCCCGACCACGCGACATTTACCTCGTGACCGACCTTCCAAAGACCCGATCCGGCAAGATCATGCGCCGCCTCCTTCGCGACATTGCTGCGGGCAATGAGCTAGGTGATACGACGACGTTGGCCGACAGCGATGTTGTCGAAGCAATCCGGATCGGCGCCGCGGAGTCCGATGAGGAGTAGCAACTTCGGCTGCGAGCTCGCCGCTTTAGCCGAGTGACACCAGGCTCGCGTCGTAGTCGTCAGGCGCTGCGAAGCCCAGCAGGTTCGTGAGCGTGGCGGCCACGTTCGAGATGCCGGCGCCGTCGACGTCAGCCCATGAATACGCCGTCGATGACATATCGAGGATTCCAAACGGCACCGGCGACAGGGTGTGGCTCGTAACCGGGATGCGCTCGCCATCCTTTTCTTTGTACATGATGTCGGCATTGCCGTGATCGGCGGTGAAGATCAGCGCGCCGCCGAGCTCCTCGATGACTGCCACGAGCTTGCCGATGCAATCGTCGAGTACGCGAATCGCCTCGATGGTGGCGTTGAGGTCGCCGGTGTGACCGACCATGTCGGGGTTCGCGAAGTTCACTCGACCCCAATCGAAATCGCCCGAGCGCAGCATTTCGATGACCGAGTCGGTGCACTCTCGCACCTTCATGGCTGGCGCCTTGTTGAACTCGACGTTGTCGGACGGGATCTCTACGTAGGTCTCAAGCTCCTCGTCGATAAAGCCAGATCGGTTGCCGTTCCAGAAGTAGGTGACGTGTCCGAA
>CAZTDG010000232.1:0-2368 GCA_964612655.1 uncultured Acidimicrobiales bacterium | reverse complement strand
TACTGATCGCCAGCGTCGGACTCGCCGTACATGGTCTCGACCGCTTCGATCGCCGACGCGAACTGTCGACCGACCCCGTGGGTATGGGTGTTGTAGCCACGTTCGACCATCGGCCAATCCGCACCGTAGCGATCCATGGTGATCGCCATTCGACCGCCACCGGACGCGATCCGATAGTTGGCGCCATCGTGAGCGTTATTGATCTCGGCGAGCACAGCCTCTGTGGCTTCGATGTATGGAATCGCCGAGCGTGCATCGACATCTCGTCCGTCGAGGAGGATGTGCACCGCACAACTGGTCACGCCCGCCTCTGCTGCCGCTCGCAGCATCGCGTAGAGGTGGTCGGTGTGGGAGTGCACGTTGCCATCGGAGTGGAGGCCAATGAAGTGGAGTGTGTTTTCTCGGCTGGAGGCGACGACGTCTTTCCAGGCCTCTCCCTCGAACATGGTGCCCTCGGCGATCGCCTTGTTTACCAACTTGGCGCCTTGGGCAAAGACTCGCCCGGCACCCAGCGCGTTGTGCCCCACTTCGCTGTTGCCCATATCGCCCTCGGTGGGCAGGCCAACCGCTGGGCCATGGGCCTTCAGCTCGATCGAATCGACAAGCAGCGCGTCGATGTTTGGCGTTTCGGCCATGGCGATGGCGTTTGAGGGCTCGTAGTCGGCGCAACCAAAGCCGTCGGCGATCACCAACAACAGTGGTCCTTCACGATCGATAGGGGCGTCGAGCTTCTGTAGCGAGAGTTCCATAGCGACCAGCTTAGAAGTCTCCACCCATAGGTCGCGGCGCTAATTAGCCATGCACAGGTAATTCGGCCCATTAAGGACTGGGCTTACGGATCAGGCACAGAAAACCCCTCTGCGTGACACTTTTGTTTGTCCACGACTAGACATTGAATACGAAAGGCCCTCTTTCATGCCGAGCAAGTCCCCTTCCATTTCCAGCTCTCGCTGGCTACGGAGAACCGCAATCTCCTCCGCAGCCCTCACCGGCTCCCTTCTCTTGGGCTTGACCGCAGTCAGCGGCGCCCAGGTGCTTGACACACCAAGCATCAACGAAGACGTTCGCGTAACCGCCGGTGCCGACCAAGGAGCTACCGACTTCTTCGGTCGTTCAATCGCCGTCGACGGCAACACGATGATCGTCGGCGTACCACAGGACGACGAGGCTGCAGGCAACGCCGGCGCCGTTTATGTATTCGTCGAGTCCGGTGGCAACTGGACCCTCGAGGCAAAGCTCATTCCGTCGGGCTTCAATGGCCTGTTTGACGATCTCTTCGGCGAGTCTGTCGCTATTGATGGAGACACTGCCATCATCGGCGCTCCAATCGCGAATGGTGGCGAACCTCGCTCTGGTGCAGCCTACGTATTCACCCGCAGCGGTGGCGTTTGGACCCAGCAACAGCGCGTGAGCCCTGGTGTCATCCAAGAGAACTTCGGCCAAGCCGTCGCTATCTCCGGTACCAGCTTCATCGTCGGTGCCCCAACCCAAGGTCTTGGTTCGGGTTCGGCCTACGTATTCACCGACAACGGTGGAACGTGGACGCAACAATCACAACTCGTCCCCGCTGACGGCGCCGCAAATGATCGCTTTGGCTACGCAGTTGACATCGACGGTGACACCGCTGTCGCTGGCGCACGATTTGCTGATGGGGCGGTGCCCGACGAAGGCGCAGCCTACGTATTCACCCGCAGCGGCGCGGCGTGGTCGCAGCAGGCCAAGCTAGAAGCCTCCGACGGAGCAGGCGGAGACCTCTTCGGTCAGTCAATCGCCGTAGATGGAACCGTCGTCGTCATCGGCGCACCACGTGCAGACTCCACAACGATCGTTGCTGCCGGCCCAATGGACGACACCGGTGCTGACTCCGGCGTTTCGTACGTCTTCTCTGGAGCCGGCGCAAACTGGACCGAGACCGCCATCCTTGTCGCTTCTGACGAAGCAGGCACCGACCAATTCGGTACCGACGTTGACGTCGAGGGCGGACGGATCATCGTCGGCTCCGCCGGCGATTCAAGCCTCTTCGGATCGGCTGAAGGTTCCGTATTCGCATTCGCCAACAACGGTGCTGGCTGGGTCGAAGAGACCAAGTTCACCGCATCGGACGGACTCGGCAGCGATCAACTCGGTTCTTCGGTAGCGCTCTCGGGCACCATCATCGCAACCGGTGCTCCAAACGTTGACATCGACATCGACAATCAGGATTCCGGTGCGGCGTATGTGTTCAACACCACCGGTGTACAGAACCCTGGAACGGCTCCAAACGTGCCGCCTACCACCGTGCCAGCACCGGCCCCAGCCCCAGCTCCAGCACCAACCGTGCCAGCACCGGCCCCAGCCCCAGCTCCAGCACCAACCGTGCCAGCACCGG
>CAZTDG010000231.1:0-4158 GCA_964612655.1 uncultured Acidimicrobiales bacterium | reverse complement strand
GGTCGGTAGCTAAGCGATACTCGCTGATTCCAAGCCGGTATGGTGGCGTTTGCGTATGTGCAACGAAAGGCAACGCAATGGCTGACTACCGTGCTCCGATTTGGGACATCCAGTTCATTCTCGAAGAACTCGCCGACGCAGAGGCAATCTTTGGGTTTCCGGACTTTGCCGAGGCCGACATCGACCTGCTGGAACCACTCTTGGGCGAGGCCGCTCGCTTTTTCGAGGACACGATTGCGCCCCTGAACGTTCCTGGCGATCAACACGGCAGCGTCTGGAACGACGATGGTTCGGTCACGACGCCGCCCGGCTTCATCGAGGCCTACGACGCCTACGTCGAAGCTGGCTGGCAGTCGGTTCCCTTCGATGCCGCATACGGCGGCGGTGGGTTCCCTTGGCTGATGTCGACCGCGCTGCAAGAGATGCTGAATTCGGCATGCATGTCGTTCGCGTTGTGTCCGTTGCTGACCCAAGGCGCGATCGATCTGCTGATGCATCACGGCGATGAGGAACTCAAGGAAACCTGGCTTCGGCAATTGGTCAGTGGTGAATGGAGCGCCACGATGAACCTGACCGAGCCCGACGCTGGCTCCGACGTGGGGGCACTTCGCACCAAGGCCGTGAAAGCCGACGACGGCACCTACCGAATTACCGGTCAGAAGATCTTCATCACCTACGGCGAACATGACCTCACCGACAACATCGTGCACCTCGTGTTGGCACGAACACCCGATGCCCCTCCCGGAACCAAGGGGATCTCGACCTTTGTCGTTCCGAAGTTCCTCCTCGATGAGGATGGCAAGCCGACGACGCTCAACGAACTGCGCTGCAACTCGATCGAACACAAGCTCGGCATCCATGCCAGCCCGACCTGCGTCATCGAGTTCGGTGGAGACGAGGGTGCTACCGGGTACCTCATCGGCGAAGAGAACCACGGCATGGCCTACATGTTCACGATGATGAATAACGCCCGTTTGGCCGTTGGTGTGCAAGGTGTAGCGATCGCGGAACGGGCATACCAAGACGCTGTCGCATATGCCCAAGAACGGACACAGGGCAGAGCCCTCGGTGCTCCGGCAGGAACGTCATCGCCGATCATCGAGCATCCTGATGTTCGGCGGAACCTGATGACGATGAAGGCCTACATCGAAGCCGCACGGGGCGTCGCGTTCCTCGATGCCGCCGCCGTTGACGCCGAAGGTCATCACCCCGACGCTGACGCTCGAGTCGCGGCGGGGGAGCGCGCTGCGCTGCTGACACCGATCACCAAGGGCTGGTGTACCGACCTCGGTGTCACACTCACGTCCATCGCTGTTCAGGTGCATGGCGGCATGGGATTCGTTGAGGAGACCGGGGTCGCCCAACACTTCCGTGATGCGCGCATCAATCCGATCTACGAGGGCACCAACGGCATCCAAGCCCTCGACCTCGTGGCCCGCAAGCTCCCGCTGCGCGGCGGCGGTGTCATCAGCGACCTGCTCGATGAGATCGCGGCAAGCGCTAACGCGGCAGGCGACGTGCCCGAGCTGAGAGCACTCGGTGAACGCCTCGCCGAGTCGACCGAACGCGTCCGGAGCACCACGGTGGCGCTACTGACCGAACTCGCCGAAAACCCCGCCGATGCCTTCGCCGGAGCAACCCCGTACCTCACGATGCTCGGCCATCTCACTGGCGGTTGGTCGATGCTTCGCCAGGCCCTGGCCGCCCACAACCGCATGGACGCAGGCGACGATGATCCCCGACTCGCTGCCAAGCTCGTCACGGCAACCTTCTATATCGAACAGCTGCTCGCCAACGGCGATGCGATGGAGTCTGCAGTGCTCGCGTCGGCCGACACGCTCATGGCGCTGACACCGGCACAATTTGGGACTTAAATAATTCTTCTTTTGCCCTCCAGAGCCAGGGGAGTACCGTGGTAGATGTGATCGCCGCCATACCGTCTCCATCGTTTAACACCATCGGCCCGTTCAACATCTACGGAATGCTGATCGCCATCGGTGCATTTTCAGCTATCTGGCTGGGCCAAAAGCGATGGGCTGAACGAGGTAACGATCCCGAGGACATCTCCGCGATCGCGCTCTGGGCGATCCCCGCCGGCGTGATCGGCGCTCGTGCCTACCACGTGTTGACCGATTGGCCGACCCGCTTTTCTGGCCAGCCGATCAGCAACGTGTTCAAGATCTGGGAGGGTGGCCTCGGTATTCCCGGTGGCATGGCCGCAGGAATCATTGCGGGTGTATTTGTAGCGAAGTCTCGTGGCATCGACGTAAAGGGTGTCCTCGACGCCGTCGTGCCAGGCTTGCCTCTGGCCCAAGCCATCGGCCGATGGGGCAACTGGTTCAACCAAGAAGTCTTCGGCCGCCCAACCGATCTTCCTTGGGGCCTAGAGATCGACGCCAACCACCGTGGGTCGATCCCGGCAGAGTTCGCCTCCGTCGAGGAATTCCCGACCTTTCATCCCACCTTCTTGTACGAAGGCATCTGGAACATCGGGCTAGTGGGTGTCATCTTGTGGGCGGACCGGAAAGGTTGGCTTCCGAAGGGTCGTCTGATCGCCACCTACCTCGTCGGATACGGAATCGGTCGCCTCTGGATCGAGACCGTGCGAATCGACACCGCAACCGAGATCTTGGGATTGCGAGTGAACATTTGGATGAGCATCGCGCTGATCGTCGGCGGACTGATCACCATCGCCTGGCCACGAGGTGGCGAGGTAGCGACAGCCCAAGACACCGTTCTCGATGACACCGACGACGAGACCGAACTCGATCTTGACGAGAGCGATGACGAGACCGAACCAACGGCGGACACCGTCTCGAAGTGAAAGCACTTTCGACAATCGAACAGTGGCCGTGCAACGCAGCCGCTGGCGTCATATTGGCCGACGGCTCGGTAGAAAGCCACGGAGATACCGGTCGAGTCTTTGAGCTCGCCTCGGTCACCAAGCTCTTCACCGCAGCCGCGGTGCACGTCGCTGTAGAAGAGGGCTCCGTCGCGTTGGACGACGTCGTCGACGCTCGCGGCGCGACCCTCGCCGACCTTCTCGGTCACGCTGCCGGGCTCGCGCCAGATGGATCCGAGCTCGAGGGCCCGGGCAGACGTCGGATCTACTCCAATGGCGGCTATGAAATGGCCGCTCGTCACGTAGAGACCAAGACCGAGATGGCCTTTGCCGACTATCTGCGAGAAGGGTTGTTCCAGCCCCTTGCAATGTCGTCGACCGAACTGGTGACGTCACCGGCCTACGGGGCCCGCTCGAGCGTTCGTGACATCGTCTCGTTTCTTCGAGGTCTACCCCGACTGCTCGCTCCATCGACGATCACGGCGATGACGACTCCGTATTTGCCCGAACTCGTAGGGGTATTGCCGGGCTACGGGCGTCAGGCCCCCAACACGTGGGGACTCGGCCCAGAAATTCGATCCAACAAAGCCCCTCACTGGACCGGAGCGTCCAACTCCACGCAGACGTGGGGCCATTTTGGGCAAGCTGGGACATTCGTGTGGACGGACCCTGCTGTGAATTTGGCGCTTATTGTGCTGACCGACAAGCCGTTCGGCGACTGGGTTCTCGATCGTTGGCCGACTCTGAGCGACGCCGTTCGCGCTGAAGCAACTTCGTGAGCTACTGTCACCTGCGTGAGCGATGTCATCCGAACCGGCGGAGTAACCCGAGTACAGCGAACCTTTGCGTTCGTTGATGTATCTGGCTTCACCGCTTTCACCGACCGAGAAGGCGATGCAGCTGCTGTCGACCTGCTCGAAAAGGTTCGCGGCAACATCCGCCGGTTAGCCTCTGTACACGGGGTGCGTGTAGCGAAATGGTTGGGAGATGGCGCGATGTTGGTCGGGGTCGAACCCGAGCCGGTGATCGAAGCCGTCGTGGAGATGATCGAGTCCAACCGCAGTAGTAGTCAGCCGCTTCGAGCCGGCGTGGCATCGGGCGACGTGATCTTGTTCGAAGGTGACGACCACATCGGACAAGCCGTGAACTTGGCAGCGCGCTTGAGCGACCTGGCCGGACCCGACGAATTCCTTGCGCCGGCGGGAATGGTGACCTCGCTGTTCGTAAACACGAGCGCAGTTCCGGTCGGACCGGCCTCCGTGCCCGGTATCAAAGAGCCGGTCGAGTTGGTTCGCCTCGAGCATGTCAACAAATCC
>CAZTDG010000230.1:901-4159 GCA_964612655.1 uncultured Acidimicrobiales bacterium | reverse complement strand
TGCACTGCCTCGCAGGGCTCGACACGTTGACGACCGGGCACATCATGATCGGCGAAACGAACCTGGCGGATCTGTCCGAAAAGGAACTCACCTTGCTCCGGCGCAACCAGGTGGGATTCGTGTTTCAGGCCTTCAACCTCATCCCGACGTTGACCGCTCGGGAGAACATCACCCTCCCGCTCGACTTGGGTCGATCAGCGCCCGATGATGCGCTGCTCGAGGAGATCGTGAACGCTGTCGGGTTGGCCGACCGACTCTCCCACAAGCCATCGGAGCTTTCTGGCGGTCAGCAACAGCGTGTTGCGGTTGCACGAGCTCTGGCATCTCGCCCGGAGGTGATCTTCGCCGACGAGCCGACGGGAAACCTCGACAGTCAGACGGGCGCGGAGATTCTCGACTTCTTGCGTCGGGCCGTCGATGAATTCGGCCAAACAATCGTGATGGTCACCCACGACCCGACCGCCGCGGCCTACGCCGACCGCGTGCTCTTCTTGGCCGATGGGAAGATCGTCAGTGAGTTGATGGACCCGACGACCGAAACCATCCTCGAATCCCTTCGAGCTGCGACCAACTCCTAACCACTCTCCCGCTAGCTCTTCACTCAATTCCGCGGAGACCACGCCGACCTTGGCTATGTGGCCAGCAACGCACCAACCGTCGTTCCAGCAAACCGTCTTGGGCAGCTTCTCGTAGAGGCACGCCAGCGGGGTGGAACCGACCTGGAGGAACTTGCCGCAATCAGCGGGTTCACCGTGGGCGAGCTTGCTGACTTCGAAGCTGGTCATCGAGTCCTCAACGACGACGTCGTTTCTACGATCACTTCGCTCTACGAACTGGACTGTGGCCCGATCATTCCGCATCGAGCGGAACTGACCATCGACTTGAACGACAACGTGTTGATGGCGTCGGGTCACGCTCTACCGCTCGACTCCCAAGCCCATCAGCACGTGCTCGATCGCTACCTGTCGCTGGTGTATGTGTTGCGCGACCGGTCGCCGGGTTCCTCAGTGCCGCTGCGCGGCGAGGATCTCGACATCTTGGCGGCATCGCTCGCTGAACGACGCGAACTCATCGAGGAGCAGTTGCTCGCCTCGATGTTCGCCCAAGATGAGGCCGTACCGGGACTCATTGGTTGGTTTAAGCGTCGTCTGTGGGTTCCGACCGCCGGTGTCATCGTCAGTGCGGTGTCGGTTGGAACGCTCGTCATGGTCAGCTCAGCTCCCGAAGCTCCGCCGGAGTCGTTGGATCAGCCCGAACCAGAACCCGAGCCGCTCCGCGGATTGGCGGGTGCTGTCATCGTGCCTGGAACGACCGCTGCCGAAGTTGCAAGCACCCCCGCCACAACCGCTGCCGAAGTTGCAAGCACCCCCGCCACGACCGCTGCCGAAGCTGCGAGCGCCAGTGTCGAAGAGCCTCCGCCGAGCGTTGCGTTCGAGAATTCGAACCAACGTCTGGGTGCCGAGGCCGAGGCGCTGTTGCCCTTCGATTGGGAAGCGATTTTGCCGGGCTGGGAAATCAACTACCTCGGTAGCGACGACCGCTTCCGTGGTCTGACCTACCCCTATGACAAGTCGATCGACATGTTCGTTCGTGACAGCGATACGGCCGAGTCACTCGCCGGGATTCTGGCTCATGAGCTGGCGCATGCCATCGACGTGGAACACTTTGGTGACGGCGAGCGAAACGATTGGCGTGACGCACGTGATCTTGGCGGAGCTCCTTGGTGGCCAGATGCCTATGCGGGAGACTTCGCGACCGGCGCCGGCGACTTTGCCGAGTCGTTTGCGTATTGGGCGCTCGGCGACAACTCCTCGTCGGAGCTCGGTGGCAACCCGACCGACGAGCAGCTCCAGCTAATCGAATCGTTTCTCGCCGACATCTAAAGGGCCAGCGAGTCTTCATTGCCGCGGTTCTCGCCCGAAATCGGCGAGCGGAGAAGTTCTTGAGTTTCGGCGCCGCAAACGCGGATCTCGCCGGAAGTGCGAGCGGGACACAGAGTGGCGATTCCAATACTGTGACCTACTTCACAGTAACTTACGCGACTTTCGTCGGAACCCGTGCGTCATGCACATGTCCGACACCGTGACGGTTTCCCGCCACCGAATCGGTGTCGGACCAATTTCTCAAAATCGCAGAAGCAGAGTCCCCCCTTTGACTTCCGCAGGGCTCCACCTTCCCCCAAGGTTCGGAGCCCAAGCTGTTTGGTCCCGGTTTGGTATCCCGCCACCGGGCCGGGACCAAACCCAGAAGTTCGGCTCTGGGTCGGTTTCCCGCCACCGGCTCAGAGTCGGGCCCTTTTTCGGCCTACTCTTTCGCTAAGCCACAGGAGGAAGCGTGCGTAGCACCAGCATCGCCTTAGCAACGATTGCAGGAGTGTTCTTGCTCAGCGGGTTGGCTCTCGTCGCGCTGTTGTCGTTTGGGATCATCGATATTCGTTGGCCATGGGAGAACGTGGTTTCCGAGACTGCCGAGGTGGGTGTCGACGTCGAGGAAGGCCCAACGCTCATTTCCGTTACACCGATTTCGCTCGATTGTCGGGCACGGATCACCGCGAGCGTGCCGGTGATCGGCACGCAACGCACATCGGTTGCCGGAGCGACGATTAGCACTGACACCATTCGGATGCGCGCGGTTGGCGATGTGGATACCTGCGTGAGTTCTGATGGCGTGGAGATCATTGAACGAGCCGACGGGACGACTGGCGTCATCATCGATGCGGACGCCATCGAGTTTGTGCGACCACGCGTCGATGCCGTCGCCACGATGGATTCGGTCACCACCGATCGAGGTTTCGTGAACCAAGTTGTCGAGGCTCTGCCCTGGACGAACGAGGATGATGAGCTGACCCCGGCCGCGTTCGCATTCGCACAAACCGTTATTGGTGGATCCGAATGCATGCGAGCGGCCTACGACCACACCGAGACCGCCATCATCACGGCCTACCAAGACCAGATGGTTGCTCAGGGCGCCGACCCCGATGACGTCGATGTCATTATTGCGGGCATCCCCAACTTCGGCGAGAACGACGACGTGCCGGTCCTCGGCGAGTTTGAGTTCGCTGAAGAGCCGGGCACGACCTGCGAAGTCGCAACGCCGTAGCGAACCCGTGCCGCCAAAATGGCGGCGAAGCCGCTGGCGGCTAAGGCTTCCGCAGAGCACACCGAGCCGAAGGCGAATGTGCGATTGCGGCGCAGGCAATAGAGGCGAACCCGTGCCGCCAAAATGGCGGCGAAGCCGCTGGCGGCTAAGGCTTCCGCA
>CAZTDG010000230.1:0-801 GCA_964612655.1 uncultured Acidimicrobiales bacterium | reverse complement strand
AGAGGCGAACCCGTGCCGCCAAAATGGCGGCGAAGCCGCTGGCGGCTAAGGCTTCGCCGGTAGCCTTTCGGGGTGATCCGAATATTCGACACCAGCGCGTCGATGGTCGTGCCCTTTGAGCCTGGCCCGATCGTCCGTATCTATGTGTGTGGAATCACTCCGTACGACTCCACGCATCTCGGCCACGCCAACACCTATCTCACCTACGATCTTTTGATTCGACGTCTCGAGGACCTCGGCCACGAGGTTCAGATGGTGCGCAACGTCACCGACGTCGACGATTCGATTTTGCCGAAGGCTCGTGAACTCGGTATCGACTTTCTCGAACTCGCGGCAACCGAAATGGCCCGCTTCCACGGTGACATGACGGCAATGGATATGCGTCCGCCGATCGCTGAGCCGCGAGCGACCGAATCGATCGACGCGATGGTCGATCTCATCTCCCGCCTAAAGGAGAACGGCCACACCTATGAGGTCGACGGAATCACCTACTTCGACGTGAGTACCGCGCCAGAGTTTGGGCACCTCTCGGGATATGCCGAGGACACCATGCTGGCGCTGGCCGCCGAACGAGGCGGAACCCCGACCGATCTGCGGCAACGCAACCCGCTCGATTTCATCTTGTGGCAGCCATCCGCCGACGACGAGCCATCGTGGGAAACACCATTTGGCCCCGGCCGCCCTGGCTGGCACATCGAATGCAGCGCCATGAGTTGGGCGCAATTCGGACAAACCCTCGACCTGCATGGCGGCGGCTCCGATCTGATCTTTCCTCACCACGAGGGCGAGCGGGTACAAAGC